>JACQJQ010000141.1 GCA_016204945.1 Elusimicrobiota bacterium
CCCTTCACCTATCCCTTCAACCTGACCCAGCAGCCGGCGGCCTCGATTCCCTGCGGCTTCACCACGGCCGGCCTGCCGGTCGGGCTGCACATCGTCGGCCCGAAGTACGCCGATGCGCTGGTGCTGCGCGCCGCGCGCGCGTTCGAGGCGCAGCGACCGATCCTGCTGCCCGAAGTACGCGGCTGATCAGCAGCGGCGTGCCGCGTCGGCGGCGCCGCCGGCGACCGCCTGTACGAGGAAGTTGTCGGCGTTCTCGGCCAGGTAGGACAGCCCGTACGCGAGCAGGCTCCGCCGCACCGTGTGACCGATGCCCCGGCCGCAGTCGACGACGAGCGAGTTGCCGCTGGTCGGGTCGCCGGCGAACTTGCGTCCCAGCGCTCCTGGAACCAGCGCGGCGAGGGGAGCGAGCCGCGGCTCCAGGTACTCCTGCGCCATACGGCGCTGGATGGCGACGAGCTCGTGGTCGAAGCGCTCGAGCTCCGCAGCGCCGATCGCTGCGCCGACGGCCTGGGCGAAGACCGGCATCAGCTGCGTGGCGCCGCCGCCTCCCGTAGAGGTACCGAGGACGTCGTCGCTAGCCACCACCCATCGGTACTTTTCGGAGTAGTAGTGCGTTTTCCGGCGCTCGATGAAGCCGCTGCCCTTGAGCCGCTGGCGCGAAGTCTCCTCGATCCTCACGATGCCGCCGTCGATTCGCATGCCATTGCGCTCCAGCATCGGCTCGCGCCCGATGACGACGAACTCATACGCGATCTCGGACTCCAGGTGGCTGATCCTCGGCAGCTCCACTTCGAGGCTCGACGCGATGGCCACACGCATCCTCCCCCCTGCCTCGAGCGGGAATAGGGTTCCCTCGACGCTGCGCACAGCCTCCAGCCGCGTCCGAGCCGCGAAGCGCCTGATCGAGGCCGGGCCGTTCTGCGAGTCGGAGCGGCTCTGCACCGGAATGTGCAGCAAACCTCCGAGCACCGCGACAAAATCCACCTGCCCTATCGTCTCGTAGTCATGCAACTCGGGACTCCGTCCACCTGCCCCAGAGACGAATGCGTTGCGGGCGTAGGTCTCCGAGCGCACCGAAAGAATGCCCGCCGCAACGTTCGCTATCACTTGTTTGGCGCTCGCGATGGCGTACCCCGTAGGAGCAGCTAGGGCATTGGACGTGTTGGAAGAAGAGACACCCACTTGGTGCATGCGGGCGATCACCGGCGCCGGCGCCGCGACCAAAGCCGGATGGCGGGCAAGCAACGCTGCCACCTCCTGCACCGACTGCGCCTCGCCTGCGGCGCTCCATCCCAGCGCCCCTAGCGCGAGCAAGAACCGCATGGGTCTTTTCATGGCACTCCCCCCGTTTCTTGAACCGTGCTCTTAGCGCACTTTTACCTCAACGAGCGGCTGCACCCATAGTCGTTCGCTCGGCATGCGCCGAGATATTGCACTTGTTGTCCCTTTCCGCTGGGGCAGCCGCTCCCGCGTTCGCCAGGATCCAGCGTATGCATCTTCCTCGACTGATAGGGAAGAGTCCGGTACGCAAAAGAGATCCGGAAAGAGCAACCGTTTCTCACGATTACGCATTGATGCCGTCCGGCAGAACCTATGTCGCGGACTTTGAAATCGACGTCCACGCAGACCGGTTGCGATGCTACGGCCGGAAAGGCTACCAACAGGATCCACATCACCGCGGCTGGACGAATGAGCATGCGCCTAGCACCCTGCGTTATGAGTTGTTATTACCTACGATAGATGGCGCTTAATGGCTTCAGGCTGTCGGTGTGGTAGCGCCAAATCGCCGTCTTGCACGCCTGATTGTCTCTGCACGCAAGCCTGCGAAAGTTGAGCGTGCCGTTGGCTTGAAACTTGGCCGCTGCAAGACCCATCGTATGGGAGCCGCCGGCGGCAAGGTAATGCGTTGCGGGGCATTCCCAGTCGATCGTGCGCTCGTAGCAGATCGCCATCATGATGTCGTACGAGCAAGCGTTCTCGTAGGTCACTTCACCGACACCGCGCTCACGCACGATGATCTTGTGGGGCTTGAGCCGGATGCAGTTGTTGTTCCAGTCGACCGATCCACCGGTATTGCCGCCGCTCTCCGTGAGCGGAGGAACGTTGCCGCCTTGGTCCTGACGGACCTGGGTTCCCGGCCGGCAATGCCTCTCAAGGTAGCTTTCGTCGAGCTCGACGATGTCAAAGTTGCCCTTGCGACGGTAGTAGTCACGGGAGAGCTGCTTCTGCTGGCAACACGCTGCCGATGAGCCATCAACGTCACAGTAACGATCCTCCAGATCCGTGTCGTAGCCGTTCCTCGGCACATAGCCAGCGGGTGCCCTAGACGAAGTCGAGCTGGAGCTGGACGAAGAGCCGCCGGACTGTTCCATCGCACAGATAAGATCGACGACCGACTTCTGGAACTCAAGCTGGGCACGAATTCGCTCGTTGCCGAACTGATTCAACTGCTGCAGCTGCCGAAGCATCGCCCGCTGGTCCGCACACGAGCCCTCCGCTAGCACTGGTGCCGATACGAGATTAAGCACCAAGAGGACAAACGCCGTTACCGCTGCTCGCTGCGCTGTAGGGCCTACACCGCATGTGCGGTCTTGAGCCCACCCGCATCCTTGTCTCCGCCTGTTGTCCCTCGAAAACGGTGTACTCAGAACCAGGATGGACAAAGGCACCGTTCGACGCATAAACGCATTCATCAAGCCTCCCGGGGGCATTTCGCGTCAGCATCAAAGACCATAGCGGACCAACGAGGGCGCCGCATCATCCGTTCGTATGAAACCCGACGGACGCCTCAGCGAAGCGCGCGTCAGCGGCGGGTGCTGGACAAGGACAGGACGAGCTTGACGAGGTCCGGCTGGCGGGCGGTCCCTGTCTTGCGAAATACGCTTTGCAGCTGCGTGCGCACCGTGGTTTCGCTCACGCCCAAGCGTGCTGCGATTTCCGCCAGCGTCCCGCCCGAGCAAAGCGCCTCGACGACCCGCGACTCCGCGTCAGTCAAGAAGTAGAGTCGCCTCAGCACGGGCGTATCGATGGCCACCGGTTGGGCCGTGTCCGTCAAGAAGATGATCGCGCGTGCGACATCTGCCCCGGCGCCAAAGGTATTCCCGTCCGGCAGTGCAGAGACATTGAGGGCGATAGGGCCGCGGTCTGCCCGGGACACCCGGATTCCGGTGGAGAAATGCGGCACATCGAGCGCTTCGGGCGAAACCGCGAGGGCCAGGGCGGAGTCAATCTCCGTCGTCTTGCCGTGTGCTGCGGCCGCGACGTGCTCGTCGCCACCTCTGCCCGGGACGAGCATCAGGCCGTCACGCTCGCCGAGCATACTGCGGGCGGCATGATTGGCAAAGACCACCTGGCGGCGCTCGCCTACCAACACCACCCCCGTCGCCAATCGATCCAACGCTGCGCGCGTCGCTGCGAGCTTCAATTCCGCGTCTCGTAGCCGGAACATGACGCCAAGCGCGCGCGAGAAATGCGGCACGAGGAGGCGCATGCGCTCCTTTGAGCGACTGGAGAACGGTTTCGAGCGCACCCCTCGGTGGACGGTGAGTGCGGTGGTCAGGATGCCTGGCTGCTCATCGCGGCCGAAGATCATGGCGAAGCAAATGCGCGAAGTGCCTTGGACCCGCAGGAACTCCTTGTAGAACGGGCTCGAAAGCAGACGTTGGCGCGGCACGACGTCATCGCCATCGATCACATTTCCCGTCCAAGTGAGGCCCGCGTCGCGCGCCGCGATCGCCCAAAGGTCGTACGGCTGATACCGGCTGGCGTACTGCTGGAGGAATTGCTGGGAGATGTTGACCGGGAAATAGAATCCCGCGGAATCGATGCGGTCGAACGGGGTAAACAGCATCCCGCTCCTCGCGTGCACGAAGGACAGCACCCTCTCAACCACCCCGGTCCAACGCTTGGGATCCAGAGCGGCATCGTAGATTTGCCCTATCAGATCAAACGCCTGGCGATATTCGTGCGCGGCGACAGGCATCCCCTCCCCCTGGAAAGGCGGTCCGTAAGGTTGATGCAAGGATAGCAGCTCCCCCAAGTGCGGTCACCGTCGCCGAGGCGGACAGCTAGGCGAGGCGGTAGATCTCGACCGGCTGGTCGCGGCCCCTGATCTTCACCGGGCCGAGGCGGGCCGACTCGGGCGGGGTCTCGCCCGCGTCGCGCAGCGCCTCGGCCGAGGCGAGGAGCTGCGAGCCGTAGACCTTGTTGAGCTGCTCGATGCGCGAGGCGAGGATCACCACGTCGCCGCTCACCGAGTACTGCCTGCGCGCCTCCGAGCCGATGTTGCCCGTGACCGCCTCGCCCGCGTGCAGGCCGATGCCGATGCTCATCGCCGGGATGCGCCCGGCCTCGGAGAGCGCCTTCACCGCCGCGAGCAGCTCGCGCGCCGCGGCGAGCGCGTTGCGGCTCTCGCTCCCGGTGGCGACCGGCGCGCCGAAGGTCGCCATGAAGCCGTCGCCGAGGAACTGGTTGATCACGCCGTGGTGGCGGTTGACGACGTCCACCGCGGCGCCGAACAGCGCGTTCTGGCAGGCGACGATCTGCTCGGGCGTCTTGCCCTGCGCGAGGCGCGTGAAGCCGCGGATGTCCATGAACAGCACGCACACGAAGCTGCGCTTGCTCGCGATCTGGCCCCCCTGCCTGAGCAGCGCCTCGGCGATCTCGGGCGACACCTGCTGGCCGAAGGCG
>JACQJQ010000153.1 GCA_016204945.1 Elusimicrobiota bacterium
CACGTGGCCGAAGAGCTCGCTTTCGAGCAGGCCCTCGGGCAGGGCGCCGCAGTTGATCGCGACGAAAGCGCCGTTGCGGCGGGGGCTTTTTTCGTGAAGCGCCCGGGCGATGAGCTCCTTGCCCGTGCCGGATTCGCCCAGGATCAGGACCGTGGCCTCCGTCGAGGCGACCTTCGAGACGAGATCGAGGACCTTGCGCATCGGAGGGCCCGAGAAGACGATGCCGTCGAAGCTGTACTTGTCCTTGACCTCCTCGCGCAGGCGCTCGACCTCGTGCAGCAGCCGGCCGTGCTCGAGCGCCTTGTCGAGCACGAGGTTGAGCTCCTCGGCCTCGACGGGCTTGGTCAGGTAGTCGAAGGCGCCGGAGCGCATCGCGGCGACGGCCGTGTCGATGGAGCCGTGGCCGGTCATCACGAGGACCACGGTCTGCGGATCGCGCGCCTTGGCGAGCTTGAGGACCTCCAGGCCGTCCATGTCCCCGAGCTTGAGGTCGGTGACGACCGCGTCGTAGCCGGCGGCGGCGAGCTTGGCGACGGCCTCGGCGCCGCTTTTCGCGCTCTCGACCGCGTGGCCGCGGCGCTTGAGCTCCATGCCGAGCATGGCGCCGAGCGAAAGGTCGTCTTCGACGAGCAGAATGCGGGTCTTGTCCATGTCAGTCCTCGATGCGCGGCAAAGTGACGATGAAGGTGGTGCCGAATCCCAGGCGGGTCTGGACCTCGACGCGGCCGCCGTGCGCCTTGACGATGCGGTCGGCGATGGCCAGCCCCAGGCCCGTGCCCTGCTGCTTGGTGGTGCGGAACGGCTTGAACAGGTCGGGCCGGAAGGACTCCGGGATGCCGGGGCCGGTGTCGGCTATCTCGAACTTGGCCGCGCCGTCGCCCTTGTGCGAGCTCACCGTGACCGTCCCCTTGCCGTCGAGGACGTGGATCGCGTTGATCAGGATGTTCCAGACCACCTGGCGGATTTGATCCGCGTCGAAGGGGAAGGGCTTGAGCTCGGGGCTGCACGCCAGGCGCAGGCGCGCGCCGCCCGCGAGGTCCTTGTTGACGAACGCCAGCTCCGATATCTCCTTGAGAAGGGCGTTGAGGTCGTTCTGCTCCCTGTTCAAGGGGCGAGGGCGGGCGTAGGAGAGGAAATTGCTGAGCGCCTCGTTGAGGCGCTTGCTCTCCGCCCGCAGGACGCGGGTCACGGTGTCCTTGTCCTCGCGCGACAGGCCCTCGTCGGCCAGCTGCTGGGCGGCCATGACGATGGAGCCGAGGGGGTTGCGGATTTCATGGGCGACGACGGCCGCCATCTCGCCGATGGTGGCGAGCGCCTCGGAGTGGGCCAGGCGCTCCTCCAGCACCTTCTGCTCGGTCAGGTCGATGCCGTTGGAGACGTACCCGAGGATCTCGTTCTTGTCGTCGCGCACGGCCGTGATGGTGAGGATGAGCGGCACCTCGCGCCCGTCCTTGGCCTTGTTGATCAGCTCGCCGCGCCAGTAGCCCTTGTTCGGATCCAGGATGCTCTGCCACATGCGCTTGTACAGCTCCGCGGTGGAGTGCCGGGAGCGGAGCAGGGCCGGGGTCTTGCCGATGGCCTCCTCGCGCGTGTAGCCGTAATGCGTGGTGAAGGCGTCGTTGATGTCCAGGATCACGCCCTTCGCGTCGCTGTAGAACATGACGTCGTTCGAGCGGCGGAAACCCGCCAGCAGGACGGTCATGAGGCGATGGTCGGTCGTGTTCGGCACGTGTTCCATTTTGTAGCATATTTGGCCGGAAAACGGGATTGGCCGGAATATTGCTACGATGTCCGTAGGAACAGAACTGCCAGCATGAAACAGACTCAGAAACTCGCTCTCGCGAACAGCCAGCGGCTGGCCGTCATGGGCCGCATGCGCATGGCCGATTGGATCGAGATGCCCGAGCGCGAGTTCGCCCGCGAGATCGAGAAGCTGGAGAAGGATGCGCTCTTCCAGAAGCTTTACTTCGGGGACGGGCGCATCCCCGGCGCGCTTCATCGCCAGCGCTGGCCGGGGGGCAAGCTCTCGAGCTCGTTCTACGAGATCGACGAGCGCACCGCCGCCGGCTCGGGGGAGAGGGTCGGCGTCGAGGAGTTCGCCGCGACGCGCGGGCCGGCCTTGGCCGCGATCAAGCGGATGGGGCAGGCGGATTTCGAGCGCTACTTCCTGCACGGCGAGGAGGCCCTCACCCTCGCGGAGATCGGCCGCCGCACCGGCATGAAGCCGGAGGAGGTGCAAGCGGTCCACGAGCTCGTTCTCGAGCTGGGCGCGCGCGCCGAGTTCGAGGCGAAGGTTTCGGCGCCGTCGGCCGCGCCCGGCCGCCAGGCCACGTGCCTCGCGCAGATCTCCCTGAAGAGCGGCGCGCCGACCTTCGAGTTCTACGCCCCGTATTGGGCGCGAGGGCTCTACCAGGTCCGCCACGACCTGCTCGATCGCTGGAAGGACGGCGGCCTGACGCCCGGCGAGCGCAAGCACCTGCCCGCCTTGCTCAAGCGCCTGGAGACCATCAACCTCCGCCAGAGCACCCTCTTCCGCCTGCTCGAGATGGTCGCGCGCCTGCAGGCCGACTACCTGAAAAGCGAGCATCCCGAGGACATCCGCCCGATCAGCCTGCGCCAGTTGGCCAAACGGCTGGACCTGGCCCCGAGCACGGTCAGCCGCGCCTTCTCCCGGCGCTCCGTGCGCCTGCCGTCCGAGCGGGAACTGCCCTTGATCGCCTTCGTGCCCGGCAGGCGCAGCGTCCTGCGCGAGCTTCTCGGGCAGTGGCTCGGGGTCAGCGTCGCCGTCACCGACGCGGCTCTCGTCGAGCGCCTGAAGGCCGAGCGCGGCATCTCCGTGTCGCGGCGCACGGTCAACGCCGTGCGCCACGAGCTCCACGCGGTCAGGCGGCGCTGATGCGGCACGCCTACAGCAGCCTCAAGGCGTTTCGGTACCCGGATCGCCTCGAGGCGATCCGCGCCGGCCGTCTCGCCGCTCCCGTCCACGTGCGGATCAAGCCGATCAACGCCTGCAACCACCATTGCTGGTACTGCGCCTATCGCGCTGACAACCTCCAGCTCGGCGATCAGATGCGGGTGCGCGACCGCATCCCCGACGACAAGATGGACGCGATCGTCGGCGACCTGATCGCGATGGGCGTGCGCGCGGTGACGTTTTCCGGGGGAGGCGAGCCGCTTCTGTATCCGCGCCTGCCCCAGATCGTCCGGCGCCTGGCGCGCGCGGGGCTGCGCGTGGCCGCGCTGACCAACGGCAGCCGGCTCCAGGGCGACGCGGCCGCCGCCTTCGCGCGGCACGGGACCTGGGTCCGCGTCTCGATCGACGCGTGGGACGGGCCCAGCTACGCGCGCTCGCGCGGCGTCGGTCCGGAGGCGTATGCCGGGGTCATGGAGAACATGCGCGCCTTCGCCGCGCGGGGCTCGCGCTGCGCCCTGGGCGCGAGCTTCATCGTCGGCAAGGAGAACGCGCCGCATATCGCGGATTTCTGCCGCCAGGCCCGGGACGCGGGCGTCTCGAGCGTCAAGCTGAGCGCGTGCGTCGTGGGAAACTCGGGCCCGGAAAACAACGCCTACCACGCGTCCATCGCGGACGCCGTGCGCGGGCAGATCGAGCTCAGCCGCGCCCTCGAGGGGCCCGGCTTCTCGATCGTCGACCACTATCACCGCATGGACGAGCGCTTCGACAAGGCCTACAAGACCTGCCCCTCCCTGCGGCTGCTGGTCGTCATCGGGGCCGACTGCGCCGTCTACTCCTGCCAGGACAAGGCGTACACGGATTCCGGACTCCTGGGCTCGATCAAGGATCGTTCTTTCCGCAAATTCTGGTTTTCGCGGGAGAACAAGAAGCGGGTCGCCGCGATCGATCCGAGCCGGGATTGCCGGCACCACTGCGTCTCGCACGCCAAGAACCTGCTGTTGACCGATTACCTGACCCTCGATCAGGAGCATGCGGAGTTCGTCTAGCTTCACGGGATGCGGCCGCGCGGGGAGAGCGTTATGCTCAGGATAGGCTTCATATTTCCCAGCAGCGAGTACCTCTACGACCCCTTCAAGGGGGATCCCCACACCCATTTCCAGATCCTGACCGTCCTCGAGAACGCCTTCGGCGGCGCGGTGAGCCTTTCGCTCGTCGATCTGCGCGGGATCAAAAGAGAGTTCGCGATCTACCACATCCCCGAATGCGACCTCTACCTCCATTCCGTCTACACGCTGGATTACGAGGAACAGGCTTCGATCGTCCGGGCCCTGCGCAAGAACTACCCCAAGGCCAAGCACCTGGCCGGCGGCCCGCACGCCTCCATTTTCGAGGAGGAGGCGCGGAAGCTGTTCGATTCGCTGGTGATCGGGGAGGGGGAAAACTCCATCGTTCAGGCCGTCAAGGACGTCATGAGCGGGAGCCTCAAGGCGGTGTACCGCCAGACGGAGGCGGTCGACATCAACCGGTATCCGTATCCGCTCCGCAAATTCCTCCCCGCCTCCAGCATCGCCCGTCGGGGGATGCTGACCCTCAACAACAAGCCGGGCTTCGACAAGCTGCTGGGCACGACCGTCATGTTCAGCCGCGGCTGTCCCTACAGCTGCGACTTCTGCGCGATGCCGCAGATCAAGGCCGCGGGTCCGGGAATACGCTACCGCTCTCCCGAGCTCGTCGAGGAGGAGATGGCGTACCTCAAGCGCGAGTATCATTTGGACGGCGTCAGCCTGCTCGACGAGATCGGCATCCCTCCCGGCAAGGCCAAGGCGTCCCGGTTCCTCGAGGCGATGGGACGGACCGGGATGTACTGGCGCGCTCAGTGCCGGGTCGACGGCATCTCTCCCGAGATCGCCCGGCTCGCCGCGCAGGCCAAGTGCATCGCGCTCGGCATGGGCGTGGAGAGCGTCTGGCAGAAGTCCCTGGACAGCATCAATAAGCGCATCGACGTGGAAACGGCCAAGCGCACCATCGGACTGCTGAAGGAAGCGGGAATCGAGGTGAGGATCTACATGATCGCGGGCCTGCCCGGCGAGCCCGAGGACATCGTGGAACGGACCTGGCGCTTCATCGAGGAGACGGGACCGGACATGGTGCTCCTGTCCCTGTTCACGGTCAGGCCCGGCACCGAGATATTCAACCATCCCGGGAAGTTCGGCATCAAAAACCTGACGACGGACTGGGATAAGACCCGGAACATGTACGGCCGATACTCGAAGGAGACCCCCGTCCTGAACTTCGAATACGAGGCCGAAACCCCGTGGGGCAAGAGCCTGTCCAACGAGACGATCATCGCCAATTACCTGGAGCTGCAGTCCCGGCTCAATCGAAAACGTCTGGGCACGGTCCCTCCCGGCGACACCAACTGCGCCTCGGGGTAGCCGAGGCGGCGGCGATTATCCTACCGTGTCGGGGCATGCCTCCGAGCAATGACCGCCGCCCCCTCCTTTGGGCCGCGTCCGCGTCCGCCCTCGCCTTGATCGGGCCGGCGCTTCTGCGCGGAGAAGGCCTCCTCGCGACGGCCGCGCTCTGGAGGGTGCCGCCTTGGAACGCGGTTCTTCCGCCCCGTCTCGGGGCGGGGCTGCTGGCCGACCAGCTCCTGTATCTGGCGCCATGGCGCCAGTTCATGCGGGAAGAACTGCTGGCCGGGCATTTTCCCTTGTGGAACCCCTTCATCCTCGCCGGCGTCCCCTTCGCGGCCTGCATTCAGGCCGCGCCGTTCCACCCGTTGAATGCCGGTCTCTTTTGGCTGCCCGCGGCGCCGTTCAGCTTGCTTTCGGCGTTTCTTAAGATTTTTTGCGCGGGCCTTTTCACCGGCCTTCATTTGGAGCGACTCGGCGCGTCGCGCCGCGGCGCCGCCGTCGGCGCCGTCGTTTTTTCCCTGGGCGGCTTCATGGTCGCTTGGCTGGGCCATCCGCATACCAATACCGCCTGCCTTCTGCCGGCGTTATTCTGGGCGTTGGGTCGTCTTTCGGATCGTTCCTCGTTTGGAAACGGGGCGCTTCTCGGTCTTTTCACCGGCCTAGCCCTTCTCGGGGGCCATCCCCCGACGATGCTGCACGCCTTCGGCGCGGCCGCCG
>JACQJQ010000137.1 GCA_016204945.1 Elusimicrobiota bacterium
AACATCGCCAACGCCTCTCCGGCCGGCGACACCTTCCCCGCCCTCGCCGTCTACGAGGCGGTCGTGCGCGTGATAAGCCCCAGCGGGCGCCGCGCAGTCCCGATCGCCGAGATTTTCGCCGGCGTCAAAAAAACGACGTTGAAGCCCGGGGAACTCATCGAAGGGATTTTTCTTCCCTTCGTCAAGACGCCGACGCGCGGCGTTTTCAGGAAGGTCGGAACCCGCGCCGCCCAGGCGATCTCGAAGACCGTGTTTGCGGGGCTTCTTTGGAAAGGCAAGGGCGGGGCGCTCGAGGAAGTGCGGCTTGCGTTCGGAAGCCTCGCGCCGACGGTCCGACGCCTATACGCCGCCGAGGCCTTCCTGCGGGGACGTCGTTTGGACGACATCTCGATTAATGCCGCCGCCGATCTCATGACGTCGGATGTTTCGCCCATCGACGACATCAGATCGACCCGGGACTATCGCCTGCGCGCGTCCCGCAACCTGCTCGCCGCGTTCTTGAGAGGAGTCAAATGAAGCTCCGGTCCACCCTCGATCCGAAGACGCTCAAAGCCGCCTTCTCCGCCCTCGCCGGGCAGAACGGCCTTCACGTCAAGCGCTATCCGGGCGACGCGTTCGCGCGCCAGCCGGTGCACACCGTCTACGGCGGAGCGCACCTCTTCAAGTCCGACTCCGCGAAGAAGCTCGGCGAGCTGGCGCTGCGCGCCCTCTCCCGCTACGCCCCGGACGCGATCACGTTCTCGCGCGCCGTCGGCATGGACGAGATACTGGCGCTCAAGGTGTACGACCGCGTCGTCGAGAAGCTGCGGCGCGAGGCGGTCGAGGATTTCCGCATCGACTTCGAGGACGGCTACGGCAACCGCCCCGACGCCGAGGAGGACGGCCACGCCGCCGCCGCCGCCGAGGAGGTCGCCAAGGGTCTCGCCGCGGGCGCGCTCCCGCCCTTCATCGGCATCCGCATCAAGACGTTTTCCGGGGAGCTCGCCGCCCGCTCCGCGCGCACCCTGGACGTCTTCCTGACGACCTTGGTCCGCCTGAGCAGGGGCCGCCTCCCCGATCCGTTCTACGTGACCCTGCCCAAGGTCGTTCACGCCGGCCAGCCCGCCGCGCTCAACGCGCTGCTGGACGCCTTCGAGAAGAAGAAGCGCCTCAAGCCCAAGGCGATCAAAGTCGAGCTCATGGTCGAGACGCCCCAGTCGATCATCGGTTTCGACGGATCGATGCCCCTGCGCGCGATGGTCGACGCGCTGCGCGGCCGATGCGCGAGCGCGCACTTCGGCACCTACGACTACACCGCCTCCTGCAACATCACCGCCGCGCACCAGCGCATGGACCACGCCTCCTGCGATTTCGCCAAGCACGTGATGCAGGTCGCGCTCGCGGGCACCGGCGTCAACATGTCCGACGGCGCGACGAACGTCATGCCCGTGGGGCCGCACCGCCCCGCCGCCGGCGAGTACCTGTCCGCCCAGCAGGACCGCGAGAACGTCGAGGCCGTGCGCCGCGCGTGGAAGCTCCACTACGGCCACGTGACGCGCTCGCTCGTCGGCGGATTCTATCAGGGCTGGGACCTCCATCCCGCCCAGCTCCCCACCCGCTACGGCGCGGTATACGCCTTCTTCCTCGAGGGCCTGCCTCCCGCGACCGCGCGCCTGAAGAACTTCATCGAGAAGGCCGCGCAGGCGACGCTCGTGGGCGACGTGTTCGATGACGCCGCGACCGGTCAGGGCCTGCTCAACTACTTCCTGCGCGCGCGCAACTGCGGCGCGATCACGGCGGCCGAGGCCTCCGCGACCGGCCTGACGCCCGCCGAATTCGCCTCGCGCTCGTTTCTCAGGATCCTCGAGGGCCGCCGCGCGCGCAGCTGACCGGGCGCGGCTAGCTCCCGCGGTAGGTCGAGTAGCCCCAGGCCGAGAGCAGAAGCGGCACGTGGTGGTGCCGCGCGTCGCGGACCTCGAAGACGATCGCGATCTCGGGATAGAACGACGCCCGGCGCGAGCGCTTGAAATAGGACGCCACTCCGAAGGTCAAGCGGTAAACGCCTCTCTTGAGCTTTCCCTTCATCAGGGTCCGGCAGCGGCCGTCGCCGTCCGTCGACCCTTTTCCCACGACACGCCAGCCGCCGCCGCCGGCCGCGGCGAGGACGAGCGGAACGCCGGACGCGGGCCGGCCGAGCGAGGTGTCGAGGACGTGCGTGGTGATCGTGCTCATGGGATCAGTTTCTCCAGGCGCAGCTTGGTGATCTTGCCCTGTTCGCCCGCGGCGAGGCGCAGCTCCGCGTCGGCGTCGTTGGGCAGCCGTGATTTCAGCAAATCAAGCAGCGTCGCGGCGGATTTCCCGGTCGCGCAGACGATGAAGATGTGGCCGAACTTCGCCTCGTAGTCCGCGTTGCCCTTCGCGAGCGCGTCGAGCACGTCCTCGCTCGCGGCCGCGGCGCCGGCCTGCTCTCCCGCCGCCCAGTCCCGCGTCGCGGCGAATTTCGAGCGCAGGGCGTCCCTGCCCCCGATGCGCGGATGATGGGCGAACGCCTCGCGCCATTCCTTCGCGCCGCATTGATTCCAGGCGCTCTCCGCCGCGCTCAGCAAAGAGTCCCGATTCTTGAACGGACGCAGCCGCAGCAGCGCATCGACCCAACGGACGCAGCCGCAGCAGCGCATGAGCTCCTGACGCGCGCTTTCAACCGACAGGGCGTTGAATTGAGCGAGAGTCACGGCGCGCCGTCCTTTGCCGCGGCCGGCGCCCTCATGCGCGGACTCCGAACAGGCGCAGGCGCGAGACGCCTCCGTCCGGATAGATATTGAGGCGCACGTGGCTGACTGGACCGTGCGGGACGACGGTCTTCTGGAAATAGTGCCGCTTGTGCGCGGAAAGCCTGGTCTTCGGAAGCAGGGGGGTCCAAGGCGCGGATTCGCCGGCGAGCTCCGCGCCGGAGGCGCCGGGACTATGCGCGCCCTCGAGCATGCAGGAGTCCGGATAGTTGCCCTTGAAGAAATTGGTGTCCACCTCGATCCTCCGTATCCGGCCCGGCGCGCCAAGCTTCAGGATCACCCAATCCCAGCCCGGCCCGCGGCGGCGCTTGGTTTCCCAGCCGTCGCCCATGTTCTTGGAGCGGCCCGGCATGATCAGGTTCCGCGGGTGCGAGTAGTGCATGTCGCTGGCGAGGAGGGGCAGGCCGCCGTTCTCGACGGCGGCGAGATCCACTTCCGCGTTCTTGGGAAGAGCGGCCCAGTCCGGCGAGACCGCGCCGTACACGCGCAGGCGGGCGACGCCGCCGTCGGGAAAGATATTGAGCCGAACCTGGTCGTACGGCTTATCGGCCTCGACCGGAAACAGGTTGTCGCAATCGCCCTTCAACCCGGTCCTCGGCAAGATCTCGGTCCACGGGCCCCGCCCGTCGCGCGCATCGAGGCTGGCCTGCGAGGGGAAGTTGCCCGTGAAGAACGAGGTGTCGACGTTCACTCCCTTGATGAGCCCTCGCAGGCCGAGCTGAATGACGCACCAGTCGTTGCCCGGAACGCGCCGGCGGCGCGACTCCCAGCCGTCCATCCATTTTCCCCTCGCCGTGTACTTGTCGGCGATCCAAACGGCCTTCGCCGGCGAGAGCAGGTTCTCCTTCGGCGCGAAGAATTCGTCGCTGGCTTCGACGGCTTTTCCGCCGAGCCGCGCGGACGCCAGGTCGATCAAACCGGTGAAGTCCATGTCTCGCTCCCCTTCAGGAGGGGCCGCCCCCGCCGCCCGGCCCGGAAGGCCCCCGAATCGTAGATCAGCGCCCCGCGTTGGTAGGCCGCCGCCACCGCGCCCAGCAGGCGTTGGCCCGCGTACGCCGTGGCCTTGTGCCGGTGCAGGACGACCCTTTGCTCCACGTCGAACAGCGCGGCCTCGTCGAAGATCACGACGTCCGCGTCGCGTCCCTTTTCGAGGCGCCCCTTGCCCCCCAGGCCCGTGAAGGCGGCCGTGCGCTCGGACGTCCAGCGCACGACGTCCTCGAGCTGGAAGCCTCGGCGCTTGGCCCCCGTCCACGTCGCGGGCAAAGTGAACTGCAGGCCGGCGATTCCGCCCCACGCGGCCATGAAATCCCCCTCCTCGAACTTCTTGAGCTCGGGCGCGCAGGGGGAGTGGTCAGACACGATGAAGTCGATCACGCCGCGGCCGAGGGCCCGCCACAGCTCCTCGCGATTGCGCTCGGAGCGGATCGGCGGCGCGCACTTGAACTGCGTGGCCCCGTCGGGAACGCCCTCCGCGGCGAAGGTCAGGTAGTGCGGGCACGTCTCGACGGTGAAGGGCAGGCCCTCGGCCTTGGCTTCTTCGATATCGGGCAGGGCGGCGGCGGACGACAAATGAACGATGTGCGTGCGGCAGCGCGTCTTCCGGCAGAGCTCGATGAGCAGGCGAATGGCGCGCGCCTCCATCTCGTCCGGACGCGAGGCGAGATAGGAGACGAACCGCCGGGGATCGCCTCCGCCCGCGGCGCCGGGATCGAGCTCCGCGTGCGCGATCAGCGGCAGTCCCAGGCTCGCGATGACCGGCATCGCCGCCTCGAGATCGGCTCGCGACGCGCTCGGGAACTCGTTGATCCCGCTGTGCGTCAGGAAGCACTTGAAGCCGACCACGCCGTCCTCGGCCATCGGACGGAGCTCGTGGAGATTGCCGGGCACGAGGCCCCCCCAGAACGCGGCGTCGACCGTCAGCTTGCCTTTGACCGCGTCGAGCTTCGCCTGGAGCGCGCGGCGCGTGGTCGTCGCCGGCGAGCAGTTGAGCGGCATGTCCACGATGGTGCCCACGCCCCCCGCGGCCGCGGCGCGCGTGGCGGTGAGGTAGCCCTCCCACTCGGCGCGGCCCGGCTCGTTGACGTGGACGTGCGCGTCGACCAAGGAGGGGATCACGGCGAGATCGCCCGCCTCCTTGACATTCACGCCGTTCGGCACTTCATCGGGGTTGACGATCGCCGCGATCTTGCCTTCCCCGATCAGGATGGCCCCCGCGCGAGGTCCGTCGGGCGTGTACAAGCGGGTGCCGCGAACGGCGGACTCGATCACTGCGCCGCCTCGTTGAGGTTGGCCAGGATCACGTCCGTCGCCACGGGGACCTCGGTCGCGGGACGTCCGCGCAAAAAATGATCGAGGCGACCGGTTCGGGGATCCAACCGCGCGACCTCGTCGAGCGTCTCCGCCGTCAGAAGCACGGGGTGGCCACGCCGCCCCTCATGCACCGGAACGGCGTCGCCTTCGGCGGTCATCAGCGCGCGCCACACGCGCAGATCGAAAGCCGGCATGTCCACGTGGAGGACGAACGAGCGGGCGCGCGGCGTCGCCTTGAGCAGGGCCTGCAAGGACGCGAGCGGGGCGAGCGCGGGATCGGCCGCGATCCAGTTCACGCGCGGCGACAGAGCGCGGCAGCGCTCGAGCCATGCGGGCTGGATCGCGATGTCGATATTCTCGGACGCGGTCACGGTCGCGAGAAAGCCCAGCTGCGCCTCGAGCATGGTCTTCCCGGCGTACGGCCCCCAGGCCTTGGGCCCTCCCGCGCGCCGCCCCTGGCCCGCGGCGAGAAGACGCACGCGAGGCGCGCTCATACCCGGAGGGCCTCCGGCTTGACGGGAACGTACGCCCATTTCTCCAGAAGCTCGGCGGCGACGGCCACGGCGATCGCCCTCGGGTTCTTCGAGGGCGTCTTGCGCCCGATCGGACAGCGCATCCTCGCGTCCCACAGAGCCCGGCGCGGCGGCGGCAGGCGCGAGCGGAACACTCGCGCCTTGTGCGTCGAGCCGATCAAGCCCAGGTAGCCCAGCGGCTTGTCGAGCAGTATGTCGACGAGGCGGAAATCGGTCTCGTGGTCGTGCGTCATCACGCAGACGGCGTCAAGGGCGCCGTAGCCGGCCGCCTCGGCGAGCGCCTCCGGCTCCGCGCGCATGACGCGGGTCCCGCTCGGGAACGCCGACGCGTCGGCCCACTCGGAACGGCCGTCGACGACCACGATCTCGAGGTCGAGCCCGTCCAGGACGGACGCGACGGCGCGCGCGACGTGGCCGGCGCCGAAGATATGAACCGCGCGGCGGCGCCCGCACGGTTCATAAAAAATCGTCGCCTTGCCTCCGCAGCACTGCCCCATTTCGCGGCACAGCGTGTATTCCTTCAGGAAGGCCTCGGGCCGGGCGGCGGAGAGCAGGCGGCGGGCCTCGGCGAGGACCTCGGCCTCGAAGCGGCCCCCGCCGACCGTGCCCGAGAAGCCCTCGGACCACACCCACATCTTGGCGCCGGGCGCCTGGGGAGCGGACCCGACGACCTTCGCGAGCGTGCACAGCACGCCCGGACGCGGCAGGTCCCCGGCGAACTCGGACAGGCCGAGCGGTTCCATGACCGAAATTCTACTTAATTGCTAGACTGCCGCCGTGCGCCCACCCCTGCTCGTCAAAAACGCCCTGCGCGTGGCGACGATGGACGACGCCGGCACCGAACTCGCCGGCGCCGACATCCTGATCAAGGGCCGCGTCATCCTCGCGGTCGGCCCGAACCTCGAATCCCCCGACGCGCGGGTCCTCGACGCGCGCGGCTGCGTCGTCATCCCGGGCATGATCAACACCCATCATCACCTGTGCCAGACGCTCACGCGCGCGACGCCCGCCGCCCAGGACGCGAAGCTCTTCGATTGGCTCGTCTACCATTACCGGGTCTGGCGCCACCTGACCCCGGAATACGCGGCCCTCGGCGCGCAGGTGGGCTTGGGCGAACTCCTCCTCACCGGCTGCACGACTTCGACCGACCACACCTACCTCTATCCCCGCGGCCAGACGGGGCTGGTGGACGCGCAGATCGAGGCGGCGCGCGCGCTCGGCATCCGCTTCGCGCCCACGCGCGGCTCCATGTCGGTCGGGGTCTCCGGAGGAGGGCTTCCCCCGGACGACTGCACGGAGCTCGAGGAGGAAATCCTGCGCGACGGCGAGCGCCTCATCAAAGAGCATCACGACAAGGGCCCGTACGGCATGATTCAGATCGGCTTGGCGCCCTGCGCCCCGTTCTCGGTCTCAACGAACCTCATGAAGGAAACGGCCGCGCAAGCCCGGAAATGGGGCGTGAGGATGCATACCCATCTGTGCGAGACGCTGGATGAAGAGGCGTATTGCGTCGAAAAATACAAGCTCCGCCCCGTTGATTTCCTGGAATCTCTGGGTTGGCTGGACTCGAACGTCTGGCTGGCTCACATGGTGCACGTCAACGACGACGAGATCAAGCGCCTGGCCAAGGCGAAAGTCGGGATCGCCCATTGCCCCTCCTCGAATCTCCGCGTGGGCTCGGGGGTTCCTCCCGTCCGCCGCTATCTCGACGCCGGCGTTTCCGTCGGCTTGGCGGTCGACGGCTCGGCCTCCAACGACACGTCCGACATGCTGGCCGAGGCGCGGCAGGCGATGCTCGTGCACCGCGCGAAGTCCGGCGCGGCGTCGATGCCCGCGCGCGCCGCGCTGCGCATGGCCACGCGCGGCGGCGCCGCCGTTATCGGCCGCGACGACATCGGCATGATCGCCGCCGGCAAGGCCGCCGACCTCGCGATCTTCGACGTCGACCGTCTCGACTACGCGGGTTCCGCCGGCGATCCCGTCGCCTCGCTCCTGTTCTGCGGCGCGAGCCACCGCGCGAAATGGACCATCGTCAACGGCCATATCGTCGTTGAAAACGGGATGCTGAAAAACGCCGATGAGGGCGATGTGACGCGGAAGGCCAACGCCGCCTGCCTTGACCTCCTGCGCAAAGCCGGCGCGATCGCCTGATGAAGGAGGTGCGCGTCTCTCCGGCGCGCTTCCGCGCCATGGCGGAAGCCGAGCTCGCCGCGATCCCCGACGAGCTGCGCGCGCTGCTTGTCAACGTCACGATCGAGGTCCGAAACGAGCCCGGAGCCGAGGCCGAAGGCATGGACGAGGAAGACGATCTTCTGGGCCTTTACTGCGGCCCCGAGCGGGAAGACTTCCTGAGCGGCGCGGCGCACGGGCAATTGCCCGCGAAAGTCTATTTATACCAGTGGAACCTCGAGGATTCCGTGGAAAGCCTGGAGGAGCTCCAAAAAGAAATCCGCCTGACCCTGCGTCACGAGCTGGCCCACCACTTCGGATTCGACGACGAGGAGCTCGAACGCGTTTGGCCCGAGGGCGCCTAGAGCAGCGGGCGAGCGCTGGGTCCATCGGCCCCGGAGGGATAGGTCCAACGCACCTATCCCGGGATCGCTTCCCCGTATATACTGACGCCATGGTCCGCAAAGCGGTCTTGGCCGGGCTCCTGGCTTCTTGCGCCGTCGTTCCGGCGCGCGCCGCGGACGCGGAACTGTTCAAGCAGGTCGCCGGAGAGCTGGAGGTCGGCGACCCCGAAAGATACGACGAGCGCGCCCTGCTCGCCGGCCTGCTCTCCCGCCCGAACGAGGCCGCCGCCTTCAGGGCCGAAGGCAGCGTCGCCCTTGGAGACCCCGTCCTCCGCGGCCTGTTCATCAAGAAATGGCGCGGCCGCGTCGCCGCCTTCGCCGAGACCGAGCGCAACCGCCCGCCGATCGACCTGACCCGCTCGTACCGCGACTGGAAGGACGTGGCGGGTCCGGAAGGCTACGCCTACACGCGCGAACGCCTGAAATCCTTGACGAAGGCGCGAGCCGATCTGCTGCTCTACTACCTGGGCGAGCTCGATGAGAAGCTCAGGAGCGGCGGATTCAGGATCGAGAACAGCCGGTTTTCCGTCGCTAAAAAAATCGTCGAGGGCATCCGGGAGCAGTACATCAAGGATATCGCGGCCTACCAGGCGGCCCCGGCCACGGCGCGCGCCGCGGCCGCCGCCCCCGCCGCCGAGCTGGCCCTGGCCGAAGGGCTGAGGAAAAAAGCCGCCGAACTCGCGGCCGCGGCGGCCCCCCGGCCCCGGCCCACGACCGCCCTGCCGCCGCGCGCGAACGACGCCCTTTCCCAGGCTCGGGCCGCCGAACGCGCCGGCCCGGCCGCGGACGCCGTCTTCGACGGCGGGACGTCCGCGGGTTCCCCCGCCGTGGCCGGCTCGGATGAAGCCTCCCGAAACCCGGTCCGCCTGAGCCCGCCGACCGAGCGCCCGTCCATCGCCGGCTCGGTGCCGCCGCCCGGCGCCGAGGAAGACGACATCGACGCGCGCATCGCCCAGGCGAGGCGAGACGCCCCGAAGCCCCTGGCCGCCTACCTGCCCCACATGGGCGCAGGCGTGGGCGCCGCTCTCGGCGCCGTCCTCGGCTTCCTCCTCGGCGGCCCGATCGGCGCCGCGCTCGGCGCGGCCCTCGTCGGCGCCGGCGGCTACGCCGCCGTGAAAAAATTCACCTGACGCGCCGTGGATAATTTCGCCAAGATACGCCTGGGCGTATTCCTCGGCGTCCTGCTCGTCTGCGCCTTGACGGAGCGCCTGCTCCCTCGCCGCGTCAGGACGGCGGACGCGATACCGCGCTGGTTCACGAACCTGGGCCTCGGCGCCCTCGGCGCGCTCGCCGCGCGCCTGCTGCTGCCTTTCGCCGCCCTCGAAATCTCCTACCGCGTCCATGCGGCGGGATTCGGCCTCCTTAATCTCATGCCCATGGACTTCCCCCTGCAATTCGCCCTGTCCTTGATCCTGCTCGACCTGCTGGTCTACGCCCAGCACCGCTTGTTCCACCGGTCTCCCGCGCTGTGGCGGCTGCACGCGGTGCACCACACCGATCTCGACCTCGACGCGAGCTCGGGCGTGCGCTTCCATCCGGGCGAGATCGTCCTCTCGGCCTTGATCAAGCTCGCCGGGGCCGCCGTCCTCGGCGCCCACTTTCTCGCCGTCGCGGCCTTCGAGGTGATCCTGAACGCGACCTCTCTCTTCAACCACTCGAACCTCGACCTCGGCCCGCTCGACGCGCCCCTGCGCCTGATCCTCGTGACGCCCGACATGCACCGCGTCCACCACAGCCCCCGCCGCGAGGAAACCGACTCCAACTTCGGCTTCAACCTCCCCTGGTGGGACCGCCTGTTCGGCACCTACCGCGCCCAGCCCCGCGAGCCGCACGAAGCGATGGCTCTGGGCCTTGAGGACGCGCGCGATCCGCGCGCGCTCGGCCTGCTCGCGCTCCTCGCCCGCCCGTTCCGGAGGACGCCGTGAAGATCCGCTGCGAGCTCACGTTCAACGGGGAGACCCGCAAGCCCTATCTGGTCTCCGGCCCGAGCGAGCCCGACGACCACTTGGCGCATCGCATCGCGGCCTACATCCTGTTCTGGAACGACGCGCCGATGGTGGACGCGACGACGAGAACGCCCGCGCTCGCCAACTTCGAGTTCCTTCCCGACCTCCTGGCCGTCGACTCCGCCGGCGAGGCCAAGCTTTGGATCGAGTGCGGCACCGTCACGATGCACAAGCTCACCAAGGTCACGCGGCGCATGCCGAAATGCCGCATCGTGATCATCAAGGAGACCGAGCGCGCGGCGGCGGACCTGCGCCGCGACCTGCTCGACCAGTTCGACCGCCCCGAGCGCGTCGAGATCCTGGCGTGGCCGGGGAATTCCTACAAGGAGTGGGCGCGGACCGTCGGCGACTCGATGGAGGCTTTCGGCGAATCCGACGGCCGCTCGATCAACGGCGTGGTGAACGAACAAATGGTGGTCACCGAGTTCAAGACGTACTAGAATCAGCCATGGACCTGCCCGCCCTCGCCTTGGCCTTCGGCGTCGCCTGGACGCCCGTCCCGGTGCCCGCCCCCAAGCCCTCGCCCGCGGCGTCCGCCGTCTACGACGCGAGCGGCGCGGCCCGGACCTGGGGAGAGGCGCTCGCCGACCTCGCGGCGGGGCGCGTCGTCGCCGTGGGCGAGACGCACGACGACCCCGAGCACCACCGAATACAGGCCGAGGTCCTCGCGGCCCTCGCCGGGCGGACGCCGCGGCTGGCGGTGGCTTTCGAGATGGTGGGCTTCGAGGACCAGGCGACGCTCGACTCCTTCATGTCCGGCGCGCTCTCCGAAGACGCCTTCGCCGCCTGGTGGAAGGCCAACTGGGGCTTCGACTTCGCCCTCTACAAGCCGATCTTCGACGCGGCCAAGGCGGCGGGCGTTCCCGCCTACGGCCTGAACGCCCCGCGCGAACTGGTCAAAGCCGTGTCCAAGTGCGGTCTCGCCTCGCTGCCGCCCGCCGATCGCGCGCGCCTGCCCGTCGACATCCGGGAAAGCGCCGACGCGCGCTACCGCGCCTACGTCCTCGATTCCGTATCCGGCCACGGCGCTCCCTCCTGGGCCATCCCGCGCATGATCGAGGCCATGGCCGTCTGGAACGAGACGATGGGCCAGCGCATCGCCGAGATCGCGGCCGAGGGCCGCGTCGTGCTGGTCATCGCCGGGCAGGGCCACGTGTTCTACAAAGCCGGCTTGATCGAAAGCGCCGCGCGCCGCGGCGCCTCTCCGGCTAGGACGCTCCTCGCATGGTCCGGAGCGCCGCAAACAAACGAGCTGGCGCTGGGCGATTGGTTCAGCGCGGCTTCAGCGCCAGCCATAAAGCGCGTTCCGGACCTCCCAAAATCGCGTCTTTTCCATCATAGCCGTACGCCGCCTCGATGCGCAGCGAAGACTTTTTGATCAGTTCCGAAATCTCCGCCGCGCTGTAGGACCTCAGGTCGTACGACGATTCGAGGACCGTCTCCCTTGCGCCCCGCGGCGTGGTCACGAAATTGATGATGCGCTCGCGCCGCGTTTCCGGCTCGGCGGGAATGCTCATCACGACATGCCGCGCCCTGCGTCCGCCGCGGCGGCACTCCCACACCTCTTCGTCGGGCTCGTCTTGGCCGTAGACCGACAGATCCAGTCCCAAAAGAAAAACCCCGCCCGGCTCGAGGGCGCCGGCCATGAGCCTGAGGTGGGCGAGAGCCTCGCGCTCGCTCGTGAGATGGCGGAACGTCGAGAGCCCGTTGAAGATCAGCCCGAAGCGGCGCGCGGGCCGGTAGGATGCCATCTCGCCGCGCGCGAGTTTAACCCGGCCGCCCCAGCCGGCCAGGCGCTTGCGGGTGAAGGCGAGCATGGCGGCCGAGACGTCGTAACCCTCGACTCTCCAACCCCGCCGCAGCAATCCCGCGAGGCAGCGGCCCGTCCCGCACGCCGGCTCAAGCGCCGTCTTGATCCCGCAGCCGTGCCGCTGCGCCAAATGCGTCAGCAACCAGACCTCGTCGTCCGTGCCTTCGGCGTGGACTAGGTCGTACAACGCCGGATCGGCGTAGATCGAGGGTAGGCGGCTCACCGCGCCGCGGGAGTCGTGACGCGCCGCGCCGGGCCCGTGATCGCGACGCCCTCAAGGCGCAGGCTCTCGAGCAGGTCGAGCAGGACCGCCTCCCGCGCATCCATATAGGCGTTGTAGTCCGTCCCGCGCACGTAAAAGATCAGCTCGAACTCGACGGCCCCGTCGCGCACGCCGCACATGTGCGAGCGCTCGAAGCGGGCGCCCGCGGCCTTGCCCACCGCCGAGCGCCCGTGTCCGGGAACCTTTCTCAGCACCGAAGGGGAGGTGTCGCCGGGCAGGCAGAAATTGATCAGCGCCCGGCGCTCGCTCATCTGCTTGAAGTTCTGGATGCGCGTGCCGGTCAAAGTCGAATTCGGAAACACGAGCAGCTCGCCGTCGAGCGAGCGCACGCGCGTCGTCTTCACGCCGATATGCTCCACGGTGCCGCCGAGGTCGCCGACCTTGATTGCATCGCCGACGACGAACGGCTTGTCCAGATAGATCGCGACCGCCGAGAATAGATCGCCCAGAACGGCCTGCGCCGCGAGCGCCACGGCGATGCCGGAAATGCCCAGGCCCGCGACCATCGAGGTCACGTTGAAGCCCAGGTTGCCCAGCACGAACAGGAAGGCGCCCACCCAGATGAAGCCCTGCGCCGCGAAGGTCACCGTCTGCGCGGTGTCGCGGTGCGCCGCGTCGGAGTCCTCGGCCAGGATCATCTTCTCGACGCCGTAGGCGACCGCCGTCTGGAGCATGGTCACGACCCGGTACGCCACCAGGGCCACGACGGCGATGTGTAGCGCGCGATCGAACCGGGAATGAACGCCCAGCGGCCGCAGGGCCACGTACAGCGCCACCATGCAGCACTCGGGCGCCCTCACCTTCTCCAGCATCTCCACGACGAGATCGTCGAGATGGGTCTCCGTCATCCGAGCCAGCGCGTGCAGGCGATTGATGAAGAGCCGCCGCGCCAGCAGGAAGCCCCACAACACGGCCAGGAAGGTGGCGACGGCGAGCAGGTACGCCGACACGGTGTTGCCCAAGTACTCGCTCTGAAGGAATGCGAATTGGGACATCAGGTGCCGCTCTTTTCCAGACGGGTCAGACGCTTGTCATGACTATCCAAACGAACCTGGTGCTGGCCCCAGTCCAAGCGCATCTCATCCTGCTGACGAACGAAGGCATCCATACGGCCATGAAACTCATCGCTCGTGACAAGTTTCTCTTCGGCATATTCCCTAAAGCCCGACAGGACGGCGCCAACACCGGTCACAGCCGCGGCGACGCGCCGCAACGCGCTCTTTGTATCGCGCAGTTCGCTTTCGATCCCGGAAAGCCGCGCCTTGACGCCGTTGAGTTCCCGCTTCATATCGTCGGACATTGTACCCACGCCCCCGTCGGGCCGCAAGAGTCCAAAGGCCCATGCCTTCATACGATTGACCCCCCAAAAAAGTTGCGTACATCAATCCGGGGCCCATGCCGTTCTTGGGCACTAGGTCCTATTGAGCGCGGCTAAATCCTTTATATGACCGCGCGCATGGCGGATCCTCGCGCCTGCCCGCTACACTCTCCCGGTGACGACTCTTGTTTCTCTCGACGGTTCGCGCCGCAAGCTCGCGGCCTCCGCGATCGCCCGGGTGCTGTCTCCCGCCCAGATGACCATGGCTCGCCAGCTCATGGCCGCGGAAAAGTCCGGTCGCCCCGCCCCTCAGCCCGAGGAAATCCTGTTCTGGCTGCGCCTGAACATGCCCGGCGCGGCCGAGCGGATCGACGCGATCCTCCACCCCGGCGAATAGCAGGCTCCCCTCCGCCCCGCGGAAGCCCTCGTCTCGAATTTTGTATACTGGCCCCCGATATTACGGGGCCGGAACCCCTTCGCTCAACAGGAGATCAGATGCCCACCGCCATCGCCATGAAGAACGACTACAAAGTCAAAGACATCACCCTCGCCGACTGGGGCCGCAAGGAAATCACCATCGCTGAGAACGAGATGCCGGGCCTCATGGCTCTTCGCGCCGAATATAAAGGAAAACTTCCCCTCAAAGGCGCGCGCATCGCGGGCTGCCTGCACATGACCATCCAGACGGCCGTCCTGATCGAGACCCTCCTCGAGCTGGGCGCCGAGGTCCGCTGGTCCTCCTGCAACATCTTCTCCACCCAGGATCACGCCGCCGCCGCGATCGCGAAGGCCGGCAAGGCCGCCGTGTTCGCCTGGAAGGGCCTCTCCGAGAAGGAATTCGACTGGTGCATCGAGCAGACCCTCCGGTTTCCGGATGGCAAGGCTCTCAACATGATCCTCGACGACGGCGGCGACCTCACGAACATGGTCTTCGACAAGTTCCCCGCCATGGCCAAGGACATCGTCGGCCTCTCCGAGGAGACCACGACCGGCGTCCACCGCCTCGTCCAGCGCGCCGCGGCCGGCACGCTCCTGACCCCCGCGATCAACATCAACGACTCCTGCACCAAGTCCAAGTTCGACAACCTGTACGGCTGCCGCGAGTCGCTGCTCGACGGCATCAAGCGCGCGACCGACGTGATGGTCGCGGGCAAGATCGCCGTCGTCGCCGGCTACGGCGACGTGGGCAAGGGCTGCGCGCAGTCCCTGCGCGGCCAGGGCGCGCGCGTGCTCGTCACCGAGATCGACCCGATCAACGCCCTCCAGGCCTGCATGGAAGGCTACCAGGTCGTCACGATGGACGAGGCCGCCGCGATCGGAGACATCTTCGTGACCGCGACCGGCTGCCGGGACGTCATCCTGCGCAAGCACCTCGACGCGATGAAGAACCAGGCCATCGTCTGCAACATCGGCCACTTCGACCTCGAGATCGACATCGCGTCGCTCACGTCCGACAAGAAGCTCAAGAAGGTCGAGATCAAGCCCCAAGTGGACCAGTTCGTCTGGCCCGGCGGCAAGGTCGTCACCGTGCTCGCCGAGGGCCGCCTCGTGAACCTCGGCTGCGCCACGGGCCACCCCAGCTTCGTCATGTCCTGCTCCTTCACCAACCAGGTCATGGCCCAGCTCGAACTCTGGTCCAACCGGGACACCAAGAAGTACAAGAAGCAGGTCTACCTCCTCCCCAAGCACCTCGACGAGAAGGTCGCCGCGCTTCATCTCGGCAAGCTGGGCGCCAAGCTGACCAAGCTGACCAAGGGACAGGCCGAGTACCTCGGAATCCCCGCGGAAGGCCCGTTCAAGCCCGACAACTACCGCTACTAGAACTCGCGCGTCCGCGCAAAAGGCCCCGGCGGGAATTCCCGCCGGGGCCTTTCTTTGCGTCAAGTCTCAAAAAGTATAGGACCATTGGCGCCGCCAAATCGGGACCTTCGGCACTAGGGAATTTCCGCGCCATTCCCTATGATGGAGCCGTGAAAGCGAAGGCGGGGCTCTCGGTCCTTCTGTCCGTCGTGCTGGCGACGGCGTCCGCGGCGCAGACCGCCGTCGCGGGCGGACGGCTCGCTTACCGCGGCGGCGCGTCCGCCGTTCAAGTCAAGACGGCGCCTCCGTCGCTGGCGCCCGCGCCGTCCTTCTCGCCGCTCGCGAGCCCGAACCTCGCCGCGTTCGGCCTGACGCCCGCGCCGGTCCTCGCCGCCCCCGCCGTCGTCGCGCCGTTGGCCTCCGTCGCGCCGGACTCCCCGGAGCCGACGCGTCCGCTCGATGAGCCGGAACGGACGCGGGCGGTCGATGAGCGCTTCGCGGAGCTCAAGGCCGCCTTCGACGAGAAAAAGGTCGAGGACATCTCCTCCGCGGAAGGCGCGGCTCGCTCGCCGCGCTCGACCCTGGCCGCGGCGGAATCCGACGGCGAACCGTCGGCCGCCGCCGAGCCGCCCGCGCCCGCAAAGCCGCCGCGCGCCGGCGGCCTGCTCGGGTTCTCGAAGCCGCTCGTCTTTTTCCTCGTAGCCCTGATTATCGCCGAAATCGGGATCGAGGCGCAGACCGCCGTGATCCCGCCGCTGATCGCGAAAGTGTTCGGCGACGTTTCCATCGCCTCCCAGGTGGGCATGGCGGCCTCGCTCGCGGAATTCGCCGGCGCCGTCGTCGCGCCCATCGCGAGCAAGCGCCTGGGACTCAAGAAAGCGTATCTCTGGAGCACCGGCCTGCGCATCGCGACGGGCGGACTGGTGGCGGGCCTCCTGGCCGCGAATTGGCTCGGAATCGGCGGCCTCGTCGCCTTGCTCGCGTTCGAAAGCCTGCTGTTGGGCGTCTCCTACATCACCGAGAAAAGCATTCCCGCGGTCATCGTCGATCAGGATCAGGCGAAGCTCGAGCGCTTCAAGGCGGCGAGGCAGATCGGAGTCGAGACGGTGGCGACCTTGGTGCCGATCGCGACCGGGGCGCTCGTGGCTTCGTTCGGCTTCGTTCCCGCTTTGATCGCCTTCCCGGCCGCGATGGCGGTTTCGATGACCCTCGTCGCCGTCACCCTGCGGCTCCCGGACAAGCTCTCCAGCATCAAGGACGCGGACCTGCCCGGACCCAAGGCGGGCTCCTTGCGGGAGTTTTTCAAGTCGTTCGGCCAAGGCGCGTCCGAGATCGCGCGCAAGCCCGTCCTCCTGCTGAGCCTGCTCGCGTATTCCTTCGTGGACGCGCCCACCTCGCTCATCTACTGGCTTTTGGCCCCCGCCTTCGCCCTGCATCTCGCCGGCCCCGGAGCCGAGCTGGCCGCGACCGCGTACTCCGGGATGATCACGGGGCTCTACAGCCTGGGCGCCATCATCGGCAGCCTGCTCGTGATGCGCCAGCAGCGGCGGTACGATCGCGAGCGGCAGGCAGGCGTTCTCAGCGAGGCCAAGCACGCCGAAGCCATGCGCCGCTCGATGCTCGCATGGACGGCGACGACGGCGCTCGGGCTCGGCCTCTTCCTCGTTTTAGCCGTGCCCTTCGCCGGGTGGGGCACCTTGACCTTGCCCGCGCTGGCGTTCCTCGCCTTCGGCGCGCCGCAGATCGCGGCCAAGCTGAAGCTCGAGAGCTACTTCCAGTCCCACGCGCCGAAAGGAGCGATCGACGACGCGACCGCGGTGCTCGAGGGCGCCTCGTCGATCGTCATCGCCCTGAGCCTGTGGATTTTCGGGCAGCTGCTCCTCGGCGCGAACGTCGTCAGCGCGTTCTGGCTGGCGGCGGCGGCCGCTCCGTACGCCGCGATCTTGCTGGCGCTGTGCTGGGCGCTCGCGCGGGCCACGCGCTAAGCCGCCCCTTCGGATCAGCGCGGACCGCTCCGCAGGAACAGGAATCTCACCGGAAAGCCGTATTCCTTGGACAACGCGGCTTCCTTCGACTTCAGGAACTCGATGAGCTCGAGCTTGCGTTGATCCCGAAGCGAAATCCGCGCGCGCGCGGCGCCCGGATCGACCGCGACGTCCATCGCGAACACGACGGCGTCGAACTTCTTGCCGATCATCGCGCCGAGCTCGGCCTTGAACTTCTTATAGGCCATGAGCTTATAAACGACCTTGTCGCGCAGGACCTCCTCGTTGGGCAGGCCGACGCGGGCCGACTTGGCCTCGACGACCAGGACCTCGCCCGCGGGACTCTCGACGACCGCGTCAAGCTCGGAAACGTACATGCCGTTGGCGTCGAACAGCTCTCGGCCGCTCTGCAGGACCTTATAACCGAGCTTATGGTAGTGCTCGATCGTCTTCAACTCGAGCAGGAGCCCGACGTAGCGCGAGTAGATCACGCCCTCGTAGATTTTAGAGAGGCCCGTGCCGTTGTGTCTGCGAACGAGCTCATTGAGCTTGGCGCGGACCTCGCCGCGGGCGCTCGGAAGCGGGACGAGATCATCCAGGAATTTGAAGGAGATGCGGCCGCTCGTGCGCGCGGAGACTTCGTCGCCGCGCTTCTTCAAGTGCTCCTTGATCTCCCCGCGGCCGCGGGCGTCGAACACGAGCTCGACCTCGTCGAGCTCCCCCATCTGCCGATCGGCCCTTCCGCCCGGCTGGAACACCTCTTCGGCCTCCTTGATGTAGCCGTCGACGCGGCGGATGCCCTCGGCGATCTCCGATTTGGGCTCCTTCGACTTGTGGAAGAAGACGCGATGCGTGTGCACGGCGACTCTTTTCGCGCCGTCGCTCAGCAGGCCGTCGACCCAGACGAGAGTCTCCTCAAGATGCGTATTTTCCCGGGAAAGGCCGCGGCCCTGGGCGACCGCCTCGACGGCGGAAACCTTGGCGAGGACGTCGGAGTATGCGTCATCCATAACGTCAAGGCTTTCCTCGAGGTCGATCTTGCCTTTGTAAAGCTCGACCATGCGGCGGACCTCGGCGTAGTAGAGCGCGGCGCGGCCGCTGATCCGCACGCCCTCGTCGTTGACGACGTACGGCGCGGCCGCGGCGGCGCGGCCGCCGGAGCCGTCGAACAAGGTCCCGCCGCGCTGATTCTCCCCGCCGCCGCGGCCGGGGCGGGGGCCGGCCGCCAGCTCGATGGCCTCCAAAGTCGGCGCGACGCGTTGAATGGGCGTCGCCTCGGACGCGGCCCCGGCTCCCCCGAGGACGGGGCTCAAGGACGGCGCCGGCGACAACGAGGCCGGCGCCGCCGCGGACCCGCCGGCCAAGCCCGGAGCGGCCCCCGGAACGCCGGCCGCGCCTCCGAGCGAGGAGGTGAGCGTCACGCGCGCAACCGCGGCCTGCTGGGCCGGAGCGTACGCGGACGCGAGGACGGCCGTCAGAAGCGCGGCAATAAGGCGGCGGAAAGTTCGGTTCATATCCCGTGAAGGATAGCGGGATCCGCCTCCTCAAGCCTGGGCCATAGGGCCCCGGCCCGCCGCCAAGAGGCCTACGCCTTGACCCGTCCGGCGCGATGGGCTACCCTTACCGCGATGCGCGCTTCCCGGCTCGCGACGGCGGCCCTGCTCCTGTCCTCATGCGGATACGTGAGCTTCGCGCGCCGGATATCCGACGACGAATTGCGCCTGCGTTCCGACGTGCGCGCCTACTACGACGAGGTGGCCCGAGCCTTCGCGGTCGGCAACGCGGACGCGCTGACCCTGCTCTTCGACGCCGCGATGACCAAGCCGATGACCCGCGAGCAGGTCGCGGCATGGGGCAGGGACTTCTTCGCCAAGCACGGCCCGGCCAGCTTCAAGATCGACCGCATGGAGTACGAGCGCCTTGGCCACGAGAACGCGGTCGTCCTGCTCTCCTACCGCGTCGAAACCAAGGATGGGAGCGGGAATTTCGGCGGCACGGAGCGCGACTCCCTGTCCAAGCGCGGCCGCCGCTGGGTCGTCACGTCTTGGGAGAAGATAGAGGCGCCCGGCAGGAAATGACGCCGTAACACCGATAATTTACATTCTCAACGGTGCGATTTTTCGCGCATGACGGCAAGACCACGCACGGACCCGCGGGGATCGAAGAACTGCTGAAGCTTCCCGGCTTCGACGGGGACACCCTCGTTTGTCCCGTCGGCTCCACCGACACCGCGGATTGGAAGCCGGCGCTGGCGTATCCGCCCTTCAAGAAAGCGCTTCTGGAAGCGGCGGCCGCTTCCCCCGCGCCGAGGCCGGCGAGTCCCCCGGCCCCGGCGGCAG
>JACQJQ010000157.1 GCA_016204945.1 Elusimicrobiota bacterium
CCGCGGAGGTCTATTCGGTCCATTCGTTCTCGGTGTACGGGCGCCGTGGGCTGGATCTCGGCGTCCTCGGCGCGCGTCTGGGTCTCGACTTTCCCCGGTACGGCCCGAGGATAGTCAGCGAGACCGTCAGCCTGAGGCTCCCGGTCAAGAAGACGAGCCTTTGGGTGACGCCCGCCGCGACTCTCGAGCAAGGCTCCGTCGACGCCGTCTACTTTTCACTGAGCTTGTACTGCCGTCTATAGGAGGGAGGCGTGATATGAAAAAAAATACGGCGTGTTTGGTGGTCTTGACGGCGCTTGCCGCCGCGGGGGCGCGCGCCGACGATCCGGCTAAGACGGAGGATCGGCCGAAGGCGGAGGCGCCGAAGGACGGGGAGCGGGTAAAGCCCGCGGCTCCCGGCCAACAGAAGCAGATCGATAAGTACGCGGCGGAGTTCGGCGTCACCAAGGAGGAAGTCAGCGGACTGCGGGATAAGGGGCTGGGCTGGGGCGAAGTGCGTCACGCGCTGTCGCTGGCGAGCAAGACCGGCAAGCCGGTCGGCGACATCCTCGAAATGCGGCGCAGCGGGATGGGCTGGGGAGCGATCGCCGAGAAGGAGGGCGTGAAGCTGGGGCCCGGCCATGCCGGCAAGGGCGCCGTGCCTCGGGGAGCCGAGCCGCGCGGGGCTGTGCGCGATCCCGGCGGCAGGGATCGCGGGCGCGGCCGCAAGTAGCGGGGCGTCCGGTCCGGGCGCGAGCGAAGCGGCCCGGACCGGGCGGCTCTTCGAGCGGAGCGGCCCGGGGCATCATTCTAGACCTGGTGCGCGAACTCCGTGATGCGCCGGCGCGCCCCGGCGTCGAGCTCCTCGAAGCGGACGCCCAGGTAGTGATGGTGGCCGTCCTTGCGCGCGTGGAGCACCGAGGCGCGCACGCCGCGGAGCTCGGGAACGGCGGGGAGGGCCACGTCCAGCTCCAGCGGTGAGCCGGGCTCGCTGGGGAACGGGACTTCCAGCACGCAGCCCCCGGCTCCGATATCGCGCACCAGCGCGTGGCGCCAGTCGGCGGACGTTCCTGCCGGGCGGTAGCGGGCCCGGAGCCGGACTTGACGCCGGAGATATGCGCGGACGGGCCGGGAGAGCTCGAGCAGCTCCCAGACGGGCATAGGCTCTCTCTTGCCTTTGAGCGCGAGCGGCCCCAGCGGGCGCGCCAGGCAGCGCCCGGCCAGGGCGGACGCGGTCGCCGGGCCCAGGATCACCTGCCCCGGGGCGGCGGCCGAGCAGAGCCGCGCGGCCGTGTTGATGACGTCTCCGATGACGGTGTAGTCCATCTGCCTCTCCGAGCCCATGTTGCCCATCACGGCCTCGCCGCTGTTGAGCCCGATGCCGACTTCCATGCGCCGTTTCCCGGCGGCGGCCCGCGCCGCGTTGAGGTCCCCGAGCACGCGCTGGATCTCCAGGGCGGCCGAGGCCGCCGGGAGCTCGGCTCCGTGGTCGGTGAAGATGGCCATGACCTCGTCTCCGACGAACTTGTCCACCGTGCCGCCCAGCCGGTAGATGACCTCGGCCTGGAGGTTCAGATAGATGTTGAGGAGGCTCACCACCTCCTCGGGGTCCAGCGTCTCCGCCGTCGCGGTGAAGCCGCGCACGTCCGAGAAGAGCATCGTCACGTAGCGCCGCTCCCCGCCCAGCTTCGGGTCCTCGCGGCTCTGCCGGATGAGGCGCAGGGTGGACGGGGACAGGTAGCGCTCCATGTGGAGCTTGTCCTGGAGCTTGAGCACCATGTCGTTGAAGACCTGCGCGAGATGACCGATCTCGTCCATGGCCTCGATCTTGACCTGCTGGGTCAGGTTGCCCCGCGCCGCGACCTTCATGCCCATGGCGAGGATGAGGATGCGGCGCGTCAGGATCCGTCCCAGGGCGGAGGAGATCAGCAGGCCGAGCGCGATGAAGGCGGCCGTGATGGCGATGAAGGCGAGCTTCTGGCGGCGGATCGCGTCCCGCAGGCTCTTCTCGGACAACCCCACCCGCGCCGTGCCGACCCGCAGCTCCCGGCCCCCGAAGCGGGTCACGATGGGCAGGGACGCGTCCAGGATGGGCTCGCGTCCCCGGTCGTCGCGCTGGAACAGCAGCGCGCGCGTCTCGATCGTGGCGCGGTCGAGCGGGCCGGCCAGGACCTTGCCCTTCTCCGTCAGGACGCTGTGCGCGAAGACCCGACCGCGCCGGTCCAAGACCAGCGCGTAAAGCGCGCCGGAGTGGAGCTGGATGTCCTTGAGCACGGAGTAGGTCTCCAGCTCGTCGTTGGCCAGGAGCCCGTTCTTGCCCGTCGCGGCGATCTGGCGGACCAGCGCCTCGGCGCGGCGGCGCATCTCCTCCTCCAGGAGGCGCTTCTGCTGCGAAAAGGTGGCCGCCCCCAGGGCCACGATGGCCAGGCAGAGCACCGCGACCAGGGCGCCGGCGATCTTGTAGCGTATGCTCATCGAGGAGACGAGCACGGAGAACCGCGACCAGGCGACCTGCAGGCGCTCCTCGAAAGGTCCCGCGGGGAGGGTCAGGAGGGACAGGAGCCCCTTAGCCGGCGGCTCAGCGAGCGGCATCTTGCTGGATCTCCGCGAGCGTCGCCAGCATCCGATCGAGCTTCTTCAGATGCTCCAGCGACTTGCCCCCGAGCGCGGTGCGCGGCCCCAGGCGCACCGCCTCGCGCCAAGCGGCGCGGGCCTCGACGTACTTCTCCTGGGCGAAGCGTCGGACGCCGAGCTCGTAGGCGCTCCTCTGCGCCGCCTCGTCCCTGGGGGACGGCACGGGCGCGGCCACGACGGGCCGGCGGGGCTGGACGCAGCCTTCCGCGAACCCGAGCGACAACATCCAAAGGCAAGCCCGAAGACGCCGCCCCATCTTGCCTATGACTGTAGTCGCGAGCGGGGCCTCCCCTCAAGGCCCGCATTGTCAGCGATGACAGCCGCCGGCCCGGCTTCGCGGGGAAGGCCCGAAACGCGGGCGCGGGCGCCGATGCGGCCTGCGCTGACGAGCCGGTTCCCCGCGTCAACCGTTGGCACCAACAGTCGAAAGCCCGCCGTCGACGGCAGGCCTTTTTTTGTTTGCGCTCGCCTTTTACCAAAAAATTAAGTTCCTGAAATACTCCCGATACGATCTCCGGCTACGCTGTGGCGCACGCGGTTGAAATACGCCCGGAGGCCATCATGAATGTCCGCGCCGAAGCCGCCCTGTCGTTTGCGTTCCTGGTCGCTCTTGTTCCGAGTGCCGTTGCCTTGGGAAAATTGCCCGCGCCGTGGGAAATGATCGGTGTCGGCCGCAGCCTTTATGAGTCGGGAATCGAGACGGATGGCGGGCGGGCCTCGGCCCGGCTGCGCTGCGATGATCGGAAAGCGGAACTTCCGGGAGTTCTAGCGCGCGTTGTCCCGGCCGCGGATTATCGCGGCAAAGTCCTTCGCTACGGCGCGGCGCTGAAGTATTGGGGGGTCAAGCGGCAAGTCGGCCTCTGGATGTGGGTATTGGATTCCAAGCGCCGGGTGATCGCGAGCGAATTCATGGACGACGAACAGCGACTGTTGAAGGGGAGCGGCGATTGGAAGCGCCATGAGATCGGCATTCGCGTTCCGAAGAACGCGGAGACTCTTGTTTTCGGATTGCGTCTGTGGGGCCAAGGCGAGGCCTCGGTCCGCGATATGACCCTCGAGACAAGCGCGAGGGAGCATGCCGGGACTTGGAAAACAGCCGGGCTATCGAATCTCCTCTAGCGTTCCAGTTTCGGTTCGATGATCGTCTCGTTTCCATCTTGATGCGCCGTTGAGCGCGAGCGGAAGTCTGATATCATATTCGTCTAAGCAAATATGAAAGGACCTCGCGTCGATAGGCTGTTCCGGGCGTTCGCGGACCGGACCCGGCTGCGCATCCTGCGCCTGCTGCGCGGGGGGGAGGTCTGCGTCTGCGATATCATGGCGGTCCTGCGGGTTCCGCAGCCGAAGGTCTCCCGGCACCTGGGCTACCTGAAGCGCGCCGGGCTCGTCGCCGACCGCCGCGACGGCGCCTGGCGCCATTACTCGCTCGTCTCCGCCAAGTCCGCGGCCCACCGCAGGCTGCTCGCCTGCGTCGACGCCTGTTTGGACGGGGTCCCGGCGATCCGGCGCGACGCCGAAAAATTGCGGGCGGCGCGGAGGCGGTCATGCGCCTGAGACCTCGCTCCTGATTCATATGCCCACGGCAAAAGAGAGGGTCTTGTTCGTGTGCGTTCACAACTCCGGACGCAGCCAGATGGCGGAGGCCCTGCTGCGCCATATGGGCGGAGGCCGTTTCGAAGCCGAGAGCGCGGGCTTCGAGCCCGGGACGCTGAACCCGACGGTGGTCGCCGCGATGAGGGAGATCGGCATCGACATTTCAAAGGCGAAGACCAAGAGCGTGTTCGACCTGCACCGGCAGGGCCGCGGCTACCAATACGTCGTGACGGTCTGCGACGAGTCGAGCTCGGAGCGCTGCCCGTTGTTTCCCGGCCCGGTCAGGGAGCGCATGCACTGGAGCTTCAAGGACCCGTCCGCCTTCCAAGGCGGCGATGAAGAGCGCTTGGCCCAAACCCGCGCGGTTCGCGACGAGATCAAGGCGAAGATCGCGGCCTTCCTCGCCCGGGCGCAGGAGAAGCGGTGACGGACCGACGCGAGGCGTCGGTCATGGGCGGGCTGTCTTTCCTGGATCGCTACCTCACCGCCTGGATTTTCGCCGCCATGGCCCTCGGCGTGGGTCTCGGCTATTTCCTGCCGGGCGTTCCGGTCTTCATCAACGGACTCCAGTCCGGGACGACGAACGTCCCGATCGCCGCCGGGCTGATCTTGATGATGTATCCGCCGCTGGCGAAGGTCCGCTACGAGGAGCTCGGAGACGTTTTCCGGGACAAGAAGATACTGGCCCTGTCGCTCCTGCAGAACTGGATCATCGGCCCCGCGCTGATGTTCCTCCTCGCCGTCCTGTTCCTGCGGGGTTACCCGGAATATCTGACGGGCCTCATCCTGATCGGCTTGGCGCGGTGCATCGCGATGGTGATCGTTTGGAACGAGCTGGCGCAAGGCGACACGGAATACGCGGCCGGCCTCGTCGCCTTCAACAGCGTGTTCCAAGTGCTTTTTTACAGCCTGTACGCCTACGTTTTCATCTCCGTCCTGCTGCCGGCGTTCGGGATCCCGGGGGCGGCCGTCGGCGTGGGGATGGGCGAGATCGCCCGGAGCGTGTTCATCTATCTTGGCATTCCGTTCCTCGCCGGGTTGCTGACGCGGGCGGCGCTCGTGAAGGCCAGGGGCAAGGAGTGGTATCACCAGCGCTTCATCCCCCGCATAAGCCCGTTGACCCTCGTGTCCCTGCTGTTCACGGTCGTCGTGATGTTCAGCTTGAAGGGCGGGATGATCGTGCGCATCCCCCTGGACGTCGTGCGCATCGCCGTCCCCCTGCTCGTCTACTTCGTCGCGATGTTCCTGGTCAGCTTCTGGCTGGGGAGGCTGGCGGGCGCCGGCTACTCCAAGACGGCGGCGCTCTCCTTCACGGCGGCCAGCAACAACTTCGAGCTCGCCATCGCGGTCGCGGTGGCGGTCTTCGGCATCGACTCGGGGCAGGCTTTCGCCGCCGTCATAGGACCGCTGGTCGAGGTTCCCGTTCTCGTCGGACTCGTGAACGTCGCGCTTTATTTCCAAAAGCGCTTCTTCGGGTCGGAGGCGCATGCGCCGGACGCTTCGTAGTATAATGGCGGCATGAGGAGATTCGCGCCGCTCGCGCTCGTTGCGGCGGCGCTGTTCCTCGCGGGCTGCATGCCGCCGGCGCCCAAGCGCGCCGACGCCCTGAGCATGCTGTCCGCCCAGGGGCGCAATCGCGACGTCAAGAGGCTCCGGCTCGCGGTCATGTTCTCGGAGAACACCCGGAATGCCGCCGCGTATCTCCAGCAGGCGATGGGTTCGATGACCGGAAAATGGGGCGGCATCAACGACGTCGCTTTTTTCCAATCCATCAACGGGGTCCTGGAGAAATCCTTCGCGTCCGTCGTCACGGTGAACAGCCTCGAGGAAGCGCGAGCCGAGGGGGCGCACGCGGCCGCGATTCTGGACGTCTACGCGAAGATCGGGAGCGTTTCCTTCACGCTGACCTCGGCGGACGTGGGCGCGGCTTTCCAGTCTCCGGACGGCGCGCCGATCGCGGTGGTGCGGGGGCGCGGGGCCTTCCGCGTGCCTTATCCGAACACCAACCTGCGCTGGAGCGAGGCCAGCGCGGCGGCGGTGGACAGCTTCGCGCTGGCGCTCTCCACCAACGTCGAGCTCGCCGCCTACGCGTCCAGAGCGGCGCCGGCGGCCCCCGCCGCGGCCGTCCCGCCCCCGTCCCCGGCGCTCCCTCCGGTGAAGTCCTATCAATCGGACGTGGAGGCGCCCGCTTTCCGCCTGCCCGAGGACGCCTCGAAGTTCGCCCTGGTGATCGGCGTGGAGAAGTACGCGTCGCTGCCGGCGGCCGAACACGCGGTTCGCGACGCCAAGGCGCTGAAGGCGCATCTGCTCGCCGCGGGCTATCCCGAGCGCAACATCGTGCTCTTGACCGACCAGCAGGCGGGCAAGTCCGGGCTCGATAAATATCTCGACGCCTGGCTGCCCAGGAACACGGACGAGAGGTCCTCGGTCTTCTTCTACTTCTCCGGGCACGGCGCCCCGAATCCGGACGACGATCAGGCCTATCTGGTGCCTTGGGACGGGGATCCGAAATTCCTGGCGAACACGGGCTATCCGGTCAAACGGCTCTACGAGCGCCTGAACGCGCTCAAGGCCAGGCGCCTGCTCGTCGCGATGGACGCCTGCTTCTCGGGGACCGGCGGACGCTCGGTTCTCGCCAAAGGCACGCGCCCCCTGATCGCCAGGGTGGACTTGGGCGCGGACGCCGCGGGCCGAGTGCAGGCCCTGACGGCCTCGGCCCTCGATGAAATCACCGGAACCGACGAGGGGTCCGCTCACGGTCTTTTCACGTATCACTTCTTGAAGGGGTTGGCGGCGAAAGGCGGGAAGGCGACCTTTAAGGACCTTTACGAGTATTTGACCCCCAAGGTCCGCGACGCGGCGCGGCGCGACAACCGCGACCAGACGCCCCAGCTGATCGGGAGCGGGGCCGCCGCGCTGTGAGCGCGAACCGGTTCGAATAGCGTTCCGGCCGGGCTGTCTTTGCTGACAGCGGACGGATTGCTGCGCGGCGCGGGCGGGCCTACACTAGCGCAATGGGAAAATCTTCATGCGCGTTCGTTTGCGGTCTGTTTCTCGCGCTTTCGGCGGCCGCGCCGCCGGTTTCGGCCCAGCAGGCCTACAAAGAGGCCGGCGTGGGCGTGATCGCGGGCGATCCGATCGGCGGGACGGCGAAAATTTGGTTCGACGAGAGCCACGCGCTGGATCTGGGAGTGGGCTTCAGCGGCGACGTCGTCTTCTGGGGCGACCTTCTCTGGCACGCGTGGAACCTCCTGCCGCAGCCGCGGGACGGCAAGCTCGGGGCCTATCTGGGCGTCGGCCCGCGCTTGGAGGCCGCCCCGGATGCCGAGTTCGGCGTCCGGACCGTCGCCGGGGCCTCTTGGCGGCTGTCGCGCCAACCGATCGAGCTCTTCGCGGAGGCCGGCCCGCTGTTCCGGGTGGCGCCGGAAAGCGGCGTGGGCGCGGACGGGGGAGTGGGCGTGCGCGTTTATTTCGGCTCCGCCGCCGGGCCGCCTACCGGGGAACGGAAGCCGCGATGAGCGGTAGGCGCAGGGTCAGGCGCGCGCCGCCTCCGGGCCGGTTTTCGGCGGCGAGGCTTCCTCCGTGCTCGCGCGCGATGCGGGCGCAGAGGTTGAGGCCGAGGCCGGTGCCGCCCTGGGCGGCGCGCGTCGTCTCGTAGGCGCCGAAGAGGCGCGCCAGCGCCTCGGGCGAGAAGCCCGGCCCGTCGTCCTCGACGGTCGCCACGGCCGAGTCTCCGTCGCGCCGCGTCGTGAGCCGCACCGAGCCCCCATTCCCGCTCGCGGAGAGGGCGTTGAGGAAGAGGTTGAGGAAAAGGCGCTGGAGGTGGGCCCGGCTGGCCCGGATCGCGCAGGGCTCGGAGGACGGCGTCGCCTCCAGGCGCGCGTTCTTGCCCAGGAAGACGTTCTGGACCAGGGGTATGACGCTGGAGGCGACCGCGTCGAGGTCGTCGGGCGAGAGCTGGAACTTGGCGTCGGCGCCCTGGCGGGCCAACTGCTGGGACATCTCGCCGCCGAGCTGCGCCATCCGCTTGACCCGCTCCAGGCCGTCCCGGGAGTCGGCGCTCAAGGACTCGTCGCCTAGAATCGTGTCCGAAAACCCGAGAATGACCATGAACGCGTTGCGCAGGTCGTGGGCCACCCCGGCGCTGACGAGGGCGACGTTGCTCAGCGCGGCGGCTCCCTCCAGGCGCATGGTGAGCTGCTCGGCCCTCTGGCTCTCGGATCGGAGCTGGGCGCGGGCGTTGCGGTCCTTGGCGACCAGCCGCCACGCCAGCAAGGCGGTGAAAGTGAAGAATCCGCTCTTGAGAAGGATTTCGAAGGCGGCGATGGACCAGCCTCCCCGGGTTTGGCTGAGGATGAAGGCGGCGTTGAACGCCACGACCCCGATCGTGATGCCGGCGGCCTCGCGGGCTCCGAGAAGGAGGCAGACCGTGAAGATCGGCAGAAGGTAGAGGACCCAGAGATTCGAGGCCGCCCCGCCTGAATGCGCCAGGATCGCGGTGATCGTGCCGCAGTTGGCGAGGATGAACGCGGTCGAGACCAGCGGAGATTCGGGCCTGAGGCGCAGGGCGACTCCGGCCAGCAGGTTGAGGAGCATGAGCAGGCCGAAGAGGTAGAGGATCGCGGGATACTCCAGGCTCGGGTTGTCCCGGCCGAGAAACGCGAGGGCCGCCATGAAGACGCAGAAGCCGGCCTCGTAGCGGCTGGACAGCGCGTCCGATGCTCTCATGCGGCGTTAGCATAGCCCCGAAACCTCCGGGACTCAAGCCTCGGTTGCCGCATCGGGCGCGGCGCCGCAAAATGATATAACCTCGCCCTGACATGGTCGCGCTTTCCGTCGCCGCCGCCCTGCTGTTCGCCGCCGCGCCGCCGCGCGCGCGGGCCGCGGCGCCGAGGACGATCACCGCGGAGCTCGGCAGGGAATTCACCCTGCGCAAGGGGCAGCGCGCGCGGATCAAGGACGCCGACGCCTCGATCCTCCTGACCGGCTTCATCAACAGCCCCTGCCCCAAGGGCATGCGCTGCATCTGGAGCGGGCAAAAGGTCGAGCTCGAGCTGACCGTCTCCGGCGCGACGGTGCCGCTCGACGCGACCGCCCCTTATTCCGCGGCCGTCGTCCGCAGCGACTACAGGACGCGGGCCGCGCTCGTGGTCTCCCCGCGGGGCGAGTCCCGATGAAATACCGCCGGCTCGGCGCGAGCGACCTGTCGGTCTCGGAGGTGTCCCTGGGCTCGTGGCTCACCTACGGCGCGGGCGTGGATGATTCGAGCGGACGCGCGTGCGTGGACGCGGCCTTCGACGCGGGGATCAACTTCATCGACACCGCCAACGTCTACGGGCTCGGCGCCGCGGAGTCCTTCTTGGGGCGGGCGCTGAAGGACCGGCCGCGGTCCTCCTACGTGCTGGCGACGAAGCTGTTCTTTCCGATGAGCGAGACGGACAAGGGCCTTTCCCGCGCCCAGATCCGCAAGCAGCTGGACTCGTCGCTCAAGCGGCTGAACACCGACTACGTGGACCTCTATCAGTGCCATCGCTACGACAAGGACACGCCTCTCGAGGAAACCATGTCCGCTTTGACCGAGGCGGTCAAAGCCGGCAAGACGCGCTGGCTCGGCTTCAGCGAATGGGCCCCGGGGCAGATCGAGGCCGCGCTGAGGGTTTCCGGGGCGGCGAAGTTCGTCTCGAGCCAGCCGCAGTACTCGATGCTGTGGCGCGGTCCCGAGGACGAGGTGTTTCCCTTGTGCGCGAAGAACGGCATCGGCCAGATCGTCTGGTCGCCGCTCGCGCAGGGCGTGCTCACGGGCAAGTACGAGCGCGGCGCCCCGCCGCCGGCGGGCTCGCGCGCGGCGAGCCCGAAAATGAACGGCTTCATGGGCCGCTGGATCGCCGACGAGGTCCTGGCGAAGGCGGACCGCCTGCGAGCGGTGGCGCGGCAGGCCGGGATGACGCCGGCGCATCTCGCCTTGGCCTGGACGCTGCGCCTGCCCGAGGTCTCCTCGGCGATCGTCGGCGCGAGCCGGCCCGAGCAGGTGGTGGAAAACGCCGCCGCCTCCGGCAAGACGCTGTCCGCGGACCTGCTGCGCGCCGTCGACGCCGCCCTGGCGCGGTCTTGATTTCGTAGAATCCCCGGCGATGCGCGACCAGGCCGAGTATTACCAGAGCATTCTCGACAACCTCACGGGAGGATTCCTGTCCGTGAGCCTCGACGGCCTGGTGGTGTACGTCAATCCGACGGCCGGAAAGATCCTGCACCTTCCGGATATCGCCTCGCTGATCGGCAAGGACTACGCGGCGGCGCTCGGGGGTTTTCCCGCGCTCTGCGAGGTCGTGCGCGCGGCCCTGGCGACGCACCAGACGGTCCATCGCGCGGAGGTGTCCGTCATGCACGGCGCGGCGCCTCTCGTCATCGGCTACAGCACTCTGCAGGTGAAGAACCGCGCTGGGGAGTACCTCGGCCTGGGCATCATCTTCCAGGACCTGACCTTCGTCCAGCGCAAGAGCTAGGCCGGCAGCGCGTCGAGCAGCTCCGCCAGGAACGCCGCGTGATCCCAGGCGGTGATGTCGATGGACAGCCCGAGGCGGACGACGACGAGGCGCCGCGAGGCGACGACGGTCAGGCATTGGCCCTCGTGGCCCAGGGCGTGGAGCGCGTCGGGGGCAAGCCGCGCCGCCGCGGGCGTCTCGCCGCCCAGCTCCTTGGAGAGCTTCCGCCACCAGTGCGCGCCGTAGCGGCCGTCCGGCGCCTGCGGCGTGGGGCTCGCGCCGAAGGCGGCCCAGCCGTCGGGCAGGAGGGCGCGACCGCCGCGCGCGTAGAGCAGGCCGAAGCGCGCCCAATCCCGCGCCGTCGCGAACAGGAAGGAGGAGCCGACGAAGGTTCCCGCGGCGTCGGGCTCGAAGACGGCGCTCGACATCCCGAGCGGCTCGAAGAGCGCGCGCCTCGGCCACAGCGGATAGTCCTCCTCGCCGACGGCGCGCCGCGCGATCAGCGAAAGGATGTTCGTCGAGCCGCTGGAGTATTTCCAGACCGCGCCGGGCGCGGCCTCGAGCGGGCGCGAGGCCGCGAAGCCGGCGGCGTCGCAGGACTCGAAGAGCATGCGCGTCACGTCGGAGAGGGGGTCGGAGTAGGCTTCCGAGAACTTCAGGCCGCTGCGCATGCGCAGCAGGTCCTCGAGCGAGATTTCGCCGCGCGGGTCTTTCGGCCCGCTCCATTGGGGAAGCAGGCGCCGGTCCGCGAGCCCGAGCTTGCCCCGGCCGACCAAGGTCCCGATCAGCGCCCCCGTCACGCTCTTGGCCATGGACCAGCCGTTGAGCGGGGTGTCCGGGGAGATGCCGGGGGCGTAGCGCTCGCCGACGATCGCGCCGTCTTGAAGCACGACCACCGCCCGGGTCCGGCGCGGGCGGTCCGGCGCCGGCTCGGCCAGCGCGGCGTCGAGGGCCGGCGCCAGCGCCGGGCGCTCGGCGACGGGAAGGGCGGCGCCGCGCGCGGGGGGCCGCCACGCGCGCGGCGCCGGCAGGGGCGCCCGCGTCAGGGTCGCGCCCAGGCCGGGACGCCAGGCCGCGACGCGGGGCTGGAGGCCGAAGAACGAGACGGTCGCCGTTTTACGCTCGCGGTCGACGCGCGCGCGGAACAGGCGCATGAGCCGGTACGCCTCGCCGGAAATTTCCGGGGCGGACTGGGGGTCGATCTCGAGCCCGGACACGAAGAGCGCCGAGGCGAGGACCTTGGCCTTGTACGCGCAGGCGATCGCGGCGACGCGCCGCAGCCTCCGGAAGCCCCAGACGGCGGCGAAGGCGGCGGCCAGGGAGGCGAGGATTAAAGGACGCGGCACCAAAGGACTTTCAGATACTCGCCTTCGGGGTGGTCCGCGGCGAACGGGTGGTCGGCGCCGGCGCCGCTCTTGCGGAAGACCTGCACGCGGCGCCCGGCCGAGCCGGCGGCGGTGCGCACGAACTGGAGGAACTCGTCCCAGGAGAGCATCCCCGAGCAGGAGCACGTGACGAGAATTCCGCCGGGCTCGAGCAGGACCATGCCGAGGCGGTTCAGGTCGATGTACTTCTGGCGGCCGAGCGCGTAGCCCTCCTGGTTGGCGATGAGCTTGTACGGATCGAGGACGATCAGGCCGTAGCGACGGGCGTTCATCGCCGCCTGGCGCATGTAGGGGAACGCGTCGGCGCAGACGACGTCGATGCGCTGCTGGTTCGCGTTGGCGTTCATTTTGAGGATCGCCGCGGCGTCGGGATCGAGCTCGACGGCGGTGACCTCCTCGGCGGCGCCCAGCTTCTTGGCGTAAAGCGCGAAGCCGCCGGTGTAGGAGCACACGTCGAGGACCTTCTTCCCCTTCGCGAACGGCACGATGCCGGCCCGGTTGTCGCGTTGATCGGTGAAAAAACCCGTTTTGTAGCCGGTGGAGGGGTCGACGACGAACGTGACGCCGTTTTCCCTCACGCGCGTGCCGGCGCCCGTATTCGGACCGAGCGTGAAGCCCTCCATGCTCTGCGTATGAGGCGAGGCGCGGTGAAAGAAGCGGGCGTTGGGAAAATGCGGCTTCAGGGCGCGCTCGATGCGCGCGGCCTGCTTGAACATGCCCAAGGAGTAGAACTCGAGGGCGATGCAGTCGCCGTAGCGGTCGACGACCAGGCCCGGAAGGCCGTCGCCGTTGTCGTGCGCGATCCGGTAGGCGTCGGTGCGCGCGTCCAAGTCGAGGATCTTGCGCCGGAAGGCGACGGCCGTCGTCATCCGCTCGTTGAAGAACGCGTCGGGATCGAAGGCTCCGACGCCGCGGGTGAGCAGGCGCAGGGCGATCAGGCTGCGCGGGTTGTACAGGGCGACGCCGTACGGGGCGTCGAAGCGGTCGTAGACGGCGACGATGTCGCCGGGACGCGCCTTGGCGTCCACCTCGCCGATCATTCGCTTGTAGAGCTGATGGCCGGACGCGGTCGAGCGCAGGCGCACCCAGGGAATCGGCAGCTCGTGGCTCTTGGGGCGGCCGGTCAGCTTGGGCCGAGGGGGAAACGCTTCCTTGGGGGGCTCTTCCACGGGCTCATTCTACCAAGGTTGGGCGGAGCTCATGGGGCTTTATTCAGGCCGGGCGCGAGGCCGCCCAGGCCTGCGCCGCCGCGAGCTTCTCGGCGGTGCCGATGTCGTGCCATGCCCACGGGTCGGAGCGGAAGGCGCGGATATCGGCGCCCGATCCGGCGAGGCGCAAGTAGGTCTTCGTGATCGAGAATACGCCGCTTTCGGTGATCTTGTCGAGAAATTCCGGCGAAATCAGGTGGACGCCGTCGAAGCCGAGGCGCTGGACATTGGGCACGGGGCCCTTGGCCCAGGCGACCGCGCCTTCGCCGCGGTCGTGGCCGGCGAAGCGGCCCTTCGCGTCGAAGAGATAGGCGCGGCCGCTCGCGCGCTCGCGCGCCGACAGGGTGGCCAGGGCGCCGGCCTCCTTGTGGGCCTCGATCAGCGCGCGCAGGTCGATATCCGTCAGCACGTCGGCGTTGTGGACGAAGAACGGGCCGCGCCCGCGCAGGAGCGCCGACGCCTTCTTGACCGCGCCGCCGGTGTCCAGGAGGAGGTCGTCCTCGCGGGAGACGGACACGGGCACGCCGTGGCGGCGGGAGAGCGCAGCGCAGAAATCCGCGACCTTGGGCGCGTGGTGATGCGCGTTGACCACGAAGGACTTCACCCCGGCCGCCTTCAGGCGGATCAGCACGCGCTCGAGCATCGGTGTGCCGCCGACGGGGATGAGGGCCTTCGGGAGGCCGTCCGTGAGCGGCTTCAGCCGCGCGCCGACGCCCGCCGCCAGGATCAGGGCCTTCATTTCTTGGGCCAGTTCCTCGATTCCCGGTGCGTCACCCGGCAGGGCACGCCCTGGTCGCGCAGGTGCTTGGCCAAGCGCTCGGCCATGTAGACCGAACGGTGCTGGCCTCCGGTGCAGCCGAAGGCCACGAACAGATCGGTGAAATTGCGGCTTCCGTAATCCGCGACGGTCTGGTCGATCATGGAGAAGGCCGAGCGCGCCCAGCGGTCGACGCCTTCCTCCTTGGAGAGGTAGGCGACGACCGGGCCGTCAAGGCCGCTTTGGGCGCGGAACTCGGGCAGGCGGCCGGGATTGGGCAGGCAGCGGCAGTCGAGGACGTAGCCGCCCCCGTGGCCGCTCTCGTCCTTGGGCGTCCCGTTCTTGTACGAGAAGCTCTGAATCCTCACCGTCAACGTCAGCTTGGCCGCGCCGAATTGACGCAGCGCCGACGAGCCCACGAGCCTCTTGAACACGCTCATCAGCTCGGGAACCTCGATCGGCAGGCCGGAGGTCACGAGGACGCGCTCGATGTTGCGGATCGCGTAGGGGATGCTCTGCAGGAAAAGGGGCTTTTTCTCGTGGAAGCCGCGCAGGCCGTAGGCGCCCATGGCCTGCATGATGCGGATGAGGACGAAGCCGGGGAAGATACGCTTGAATTCCTTCGCGTCGATCGAGGCGTGCTTGCCCGCCTCCTCGATGTAGAGCTCCAGGAGCTCGTCGCGCAGTTCGAAGGGCACGTCCGCCTTGGCGTCGTAGAGCAAGGACGCGATGTCGTAATGGAGGGCGCCGCGCCTGCCGCCTTGATAGTCGATGAAGTGCGGCTTGCCGTCCTTGAGCATGACGTTGCGCGATTGGAAGTCGCGGCACAGGAAGTACTTCCGGTCGGCGGCGAGGAGATAGTCCGCGAAGCCGGAAAAATCCTCCTCGAGCTTTTCCTCGTGGAACGGAACGCCGCCGAGCGTCAGGAAGTAGTACTTGAAGTAGTTGAGGTCCCACAGCATCGACTGCTTGTCGAAGCTCTTGCGCGGGTAGCACCAGCGGTCGTCGACGGTCTTGCCGGCCACGATCTGGATCCTCGGCAGCCAGCGCACCACGTCGCGGTAGGCGGAGACGACCTCGGCGGGGAAGCCCGCGGACGTTCGGCGCTTTTCAAGGAACTGGAAAAGCGTCGTATCGCCGAGATCCTCCTCCAGGTAGGCGGTCGCGTCCTCGTTTTCCGCGTAGAACTCCGGCACCGGTATGCCTTCCTTGCGGAAATGCTTGGAGAACTCGATGAAGGCGCGGTTTTCCTTGGCGTCATCGTTGAGCACGCCGATCGAGGAGAAGCCCGCTCCGGTCAAGCGGTAGATCCTCCGGTTCGAGCCCTCGGCGCGCACGGGGACGAGCGTCTCGGCGTCCGCTCCGAACTTTCCGCGGAAGAGCCGGCGCAGAGCGTCGAGGGGATCGGCCACGGGAGGATATTACCGCTTCCCTTGCCGCGCGGCAAGCCGATGGTCTATGATCGAAGCATGATAAACACCATCGCCGTTTCTTTCGTCCTCGCGGCGGCCGCCGCGGGCGCCGTCGAGGCCAAGGCGCCGGCCGCGCCCGTCCGGGAATTCAAGTCGGTCAACATCGAGGTCAAGGGCAACAAGATTTGGACCCCGGCCGTCTTCATCGTCAAGAAAGGCGATCGGGTGAGGATCACGCTCGTCAACACGGCTCCCTCGGGCGTCCACGCATTCGCGATCGAGGGTTATCCGGGCACCGCGGTCTCGGTCGACAACAAGGAAGGCGCGAACACCAAGGTCGTCGAGTTCACCGCCGACGCGGCCGGAGTCTTCCGCGTGTTCTGCCCGATGCACGCGCCGCACGTCGGCGGCCAGCTCCTCGTCCTCGAATAATGAGCGGCCTGGGCGGCGCCCAGCGGGAGCGCGTCCGCGCGATCGCGGTTTCCCTCGCGGGCGGGCTCGTCATCCTGGGCCTGAAGGCGGCCGCGTACTGGCTGACCGGCTCGATGGCGCTGAAGTCCGACGCGCTCGAGAGCATCGTCAACGTCGCGGCCGCCGCTTTCGGCCTCGGGGCGGTGATCTTCGCCGGGCAGCCCGCGGACAAGGACCATCCGTACGGCCACGGCAAGATGGAGTTTTTCGCCGCCGCGTTCGAGGGCGGCCTCATCTCCCTGGCGGCGCTCATCATCGTCTACGATTCGGCGCTGGCGCTCATGCGCGGCGTCGAGCTCAAGAGCCTCGGCATCGGCATGCTGATCAACATCGGGGCGGGAGCCTTGAACGGCCTTCTCGGGTGGTATCTATTGAGCGCGGGCCGCAGGCTCAATTCCAAGACGCTCCAGGCCGACGGGCATCACGTGCTTTCCGACTTCTACACGACCGTCGGCATCTTTTTCGGCCTGGCGCTGGTGAAAGCCACCGGCTTGAGCTGGCTGGATCCCGTCGTCGCGATGGCGGTCGCCGTCCTGCTCGGAAAGACGGGCTTTCGCCTCGTCCGGGAGTCGGCCGCGGCGCTGCTCGACGAGGAGGACTCGGCGACGATCGGGCCGCTCGTCGCCGGCATCGAGGGTATCCTCAAGAGGGGCGTCGATGAGGCCGGCGTGATCACGGTGCACGGCCTGCGCGCGATGCGCTCCGGGCGCTACACGCACGCGGACGTCCATCTGGTGGTTCCGGAATATCTTCCCGTGTCCGAGGCCCACGACAAGACCGAGCGCTTCGAGAAGAAGCTCATCGCCGCCTCGGGCCTCGAGGGGGAGCTCCACGCGCACATCGATCCGTGCCGGCGCAAATACTGCGCGCGCTGCACCGATTCGAAGTGCCCGATCCGCGCCGAGCCGCTGAGGGCCGCCGTGGCCCTCACCGCGGAGGAAGCCACGCTCGTCGAGCCCATCGAGTAGGCCCGCTCGCCGCGCCCTTGCGCGAGGCCGTTTAGGTATAATCGGCGGGTGAACCCAATCGCGCTCGTCGCCACGGGCCTGTTGGTCGGCGTCTTCAGCGGGATGGTCGGCGTCGGCGGCGGGATCATCCTGGTCCCGATCCTCGTCCTTTTCTTCGGCTTTTCCCAGCATGCGGCGCAGGGCACGAGCACCGCGATGCTGCTGCCGCCGATCGGCATCCTCGCCGCCTGGACCTACTACAAGAACGGCATGGTGGACGTGAGGGCGGCGGCGCTGCTCAGCGCGGGCTTCGTCCTCGGCGGTCTCTTCGGCGCCCAGCTCGCCGTCGCGCTGCCCAAGGAGATCCTGCGGCGCTCCTTCGGCTGCATTCTGTTCGGCATCTCCCTCAAGATGATCCTCGGCAAGTAAGGCCGCCGGGAGATTCCAGCGCGGCTACTTCCCGCGCCCGCCGCCGCGCTTCCGGCGGGCTTGACGGGCCTCGCGCCGGAGCCGGCTCCACGACTCGAGGCGGTCCGCCGCCACGGTTCCGGCCTTGACGGCGGCCTTCACCGCGCAGCCGGGCTCGGAGTCGTGGACGCAGTCCTTGAAGCGGCAGGACGGGGCCAGGGAGTCGATCTCGTCGAACGTTTTCTTGAGGCCCTGCTCCGAGTCCCAGAACCGCATTTCCCTCATTCCGGGCGTATCGAGCAGTAAGCCGCCCTGCGGGAGCATGAACAGCTGGCGATGCGTCGTGGTGTGGCGTCCGCGCTCATCGGAGGCGCGTGTCGCGGCGGTTTTCATGCGTTCTCCGCCGGTCAGGCGATTGATCAAAGTGGACTTGCCCACGCCGGAGGAGCCGATCAGGCCGATCGTGCGGCCCGGCTTGATCCAGGCGGCGAGCGCGTCGAGGCCGGCGCCGGTCTTGGCGCTGAGCGCGACGACCGGGGCGCCGCCCGCGGCGCGGCGCGCTTGCTCGAGGAACGGCTCCGGCTCCCCGCAGGCGTCGAGCTTGTTGAGCACGAGCACGGGCGCGGCCCCGCTTTCGAGGCTGACGGCGAGGAAGCGCTCGAGGCGGCGGGGGTTGAAGTCCGCGTTGAGGGCGGTCATGACCAGGACGACGTCGAGGTTGGCGGCGATGACCTGCTCCTGCGCCGTCTCTCCGGAGGCCCGGCGCGAGAGTTTGGTTCGGCGGGGGAGAATGCGCCGGATGAGGGCGGCGCCCTCGTTGGGAAGCGCCTCGGCGCAAATCCAGTCGCCGATGGCCGGGAGATCGGCGCGGTCGTTCGCTTTATGGCGCATCGAACCGGTTGTGCGGGCGGGCCCCGCGCCCCGCTCGGACATGATCTGGAAAAGGCCGCGCCGCTCCTCGATGAGCCGGGCGGGAAACAGGCCGCCGGCGCCGCCGCCGAAAGCCTCGGCCCATCGGGCGTCCCAGCCCCAGTCCTCTAGAATTCCCATCGGATGAATTCCACCCAATCCTTTCAGGGAAGCAGGACGATCTTGCCGCGCGCGCCCGGGGCCAAGACGGCGGAGTGCGCCTTGGCCGCCTCGGCGAGGGGGAACTTCGCGCCGATGAGGGGCTTGAGCGCGCCGCTTGAGAAGCCCTGGGCCAGGTCGGCGTGCGTGCTCTTCAGTTCGGCCTCCGTCATGTTCCATAAGCTCATGCCGAGCACGGCGAGATCCTTGGTCATCGTCAGGCGCGGATCGATCGTCGCCGTTCCGCGGCTGCCGACGACGACGACGCGCCCGCCCCGGGCCGCGACGCGCAGGTCCTCGGCCAAATTGACGTTGGCGAGCATCTCGATGACGAGTTGTGGGCCTTCGCCTCCGGTGAGCTCGAGGACTTCGTCCATGCAGCCGGGCTTCCGGTGATCGAGGGCGCGCGCGACCCCGATGGAGTTCAAGAAAGCGACGCCTTCTTCTCCGCCCGCCGTGCCGATCACGCTCAGGCCCGCGGACAGGGCGAGCTGGACCGCCGCGACGCCCACGCCGCCGCTGGCGCCGTGGATGAGGACGGTCTCGCCTTGGCGCGCGCCGCCGCGGTGGAAGAGCGCGCGGTGCGCGGTCGCGTAGGGCACGCCGATCGCCGCGCCCTGCTCGAAGGACAGCGCCTTCGGAAGCGGAAACACGCGGGCGGCCTCCGCCGCGGCCTTTTCCGCGTAGACGCCGCCGAGCGCGCCGTATAGGTAGACGCGATCGCCCGTCTTGAACGGCGCGCCCGCGCCGGCGGCCTCGACGATGCCGGCGGCGTCGGTGCCGGGCGTCCAGGGCAGTTCCGGCTTGCGGGCGTACGTCCCCGCTCGGATATAGGTGTCCACCGGATTGACGCCGATCGCCTTGAGCGCGACCAGGACCTGTCCCGATCGCGCCTTGGGCTCCGGGACCTCCTTGAGCCTGAGGACCTCGGGGCCGCCGAACTTCTCGACGATGATGGCTTTCATCGTGCTGTGTCCGCGCCTGGACGCTCGCGAGGCTTGCGGCCGTTCAATAAGCCGGCCCCTCGCTGCAGTATAAGTTGACGTGGTAATCATACCAAGCGGGATTGGCGGCGGAGGCTGGAAGATAGTATCCGGATCCGTCGAAAACGGGCGGCCCTTGGTTGTAGTAATCATCATGCGCCTTGGAGTTGCACATATTGTATTGCCACTCCATGCCGGCGTTGTTTCCACAGGAGATGATGTATTTCGTCACCCCGCCCGGGCATTGCTTGCCGGACCCGTAGATCGCCCAATACGATTCCGGCCTGCCGCCAAGCGGCAGCCAAGCGCTTCCATTGCACCCTGAAAACGCCCCCCCGCTCCATCGGATAGCCCCGGCCTTGCTTGGATTGCAGTTGGAGTCATCACCCGTTTGGACGCTGCTGGCGACCTTGAAGGTTCCGTTGTCGCGGAACAACGCGACGGGGGTGGTTAGGTCGCCGCCCGAAAGCACCTCGAGACGCTGACCGAATGCCCGCAGCCTCATGTCCCAATCATTCAGGGTCGGGCGAAGCATCAGATAGCCGCCGCTTCTGATTTCGGCGATCGGCGCGGAGCCGTCTATGGTCAGCTTCTGTCCGGGATTCGTCGCGCCGATGCCGACCATGCCGCCCGCGTTGGTGGCGCTTGGAGCCAGGATGGTGTTGCCGGCGTTGCGGTTGAGAACGGTGTCGGCCGGGGCCGCGACCGAGTTGCCGGTGGTCACGAGGTAGTTGTAGATGCCCGAGGGGGAGGGGTAGGTCGTGACCAAGGTCAACGTCTCCGACCACAGCAGGCCCGCTGTGGCGCCGACGACGACGAGGGCAGCGACAAGGACCAGCCCCCTGCGGTCGATCCGGATGACGATGTCGGGAGAACTCATGATATCCTCGGACCGGGATAGTAACAGTTTATCCGCGGAAAATCAGCGCCGCGCGGCGCGGCGCAGGCGGTCCATGACGGCGCGCCCGACGCCCCGGTCCGGCACGGTCTCGACGTACAGCGTCTCGACGCCCGCGCTTTCCGCGCCGCGCAGGGCCGAGAACAGGGCGGCCGCGTAGGCGCCCGCTCCTCCGCGCACGCGCAGGGCGTACGCGGGCGGGCGCCCGGGCCAGGGCGTCCGGTGCACCAGCCCGGCGCTCGGGCCGGACAGGCCGGCCAGCGCGCCGCGCCGGACCAAGGCCGGCGGCGCCAGGATCACCCGGCAGGACGGCGCGTAGTGGCGGTGGCGCGCTCCGGGCGCGGCGGGGGCGGCGGGCCCGGGAGGCGCCGGCGCGATTCCGGCCGCGCGCGCGATCATTTCGTCGGTCACGGTTCCGCGGCGCAGCACGACGGGCCGTCGGCCGCGCGCGTCGACGATCGTCGATTCCAGGCCCTCGCGGCAGGGGCCGCCGTCGAGGATCAGCGCGACGCGCCCGCGCAGGTCGCGCAGGACGTGCGCCGCGGTCGTCGGGCTCGGCCGTCCCGAGAGGTTCGCGGAGGGCGCCGCGATCGGCTCGCCCAGGGCGCGAATCAGCGCTCGCGCCGCGCGGTGGCCGGGACAGCGCACGGCGACGGTGCGCCCGCCCGCGGTCACGGCGGACGGAACGCGGTCCGATTTTTCCAAAATCAAAGTGAGGGGCCCCGGCCAGAACGCGTCGATGAGCCTACGCGCCAGCGGCGTGACCCGACGTACGACGCCCGCGAGCATGGCCTCGTCGGCGACGTGCACGATCAGAGGGTTGTCCGAGGGGCGCCCCTTGGCCTTGTAGACGCGGCGCGCGGCGCGCGCGTCGAGGGCGCGGGCGCCGAGCCCGTAGACGGTCTCCGTGGGAAAGGCGACCAGCCCGCCGGCGCGCAGAACGCGCGCGGCCAGGGCCAGGGCCTTGTCGCCGGGCCGCAGCGTGCGCGTGTGGATCATGGCGCGGGCACTTGCGCGGCGGCGGGGGCGCGCCCTATACTGGGCCCATGAATCGCCTTCCACTCTTCGCGGCGCTCGCTCTCGTTCTCGCCGTCTCCGCGCGTCCGGATGCCGCTTGCGCCGGCCTTTCGTCCATATTCGCCTCCGAAGTCGACGGCGTCGACATCCCCAACGCCCGCGAGGTCGGGCGCGGGACGGTGCTGCGGGGGAGCGCGCCGGGCACGGAGGGCTCGAAGCGGGCTCGGCCGGCCTCGCTGGCGGGCGACGTCGCCGACCTGAGGGCGCGCGGCGTCACCGACGTCCTTATTTTCAAGAATACGGCGACGGCCAAAGACGAGGTCGCCGAGGAGATCGCCGCTTTTTCCGCCGCGGGGTTCGCCGCGGGGCGCGTGCGCCACATCCCGTTTCGCTGGACGGCGCTCGGTCCTTATCGGCAGACCTGCGAGCAGACCGTCGACGCGCTGAACATCCTGCTGGACGCCTTCTCCGGGGGCAGGAGCGTTTTCTTCCACTGCACGCTCGGGGAGGATCGGACCGGTTATCTGGCCGGCCTGTTCCGGATGCTGGCCGACGGCTGGGACGCGCGCCGGGCCTTCGAGGAGGAGCTTTGCGCGCGGGGCTACGAGGCGGGCGACCCTAAAAAGCCGCAGCAGATCGTGGACAAGGTCCGCGCCGAGCTGACGCCGGCGTTCCTTCAGATGGCCAACCTGATCTCGACCGGCGTGCTTTCCCGCTCGCGCTTGGACCGGAACGTCTGCGCCGCCGGCCCCAATTTCGATCCCAAGCCGGTTCAAGGCCAGTTTCGCTGCCGTTAGGGGATCAGGATGCCCGCGATGTTCGCGGTCATGAAGGTCGCGACGGCGCCCACGGCCATGGCCTTGAGGCCGAGCTTGGCGAGGTCGTGGCGGCGCGTGGGCGCGATGCCGGAGATGCCGCCGATCTGGATGGCGATCGAGGAGAAATTCGCGAAGCCCGAGAGGGCGTAGCTCGCGATCACCACGGAGCGGTGCGTGAGCGGCTGCCCGGATTTCAGGATGTCGGTCAACTGAAGGTACGCGACGAACTCGTTGAGCACGGTCTTGACGCCGATGAGCTTGCCGACGGTCCAGCAGTCCTGGACGGGCACGCCCATGAGCCAGGCGAGCGGCCAGCCCAGGACGGCCAGCAGGTTCTCCAGGCTGGCCTGGGGAAAGCCGATCCAGACGCCGGCCGCCTTGAGCAAGGCGTTGAGCATCGCGATCAGGGCGATGAAGGCCAGAAGCATCGCGGCGACGTTGAAGGAGAGCGACAGGCCTTCCGAGGCGCCGCGCGCGGCCGCGTCGATCACGTTCGCGTCGAGCTTCTCTCGGCCCATCTTGACGTGCCCGAGGGTTTTCGGCGTTCCCGTCTCCGGCATCGCGATCTTCGCGCACACGAGCGCGGCGGGCGCCGACATGACGGACTGGGCGATGAGATGGCCGGCGATGTCGGGGAAATATGGGTGGAGCATGCCGACGTAGGCCGCGAGCACGCCGCCCGCGGTGTTGGCGAAGCCCCCGGCCATGACGGCCATGAGCTCGGAGTTGGTCATGTCCGCGACGTAGGGCTTGACGACCAGCGGAGCCTCGGTCTGGCCGACGAAGATGTTCGCGGCGGTCGACAGCGTCTCGGCGCCGGAGGTCTTCATGGTCTTGTACATGACGACCGCGAACAGGTCGACGACCCACTGCATGAGGCCGACGTGGTAGCCGACGGTCATGAGCGCGGAGACGAAGATGATCGTGGGCAGGACGTTGAAGGCGAAGTTGACCATCGGCGCCTCGATGCTGCCGGTGACGAAGGAGCCGAATAAAAATTTGACGCCCTCGTTGGTGAAGCCGAGCAGGGCCATCGCGCCGTCGTTGAGCTTCGAGAAAAACCATAGGCCTGGAGTCGTTTTGAGGACGATGATCCCGAAGAGGAGCTGAAGCGCCATGCCCCAGGCGACGAGGCTCCAGTTGATTTTCCCGCGGTCGGTGGACATGAGCCAGCACAGGCCGACCAGCGCGAAGAGTCCGAAGAAAGAGACCGAGCGCTCGAGGAGCGTGCTTGGAGCCTCCGCGGCGCGGCGCGCGTCCATCTCGGTTCGTATCTGCTCGGCCTGGGTCTGCGCGGGCCGATCTTTCGTGGCCGGCGCCGAGAGGGCGACGGTGCCGAGGGCGCCGAAGAGGCCGCACAGGGCGAAAAGGGCCCACGTACGTCCGAGGCGGCGCGCCGAGGGAGGGATGGTCATGGGCGCAATTGTAGCAAAGGGGCGCCGAAACTTTTCTATGATCCTCCCATGAACGACGCCTCTTCCAGCCGCAACGCGTTCGCGGCCGTCCTCCTCGCGGCCCTGGGCTATTTCGTCGACATCTACGACCTGATCTTGTTCAGCATCGTGCGCGTGGCCAGCCTCAAGGACATCGGCGTGGCCTCCGACAGGCTGCTCGACACGGGCCTGCTCCTGATCAACATGCAGATGGCCGGCATGCTCGTGGGCGGTCTGCTCTGGGGCATTCTCGGAGACAAAAAGGGAAGACTCTCGGTTTTGTTCGGCTCGATCGCGATGTACTCGCTGGCCAATATCGTCAACGGCTTCGTCCATTCTGTCCCGGCGTACTCCGTCCTGCGCTTCATTGCCGGCATCGGGCTCGCGGGCGAGCTGGGCGCGGGCATCACGCTCGTCTGCGAGCTGATGCCGAAGGAGACGCGCGGCTACGGCACGATGATCGTCGCCGGCGTCGGCATCGCGGGCGGGGTGGCGGCCGGACTCGTCGGAGACTGGTTCGGCTGGCGCAACGCCTACTTCATCGGGGGCGCCATGGGCCTGGCGCTGCTGACTTTGCGCGTCGGCGTCTACGAGTCCGGCATCTTCGACAAGGTCAAGAACTCGACGGTTAGGCGCGGCGACTTCCTGATGCTGTTCTCCACGGGCGACCGCGTGCGGCGCTACCTGTCCTGCATCGCGCTCGGCGTGCCCGTCTGGTTCGTGATCGGGATTCTCGCCACCTTCGCGCCCGAGTTCGGCAAGGCGCTGGAGATGCCGGTCCCGCCGACCGGCTCGCGCGCGGTGATGTGGCTGTACGCGGGCTGCGCGCTGGGCGACTTCGCGAGCGGCGGCTTGAGCCAGCTGCTGCGCAGCCGCAAGAAAGCCGCGCTGATCTTCGTGCTCGCGACGGCCGCCTCGTGCGCCGTCTACCTGAACCTTCGCGGCGCCTCGCTCGGCGCGTTCTACGCGACGTGCGCCGCCCTCGGCTTTTTCTCCGGCTACTGGGCGGTGTTCGTAACGATCGCCTCGGAGCAGTTCGGGACGAACATCCGGGCGACCGTGACGACGACGGTTCCGAACTTCGTGCGCGGCTCGCTCGTGGCCGTTTCGGCCTTGTTCCAGGTCTTGAAGCCCGGCCAAGGCATCCTCGGCGCGGCCGCCGTCGTGGGGGCGCTTTGCTTCGCCCTGGCGCTCTCGTCGCTCATGGGCCTGCGCGAGACGTTCGGCAAGGACCTGGATTACCTCGAGCCCCACATGTGACCGGGGCTCCCAGGCCCAATTCGGCATAGGCCGTTTGTCCGGGCCCCCCTTCCCCTTCCGTCCCAGTCGCCGGCTTCGGCCCATCCTCTATAATGCAGTACGCCGCACGAGCGCCGCATCGAGGAGCCGAACATGATCATCGAGAGAAACGCCGCGAGACAGTCCCTGGCCGTCGCCCTCTCTCTCGCGCTTTTCGCGGGCTCGCCTCTCGGCGCCTTCGCGCAGAGCCGGGTTGCCTCGATCAACATGAACGCCGCGGGCGTCGTCGGGGCCTTGGGCGCGGCGGGCGCGGCGCGTCCTCTCGCGCTTTCCGGTCCCAGCCTCAGCGCCCCCGCGCTTTCAGCGCAGCTGCCTGCGCCGGTTCCGTCTCCCGCGCTTTCGCCCGTTGAATTCCTGCCTGCGGGCGGCGTCCGCGAGACGCTGGCCCCCTTCATCGGCGCTCTCTCCGATCCGAACCAGGCGGAGGGGCTCGTCTCCCAGGTCTTCGATTCGAGCCGGAGATTCGCCGCCTCCGAGGAGAACGTCGTTTCGGGCGCCTTCGAGGACATGGAGGACGTTCCGGCCGAGGCCGGCGCGCTTCACAAGGCGTATGAGGCCGCGGCGCAGCGGCGCCTCCAGGCCTTCGAGAAGGAGGTCGAGCAGGTCAAATCCGGGCGCATCGGCCTGCGGCTGCCGTGGCAGCTGACCGAGCAGGGAAAGCTGTCCTACGCCGTCGTGCATACGCTGGACGGCAAGCCTTTGCCCCTCGAGGGGCGCGGCGAGGCGCTGACGGCTGCCGGAGTCTCGCCCGAGGAGTGGCGCGCGGCGAAGGCCGAGATCGCCCGCGCGGCCGCCGAGCTGGTCAAGCAGCTCGCGTCGCTGCTCCAACAGAACGAGCGCGAGCATCAGGCCGTTCACCGGAAGATGGACGCGCTCGTCCAGGGCGCCGCCCTCAAGTCCATGAAGGAGAGCCGGCGCAAGGCCGAGGAGCTCCAGGCCTGGGGCGTGCCGATCTCCCTCTCCGTCAACCATAAGACGAGCGTGCGCTACGCGATGACCTACCGCCTCAACGGCATGCCCACGGATTTCGGCGTCGCCCTGCACGACCTCCTGGCGCCGCTGATCGCGGAAGATCCCCAATTCCTGGGCAAGATCACCGAGGTCCAGCTGCACGAGGCCGCCCAATACCTCAGCGACAGCCTCAAGTACACGCTCGACGAGGAGACCCCCGACGGCGTGAAGCGGATGCGCCTGGGCGGAGGCGGAGAGGGCTATGATTATCCCGAGCAGCGCAAGGCGCTCGTGGACCTCGCCCGACGGAAGCTCGTCGAGTCTCCTCTCCCGGGAGACCAGCTCGCCGGCCTGCGCGAGACGCCCGCGGCCCTCCAGCCCGTGCCCGTGCTCAAGGGCATTTTGACGGACTTGATGGGCAGGTTCGAGGCGATGGCCGCTCGCGGCGCGGCGGCCGAGGAGATGGGGCCTCCGGCGCGCCTGCTCGAGGCCATGCACGCGGCCATGGGCCTTCCGATCCGGGGCGCGCGAGGCATGGCGATGCTCCCCATCACGCATCGGCAGCTGAGGCCGATCCTGGAGGAGCTGCGCCGCCGCGACGCCGAGGCCGAGGTGGTCCGCGCCGTGATCCGCGCGTTCCCCCTGGGCGAAAGCCTGCTGCGGCTCGGCGTCGATCGCCTGTGGGCCGCGGGCGTCACGGGCAAGGGCGTCAAGGTCGCGGTCATCGACGACGGCGTGGATTTCGATCATCCGGATATGGCCGACATCGTCGACCCCCTCTCCGAGAACTTGACGCGCGATCGCGGCGTCCACGTCAAGGGTGACCACGGCACGCCGATGGCGTCGATCATTCACGCGATCGCGCCGGACGCCGAGATACAGTCGTACAAGGCCCTGACCAACGCCAACCTGCCCGGCGTCGCGCCGAGCGAGCCCGAGATCGTCGAGGCGGTCCTGCGGGCGATGGACCGCGCCAAGGCCAACGGCGCGAACATCATCAGCATGAGCCTCGGCTTCCCGAAGGCTTACGCCGACCACCCGGTCGCCTTGAAGGTGTCGGAGCTGGCCAAGGCCGGCGTCGTCGTGATCGTCTCGGCGGGCAACGAGGGCGGCGCTCTTCCCAAGGGCGCCCAGATACGCTCGCCCGCCTCCTCGCCGGACGCGATCGCCGTCGGCGCGGTCGACTACCACGGCAAGATCGCGGAGTTTTCATCGGAGGGCGTCGTGTTCGATCCCTCGAACGGAACCGCCGCGGAGAAGCCGGATATCTACGCTCCCGGAGCGAACATCAAGGCCGCCGTGAGGGCGCCCCGGGCGCTGTACGCGCAGGAGCTCGTGCCCTACGTGCACGTCTCCGGGACCTCTCCGGCCGCCCCCCACGTCTCGGGCGTGGCGGCGCTGATGCTGGGCGCGGCCCTCGCGGCGGGAGCCGACATCGTCAACGCCGCGATCCCGGCGGCGGTGCGCGCGGGCCTCGCGGCCGGCGCGCGGCGCATCGAGCGTCTTCCCGTCCTGTCCGACGCCGCGGCGGCGGTCAAGGCGCTCGTCGAGCGCCTGACGGCTTCCGGGGTCTAGGCTTTCAGTAGACGGTTTCCCAGTCGCGGTACGTCACGCGGAACTCGACGCGCCGGTTCCGAGCGCGGCCCTCGTCGGTGGAGTTGTCCGCGATCGGGCGGGAATAGCCCATGCCGCGGAAGCGGATCGAGGGCGGGGGGACGCCCCGCTTGACGAGGAAGCTCTTGACCGAGCGCGCGCGGCGTTCGCTGAGGTCCAGGTTGTACTCCGCGGTCCCCACGCTGTCCGTGTGCGCGAGGCAGATGAGCTTCAGGCGCGGGTTCTTCAGCAGCAGCTCGGCGACCAGGATCAAAGTCGGGTCGGATTCGGCCGTGATCGCGTCGCTGTCGAACTCGAACTGAATCTTGGGAAGATCGCCGCGCTCCACTTTCCGCTCGATGTCGGCCAGCGCTTCGCGGGCGCGGCGCTCCTCGGCCCCGTCGTCGCGGCCGTAGGGCGCCGGGTCGTCGTCGCCGAGAACGGCGGGGCCGCTCGCGCACGCGCAGAGCAGGCCCAGGGCGGCGGCGGCGAGAAG
>JACQJQ010000139.1 GCA_016204945.1 Elusimicrobiota bacterium
ACCGTCCTCTACGTGACCACGCCCTCGATGGGAGACGAGATACAGGCCATGAAGGCGGGCGCGATGGAGATCGGCGATATTTTCGTCGTCAACAAGGCCGACCTGGCCGGCAAGGACAAGGCCGTCGCCGACCTGAAGGCCGCTCTCGGCCTGGGCCGCGCCGCCGGCCAGGCCCCGAAATCCTGGGAGCCGCCGATCGTCGCGACCTCGGCCAAGGACGGCGCGGGGATTCCGGAGCTCGCGCGGGAGCTCGACGGCCATTGGAGGCATCTCAAGGCCTCCGGGGAAGGCCGCGCGCGCCTCAAGCGCCAGCACGCGGCCGAGCTCCAGTTCTGGATCCAGCGCCGCGTCATGAAGGGCGCGCTCGACCGCGTGACCGACGCGATCCTGGAGGACATGGTTCGGCTCAAGACCGATCCGGCCAGCGTCGGCCGCAAGCTCCTGAAAGCCTGATGAAACTGCACCACATCGGCGTGGCCGTCGCGGATCTCGACCGCGGGATCGCGCACTACGAGTCCCTCGGCCTGAGGCTCGCGCACCGCGAGCGCGTCGACGCGCGGCAAGTCGAGGTCGCGTTCATGGGGGAGCGCCCTTGGATCGAGCTGGTGGCCGGAACGGGCCCCGGGTCGGCGGTGTCTGAATTTATAGACAAACGCGGCCCCGGCCAGCATCACCTGGCCTTCGCCGTGCCGGACATCGCCGCCGAGCTCCGGAGACAGAAGGCCGCGGGGGCCGAACTCATCGACGCGGCCGCGCGGCCCGGCGCCTGGGGACACCGCGTCGCCTTTCTGCACCCGAAAGACCAGGGCGGCGTTCTCATCGAGCTGGTCGAGGAGGGCCGTTGAGCGACAAGAAGGAGCGGCCCCTCGTCAGCCCCAAGACGCAGGCCCTGCGCGACAGGCGCTCCAGGGCCGAGGCCGGCGGCGGCCCGGAGCGGCACGCGGCGCAGAAGGCGCAGGGCAAGCTCGGCGCGCGCGAACGCATCGAGCTGCTCGTTGACGACGACAGCTTCGAGGAGATCGACGCGCTCGTCGAGACCCGCGCGACCGACTTCGGCCTCGATAAGAAGTACATGGCCGCCGACGGCGTGGTCACGGGGTTCGCCCGCATCAACGGCCGTCCGGTGTGCCTGTACGCGCAGGACTTCACCGTCGTCGGCGGCTCCCTCGGGCTCGCGCACGCGATGAAGATCTGCAAGGCGATGGACATGTCGATCACGGCCGGCGTGCCTGTGATCGGCCTGTGCGACTCCGGGGGCGCGCGCATCCAAGAGGGCGTCGAGAGCCTCGGCGGCTACGCCGAGATCTTCTACCGCAACGTGGACGCCTCCGGCTACGTGCCTCAGATCTCGGCGATCCTGGGGCCCTGCGCCGGGGGCGCCGTGTACTCGCCCGCGCTCACGGATTTCATCTTCATGGTCGAGGGCACGAGCCATATGTTCATCACGGGCCCCGACGTCGTGAAGGCCGCGACCGGCGAGACCTGCGACTTCGAGACGCTCGGCGGGGCCGACACGCACGCGCGGCTCTCGGGCGTGTGCCATTTCACGGCCGGCTCCGAGCAGGACTGCTTCCGGCAGATCCGCGAGCTGCTCGACTTCCTGCCGCAGAACTGCCGCGAGAAGCCCAAGGCCGCGATGCCCTCCGACGATCCGAAGCGCGAAAGCGACGTCCTGGAGCGGGTCGGCGAGCTCGAGTCGAAGAAGGCCTACAAGATCCACGACGTCATCTGGGAGATCGCCGACGGCCACCGCTTTTTCGAGGTCCAGCGCGGCTTCGCGCGCAACATCGTCGTCGGCTTCATCCGTCTCGACGGCGAGTCGGTCGGCGTCGTGGCCAACAATCCGCAGGTGCTCTCCGGCGCCCTGGACATCGACGCCTCCGAGAAGGGCGCGCGCTTCATCAACTTCTGCGACTCGTTCAATATCCCCCTGCTCACCTTGGTGGACGTCCCGGGCTATTGGCCCGGCCTCGAGCAGGAGCACGGCGGGATCATCCGCCGGGGCGCGAAGCTGCTCTACGCCTTCTGCCGCGCGAGCGTTCCAAAAGTGACCGTCGTCCTGAGGAAGGCATACGGCGGCGCCTACGACGTGATGAGCTCCAAGCACATCCGGGGCGACGTGAATTACGCCTGGCCGTGCGCCGAGATCGCGGTGATGGGCCCCCAGGGCGCCGTGAGCATCCTTCACAAGGCCGAACTGAAGGCGGCCCGGGACCCGGAGAAGAGAAGGGCCGAATTGGTGCAGGAGTACGTCGATCGGTTCGCCTCGCCGTTCCAGGCCGCCAAGCGCGGCTACGTCGACGAGGTCATCGAGGCGCGCAAGACCCGCCCGAAGGTCATCCGGGCGTTCAAATTTTTGAGGGGGAAGAAGGTGTCGCGTCTTCCCAAGAAGCACGGCAATATCCCTCTATGACTCGAAAAGGAGGTCGTTAAATGGCCAGAACCAAGGTGACGGTGATCGGCGCGGGCAACGTCGGGGCGACGCTCGTTCAGCGCCTGGCGGAGATGGAGGCGGCCAACGAGGTCGTGGTGGTCGATATCCCGGCCACCGAAGGCATGCCCGCGGGCAAGGCGCTCGACCTGCTGGAGTCGGGGCCCGTCCTGGGATACGACACGAAGATCACCGGGACCACGTCCTACGAGCCGACCGCCGGCTCCGACATCGTGGTCATCACGGCCGGCATCCCGCGCAAGCCGGGCATGAGCCGCGACGACCTCCTCAATACGAACGCGAAGATCGTCGCGTCGTGCACGGAAAGCGTCGTCAAGTTCTCCCCGAACTGCATCCTGATCATCGTCTCGAACCCTCTCGACGCGATGTGCCAGGTGGCGCTGAAGACCTCGCGGTTTCCCAAGCACCGCGTCATCGGCATGGCCGGCGTCCTCGACTCGGCGCGCATGCGCTGGTTCATCGCCGAGGCGCTCGACGTTTCGATGGAGAGCGTGCACGCCATGGTGCTCGGCGGCCACGGCGACACGATGGTTCCCCTGCCCCGGTTCTCGACGGTCGGCGGCATCGCGATCACCGAGCTCCTGTCCAAGGAGAAGATCGAGGCGATCAACCAGCGCACCCGCGACGGCGGCGCCGAGATCGTCAAGCTGCTGAAGACCGGCTCGGCCTACTACGCGCCGTCGGCGTCCGCGGCCGAGATGGTCGAGTCGATTCTCAAGGACAAGCGCAAGCTGCTCCCCTGCGCCGCCCTGTTGGAGGGCGAATACGGCATCGACGGGGTGTTCGTCGGCGTGCCCTGCAAGCTGGGCGCCCGCGGCATCGAGTCGATCGTCCAGCTCAACCTCACCGTCGAGGAGCGCGCGGCGCTCCTGAAATCGGCCGGCGCGGTGAAGGAATTGGTCGGGGCGCTCAAATAAATTGCTGCTGGCCGTCGACGTCGGCAACACCAACCTGACGGTCGGCGCGTTCGCCGGGGATCGCCTTCTTCGCCGCTGGCGCCTGGAGACCGATCCCCGGCGCTCCGTCGGGTGGTACGCAAGAGCCTTGAAGCGTCCTTTCCATCGGATGGATGGGCCGCCCGTCGTCGCCGTGGTCGGTTCCGTCGTTCCGGATATGGACGCCGTGCTGTCGGCGGCGATCCGAAAGTCGTTCGGGTTTTTCCCGTCGTTCGTCACGCCCCGCTCGCCGCTCGGCTTGAAGCTGAAGGTCAGGACGCCCGGTCAGGTCGGCGCGGACCGCATTCTCAACGCGCTCGCCCTGCGCGAGCTGTTCGCGGGCCGACCCTCCGTCGCGATCGACTTCGGAACCGCCACCACCTTCGACTGCGTGGACGCCGGGGGCGCCTACATCGGCGGCGCGATTCTCCTGGGACCCAACTCCGCGGCGCGCGCCCTGCACGAGTTCACCGCGAAGCTCCCGCTGGTCAAGCCGCGCAGGCCGCGCACGGTCATCGGCAAGGACACCGTTGGCTGCCTCGAGGCCGGGCTGTACTACGGCTACCTAGGGATGATCCGGGAAGTCCTGGCGCGCACCAAGGCGGAGTTGGGCGGCAAGGCGGGGGTGGCGGTCACGGGCGGCTTGGCGCCGCTGTTCCTCGAGGATTTGCCCGGCGTCCGGCATGCGCCGGATTTGACTTTGCGCGGGTTGAGGATCGCCCACGCGATATTGCACAATCACGGGCGATGAAGCGCGCCGCCCTCCTCGTCCTGCTGCCGCTCGCCGCCGCCTCCGCGCGCGCCGCCGGCGCCGACCAATACGGCGGCTTCGCGCGCTACGCGGACGAGGGCTCGCTCAAGCCCTTCGCGCGCGATTTGGGCGGCGTGCTCGGCGCGGCCACGTTCCAGAGCGGCCGTTCGCTCGGCCTTACCGGCTTCGACGTGGGCGCGCGCTTCGGCGGCCAGTTCCGCCCGTCCCCCGGAAACAACATCCTGCGCGCCAACGGCGTCAAGGCGTTCGGCCTTCCGTGGGCGCAGGCCGAGGTCGGGATGCCCTTCAAGCTCAGCGGCTTCATCCGCGGCATCTCCTACCAGGGCCTGACGATCGCGGGCGGCGGCCTTCGCTACGGCCTCTACGCGGCGTCGGACAAGGCCTGGGCGCCCCAGTTGCTGGTCTCGGTCGTCGCGCACTCCATCGTGCACGCGGACTTCTCCGCGTCGCACTTCGGGGCGAACCTCGTCTGCTCGGCCGGGACGCCGTTTCTCGCGCCCTACGCGGGCGTCGGTCTCGACCGCATGCGCCTCGTGGTGCGCCACTCGAACCTCGACCCGGCCCTGAACGGGCGCGTCGTCAACACGGTCGAGAGCCGCTTCACGCTCGGCGCGCGCCTGACGCCCTACCAGTTCACCTACCTGAGCTTCGCCGCGACGATGGCCCACGGCCAAGCCGGCGCGGAAGCCGGGCTCGGTGTCCGGTTCTAAAAAGCCCGCGGTCATAGCGGCGCTCGCCGCGCTGGGCGCGCTCCTGGTTTTCCTGCCGAGCCTGCGCTCCGGCTTCGTCTCCTGGGACGACTCGATGTTCTTGCTCAACGAAACCGGTTGGCGCGGGATCGGTCCTCGGGCGTGGGCCTGGGCCTTGCGCTCCACGGTCGGCAGCGTCTGGCAGCCGCTGGCCTGGCTGAGCTACGGTCTCGACTTCGCCCTGTGGGGGCTCGATGCGCGCGGCTACCATCTGACGAACGTCCTGCTCCACTCCGCGGCGGCGGCGCTCGCGGCGCTGGTCGCCCTCGAGGTTCTCGGCCGCGCGCAGGCGGGGCTCGACGCGGCGGCGCCCGCCTTGTTCGCGGCGCTCGTCTTCGCGGTCCACCCCCTGCGCGTCGAGTCCGTGTCCTGGGTCGCCGAGCGCCGGGACGTTTTGTCCGGCGCCTTGATCCTGGCCGCTTTGCTGGCTCATTTGAAAGGGCGCGCGCGCGCGGTCGTGTTTCTGCATGCGCTCGCTTTGCTTGCGAAAGGGCAGGCCGTCGTGCTCCCGGCGCTGCTCGTGATCGCGGACTTCTGGCCTCTGCGCCGCAAGACGTCCCTCAAGGCGGCCGTCATCGAGAAGGCCCCGCTGTGGGCGCTTTCAGCGCTGTTTATTTTGATCGCGGGCGCCGTTCAGGAGCGCATTCGCTGGCCGCTCTCCCAGCACGGGCTCGCGGCTCGCTGCGCGCAAGCCTGCTACGGCCTGGTCTTCTACGCGCGCAAGACGCTATGGCCCGCGGACCTGGCGCCGCTCTACGAGCTTCGCGCGCCGCTCGACCCGCTGGCGGCGCCCTTTGCCGTTTCGGCGCTTCTCGTGCTGGCCGGCTCCGTCTTGATTTGGCGGACGCGCGCGCGCCGTCCCTGGCTGAGCGCCGCGGCGGCGTTTTACGCGGTCAGCCTGTCGCCGGTGCTCGGCCTCAATCAATTCGGCCCGCAGCTCGCGGCCGACCGCTACTCCTACGTCGCGTGCCTGCCGCTGGCCCTGCTGGCCGGCGCGGCGCTGGAGGCCGCCTCGCGGCGCGAGGCCTGGCGCCGGCCGGCGCTCGCGGCCGCGGCGCTCGCCGTCGGCGCGCTCGCCGCGGCCTGCGTCCGCCAGCAGGCGTTCTGGACGGACAGCGAGGCCCTCTGGACGCGCGCGGCGTCCGTCGACCCGGCCTCGGCCACCGCGCGCTCGGGCCTGGGGACCGTGCGCGCGGGCCAGGGCCGCCTGCCGGAGGCCGCGGCTCTCTTCGAGGAGGCGCTCGCCCTCGACGGAGCCTGCGTCGCGGCCGAGGACCGGCTCGCGGACCTGAGGCGCGCCGGCGCGCCGGAGGGACCGGAGACGGAGGCGCTTGCCTGGGAGATCGAGATGAGGCCGGTCTGCCGCAAGGCGCGCGTCAACCGCGCCGTGGCCCGCGCCCAGCTGGGCGACCGGGCCTACGCCGTGAGGGAGCTGGAAACGATCGCGCTCGCCGTTCCCGGCGACTCGACGGCTCGCGCCAACCTCGCTCGCGCCCGTCAGCCCCGGTAGACGCCCTTGAAGCTTTTCTCGGCCTCGCGGCGGAGGTCCTTTTTCTTCAGGGAGTCGCGGCGGTCGGCGCCGGTCTTGCCCTTGGCCAGCCCCAGGGAGACCTTGGCCCAGCCGTTCTTGAAGTAGACCTCGAGCGGAATCAAGGTGAGGCCCTTGGTCGCGAGCTTGCCGGCGATCTTGCGGATCTCGGCGCCGTGCAGGAGGAGCTTGCGGTCGCGGCGGGTGTCGAGGGGCTCGAGCAAAGTCGCGAAGACGTAGGGGGGAATGTAGAAATTATGGAGGAACAGCTCGCCGTCGTCGTTGGGGCGGGCGTAGCAGCCGTCCAGGCTCGCCTGGCCGCCGCGCAGGGACTTGACCTCGGGGCCGGCCAGTTGAAGGCCCGCCTCGAGGACGTCGAGGATCTCGTAGTATTGGCGGGCCTTGCGGTTGGTCGCGACGACCTTTTTTTGGCCCGTGTTGTCTTTAAGCGTCATGATGTCGTAGAATTCGATTGTAGCACTTCGTCCCGAACGGCGGGCAGGTGGCGGAACTGGCAGACGCGCACGGCTCAGGACCGTGTGGGCGCAAGCTCTTAAGGGTTCAAGTCCCTTCCTGCCCACCGATCTGGATGAAGGCGGAAAGGATGGCGACTTAGATCACTCCGATTTTCCTTTTCGTTCTCTTGACAGCGCGGGGGCCTTCGGCTATACTGCGGCCGATGACCATGGCGCCGGCATAGGGAATATTTACCCTTCATTCATAAATAAACGGCGCAAGGGGGTCAGGAAATGATGAAGTTGAAAGGGCTGTCCAAGAAGGGCTTCACGCTTATCGAGCTGATGATCGTCGTCGCGATCATCGGCATTCTCGCGGCGATCGCCATTCCGAAGTTCGCCGAGCTCATCCGCAAGTCCAATGAAGGCGCGTCCAAGGGCAACCTCGGCACCCTGCGCTCGTCCATGTCGATCTATTACGGCGACCTGGAAGGCGCGTACCCGGTGTCCATCAGCGCGTTGACGGTCGGCGGCAAGTACCTGAACGTCCTGCCGAACGCGAAGGCGCCGAACTACCACCCGGACGGTTCCGGCGAAACGAAGCTGACGACCACGGCCCCGAACGACGGGGGCGGCTGGCACTACAACGACCAGGCGACCAACACCAACGTCGGAAACGTGCTCGTCAACTGCACTCACACCGACACGAAGGGCAGCATCTGGACG
>JACQJQ010000140.1 GCA_016204945.1 Elusimicrobiota bacterium
GGTCTCCATGGAGAAAAATCTTCCCGATTCGGATTTCAACACCTTGAAATGGGCCTTGGTCGACGGCGTCAAAAACGGATTCGATCCGAAGGAGTATGCCAGTTATCTCTTCGGGCATCTGCTTGAAGGAAAATCGGGCCCAGGACGAATCAGCGCCGACGCCAAATCGGTCTTTCTCAAGGCCCGCCGCACGAAAACCAAGCCGCTGATTCCCGACTACCAGGGCGTGTTCACGAAGGCTCTTCCCCCCGCGCCCGTTTACACCCCGCCGACGGCCAAGGTCGTCGTCGAGGAGGCCGTTGAAGACGCCGAGGAATCCGTCGACGCGATCCTGAAAAAATCCCTCGTCAAAAAGGCGGCCCCGCGGCGCGTTGAGACGCCGGCGCCGACGGCGGCGCCCGACTCGCCGGCGCTCCAGGAGCTCTGGCCCGGCCTCGAGCAGGCCGCGCGCTCCTACCTGGGCACCCCTTACGTGTGGGGCGGCGTGACGCACCGGGGCATCGACTGCTCGGCGCTCACGCAGAATTCCTACGGGGAGAACCGCGTCAAGATTCCGCGCGTGAGCCGCGACCAATGGAAGACCGGCGCCAAGACCGAGTCCCTGCGCGAGGGCGACCTCATCTTCTTCAACACGATGGGCGCCGGCGTCTCGCACGTGGCCATGGTCGTGGACGCCAAAAACAAGAAATTCATCCACGCCTCCTCCTCCAAGGGCGTGATGATCGCCGACCTGGGCAATAAGTGGTTCGGCCAGCGCTACCTAGGCGCGCGCCGCGTCGTGCCTTAACGCGCGGCCAAGGCACGGCCAGGCCGCGAGCGTGCCCGCGGTGCCCACAAGCGAAAGCAGGACCATCGCCCGGTACGGCCCCTGCGCGGCGCTGAGCCGCTCGTAGAGCCTGCCGCCCAGAGCGTTCGAGGCCGACGCGGCGATGCTGAACACCGCCATGTAGGCCGCGAACACGGTGGCCTCGGCGCCCGCCGGGCAGGACTTCGCCGCGAGGTCCATCCAGGCGAGGCGGAACGCGACCCCGGTCAGGCTGAAGAGCACGGTCAGGATCGCGATCGACCAGGGCCCCCGGTAAAACACGTACAGCAGCGACAGCGGCGCGCCGAGCCAGATGGACGCCCGCGCGATCCGCTCCGTGCCCCCGCCGCTCATCCGCGCGAACAGCGCCGCCCCGGCCATGCCCGACAAGCCGCCCGCGGTGGACAGCCCGCCGATGAACAGCGGCGAGAGCCCGAGCGCCTCGCTCTGGTAGTAGAACTGCGCGGTGCCGAGAAAAGGGCAGAAGCTCCACAAAAAAATTCCCAGCGCCGCGGCCCAGGCCTTCGGATCGACGGACGCTCCCGCCAGGCCCGCCCAGCCGCGCGCGGCCGTCTCCGTCAGGTCGCCGACGCCGGTCTCGTCCACCAGTCTCGCCGACAGCGCGGTCAGCAGCGGGAAACACGCCGCCAACGCGAACGCCCAGCGGTAGGGCGCGTGCTGCGCCAGCCAGCCCCCCCCGAATCCCGTCACGACGAGCGTCGCGTACAAGGTCCCGATCGAGACCGCCTGGTAGGCCCCCGTCCGGCCGCGCTCCTTGCCCCTCTCCACCATCACCGCGTCGCAGACCACGTCGGACAGGACGAATCCCACGTTCACCAAAACCAGCAGCGCCAGGGCGGCGCCGTAGCCCGGCGACTTCAGAGCGGCCAGCAGCAGCCAGCCGAGCGCGGTCAACAGCGACACCGCGATCAGGTGCGGCGCGCGCCTCTTGCCCGCCCAGGGGAGAAAATCGGTCAGCAGCCCGAATAACGGCTTGATCGTCAGGGGGAGCGTCATCCAGACGACGAACATCGCGGCCTGGGCCGGCCCCAGGCCGAGGGCGTCCTTCAGGTAGTACGACACCGGTTCGTAGGCGAGCCCCCCCATGCCCTGGGCGAAGTAGTTGATCGCGAAGAAGAGATAAATCCGCTCGCTCTTCACGCGCCTCAGCCGCAGGAGGACGACGAGTGGTCTTCTTTCCCCGGGAACCAGGGCATCACGATCACGCGCACGCCCATCTCCTTGACCGCCTGCTCGGTCTCCGGATCGGGGAGCTTTTGGTCGTAGCCGAGCACCATGATGTCCGGGTTTTCGCGGCGGACGGCGCCCGCGAAGCCCCGGGCGTCGCCGATCACGACGCGATCGGCGATGCCCAAGGCCTCGATCCACTTCTTTCTCTTGGCGGCGGGAACGGCGTTGGGCTTATGGTTGTGGGCGTCGTTGGAGAGCACGACCACGAGCCTGTCTCCGAGGACGCGCGCGGAGCGCAGAAGGCGCACGTGCGCGGGGTGGACTCGGTTGAAGCAGCCCGCGGCGAAGACGGTGACGCGCTTGCTCAGGCCTTGTGAACGGGTCCGTCTTTGGTCGAGGGCTCGTCCTCGAGGCCGTCCTTCAAGCCCTTCTTGAACATGTTCACGGCGCGGCCGCACTGCTTCGCGAACTCAGGGATCTTGCTGGGTCCGAAAAGGATCAGCGCGACGACCGCGATGACGATGATTTCCGTGGTTCCGAGTCCGCCCATGGCGATTCCTCCGCGTGCGTTTCATTTTACCATTAAAAGTGCGATACAATACGCGGGTGAGCGGCCGCCGAATCGGCGTCGTCGTCCCGGTCTTCAACGAGGCGGAGAGCCTTCCCGAGTTCAAGCGCCGCCTGTCGGCGGTTCTCGACGCCTCCGGCATGGAGTACGCGGTCATCCTGGTCGACGACGGCTCGCGGGACGCGTCGCTCGCCTTGATGCGCGAGTTCCACCGCCAAGACCCCCGCTGGAAGGCCCTGTCGCTTTCCCGGAACTTCGGCCACGGCGCGGCCTGCACCTCGGGCTTGGACCATATCGACGCCGACGCCGTCGTGCTTATCGACGCGGACCTGCAGGATCCACCCGAGCTGATCGCCGAGTTCATCCAAAAATGGCGCGAGGGGCACGCCGTGGTCTTCGGCGCGCGCACGGGGCGCAGCGAGTCCTGGCTGCGCAGGTCCGCCACGAGCGTCTTCTACCGCCTGCTCAACGGGCTCAGCGCGACGCCTCTGCCTCTGGACGCGGGAATCTACTCCCTGCTGGACAGGACCGCCGTGGAAAGCCTCAGGCGCCTGCCCGAGCGGCACCGGTACCTGACCGGCCTGCGCTCCTGGGTGGGCTTTTCCCAGGTCCACGTGCCCTACGAGAGGAGGCCGCGCCACGCCTCCCAGCCCAAGCAAAGCCTCCTCAATCTCGTGCTGCTGGCTTGCGACGCGATCTTCAGCTTTTCGAACGCGCCCTTGCGCCTGGCCACCATCCTGGGCCTGGCCATGGCCGCGGGAGCCTTCCTCTTCTCGCTTAACGTGCTGTACGAAAAGCTCTTCACCGCCAAGCCCATCATCGGCTGGAGCTCCACCATGGTGCTGATCTCGTGGACGGGGGGCATGATCCTGTTCACGTTGGGGATCATCGGCGAGTACGTGGGCCGCATCTATAACGAAATCAAGCAACGGCCCGTCTACCTGGTCCAGGAAAAGGTCGGGATCTAGGCCGAGCCCTTCATGGCATTGATGCCCCAGGCCCACCTCGAGGAGCTCTCCCGACTGGCCGACGACTATTGGTGGCACGTCCACCGCGCCCGGACCGTCGCGGACCTCGTCGCCCGCTTCGCCCGCGCGAACGCGCTGCGGGGCTATCTCGACGTCGGCTGCGGACCGGGCGCGGCCAC
>JACQJQ010000147.1 GCA_016204945.1 Elusimicrobiota bacterium
CCTCGTCGAAGGCCGCGTCGTGAGGATCAGCGGCGCCGGCGCCGGCGTCGAGCTGCCCGCCCACATCCAGCCCGGGCAGGCCCCGGGAACCGTCGCCGCGGCGCTCGGCTACGGCCGTTCCGGCATCGGCCCCATGGCGGGAAACTTCCCCACGGAGAAGATGCTCCCGATCGGATTCGAACCCGCCGGCGGCGCCGACGTCATGCCGCTCTCGAGCGCCGCCGTGGCGGTGGAAATCCTCGGACGTATCGAGCGCCTGGCCAAAACCCAGCAATACGATTATCTCGTCGATCCCCTGCTGGGCGAGCGGCGCGGCCACGTGCGCGAGACCGTCCTCGCGGACTACGCCCTCGATCCGCGCGCCGGCAATCCCGAGGAGGAAAAGGAGGCGAGCCTCTGGAAAGGGCACGACTACGAGGGCCCGCGCTGGGGCATGGCCATCGACCTCAACGCCTGCACCGGCTGCTCGGCCTGCGTGCTCTCCTGCAACCTCGAGAACAACGTGCCCGTCGTGGGAAAAGCGGAGGTCGCCAAGAGCCGCGACATGCACTGGCTGCGCCTGGACCGGTATTATTCGGGGCCGCCCGACGCCGCCTCGGGCAGCCCCGACGTTGCCTTCCAGCCGATGCTGTGCCAGCACTGCGGCAACGCGCCCTGCGAGACGGTCTGCCCCGTCTTGGCCACGGTCCACTCGACCGAGGGCCTCAACATGCAGGTGTACAACCGCTGCGTGGGCACCCGCTATTGCGCCAACAACTGCCCGTACAAGGTGCGGCGCTTCAATTGGTTCGACTACGCGCACGCCGACCTGAGCAACAACCTGGCGCTCAATCCCGACGTGACGGTGCGCTCGCGCGGAGTCATGGAGAAATGCTCCTTCTGCGTCCAGCGCATCTACTCCGCCAAGGGCGATGCCAAGACGGAGGGGCGCAACCTGCGCGACGGCGACGTCAAGCCCGCCTGCGCGCAGAGCTGCCCTGCGGAGGCGATCGTCTTCGGCGACCTCAACGACCCGAAGAGCAAGGCCGCCAAGCTCGCCAAGAGCGAGCGTTCCTTCCGCGTCCTGCCCGAGCTGGGCGTCCAGCCCTCGGTCCACTACCTCACCAAGGTCCGCAACAAGAGGGTTTAATTCATGTCCACGAGCCACGTTTCCGCGCTGCGCCAGCCTCTCGTCGACGGCGTCAAGGACCTCGCTCGGGTCACCCGCGACGTCTGCGATCCGCTCGACGCGGCCCCCTCCCCCGCCTGGTACGCCGCCTTCGCCGCCGCCCTGTGCGCGCTGTCCTTCGGCGCGGTGATGGTGGTCCATCAGGTCTGGACCGGCATCGGCGCCTGGGGCCTCAACAAGACCGTCGGATGGTCGTGGGACATCACCAACTTCGTGTTCTGGGTCGGCATCGGCCACGCCGGCACCTTGATCTCCGCCATCCTGTTCCTGTTCCGCCAGAAGTGGCGGACCTCGATCAACCGCTCGGCCGAAGCCATGACCATATTCGCCGTCATGTGCGCCGGCGTCTTCCCGCTCATCCACATGGGCCGTCCCTGGCTGGCCTACTGGGTCATGCCCTATCCCAACCCCATGGGCCCGCTGTGGGTGAACTTCCGCTCCCCCCTCCTATGGGACGTGTTCGCCATCAGCACCTACTTCACCATCTCGGCCACCTTCTGGTTCGTCGGGCTGATCCCGGACCTGGCGACCATGCGCGACCGCCTCCCCGAGGGCTGGCGCAAGCGGCTCTTCGGCCTGGCGAGCCTCGGCTGGAGCGGTTCGCACCGGACCTGGCAGCACTACGAGATGGTCTATCTCCTGCTGGCGGGGCTGGCCACGCCCCTGGTCTTCTCGGTTCACACCATCGTTTCCTTCGATTTCGCCACCTCGGTGATTCCCGGCTGGCACGCGACGATCTTCCCGCCCTACTTCGTCTGCGGCGCGATCTTCTCGGGCTTCGCGATGGTGCTGACCTTGATGATCATCGCCCGCAAGGTGATGAACTTCGAGGACTACATCACCTTGCGACATATCGACGCGATCTGCAAGGTGATCCTGCTGACCTCGATGATCGTGGGGCTGGCATACTCCACCGAGCTGCTGACCGCCTACTACAGCTCGAATCATTACGAGCGCTTCGCCTTCATCAACCGCATCAAGGGGCCTTTCGCGGGCTTCTACTGGATGATGGTCTTCTGCAACGTGCTCGTGCCCCAGGCCCTCTGGTTTGAGCGCGTGCGCCGCGACGTGCGCGCGCTCTTCGTCCTGTCGATCCTCATCAACGTGGGCATGTGGCTGGAGCGCTTCGTGATCATCACGATCTCCCTGCACCGCGACTACCTTCCCTCGAGCTGGACGAGCTACTCTCCGACCTACGTGGAGATCGGCACCTTCGTCGGCAGCTTCGGTCTTTTCTTCACCTGCTTCCTGCTCTTTTGCCGCGTCCTGCCGATGATCGCCATCAGCGAGGTCAAGGGCGTGCTGAGCTACGCTCGAGGCGGGCGGCGCACGGAGGATCCTCATGCCCGCTAAGACCTTGGTCGGCGTCTTCGATTCGGATCACGCGGTGCTCGCGGCCGCCCGCGCGGCGCGCGGCAAGGGGCTGAGCATCCGCGACGCCTACACCCCGTTTCCCGTGCACGGCATGGACGAGGCTCTCGACCTGCCGCCGTCGTGGCTCAGCCGCGCCTGCTTCGTCCTGGGCGCCGCGGGCCTGTGCGCCGCGCTGTCTTTCCAGTACTGGGTCTCGCTCTTCGACTGGCCTATGAACATCGGCGGCAAGCCGTTCGACGCCTCCCCCGCCCTGATCCCGATCGCGTTCGAGATCACGGTGCTCGTCGCGGGCGTCGGCACGGTGCTGACCCTGCTCGCTTTCCGCGGCCTCCTTCCCGGCAAGCCGGCGGCGCTCGCGGGACTCGGCGCCACGGACGACAAGTTCCTTCTCGTCGTCGAGGGCCCGTCGGAAGCCGAGCTGCGCTCCTTCCACCGGGAGCACGGCGCGGTCCGCGTCGAGGAGCTCGCGGGAGACGGGCGATGAAGCGCCTCGCCATCCCCGCCGCCTTGCTGCTCGGCGCCCTTTCGGCGCTCATCCTCGCCACCCGCCGGAACCTCTCCGAGCCCCACTTGCGGCTGTTCAACGAGATGGTCGTTTCCCCCGCGCCGCAGACGCAGACCCTCAACGAGGTCCTCCACGGCGGCATCACGCAGCAGGCGCCTCCGGCCGGCACCTTTCCCCGGGGCGGCTCCCCCTCGCGCTACGGCCCGTCGCCCCAAGAGCGCGCGCGCGCCGCGCGGGAGCTCAAGAATCCCCTGTCGGTCACGCTCGACGGCCTCGTGCGCGGCCGCCTGGGCTACCTGCACAACTGCCTTCATTGCCACGGCCCCAAGGGCCGCGGGGACGGCGGCGTGGCCAAGGCCTTTCCGGCGTTGTCCTTCTCCATCGCCGGGAAATCCTCCTTCGATCTTCCCGACGGGGAGATCTTCCACATCATCACGCACGGCCGCAACAACATGCCGCCGCACGCCCTCCAACTCCCCGCGGAGGAGCGCTGGCGCGTCGTGCAGTATCTGCGCGAGCTCCAGCGCGCGGAGATCAATCGTCTGGGCCCCTGGGCGGAAATTCCGGAAGATCCCCGCCGCTTGAATCTCGTCTCGGCGGAGTACGGCAAGGAGCTCTTCGCGCAGAACTGCGCGTCCTGCCACGGCGCCGACGGCCGCGCCGGCGTGCCCGGCGTGCCCACGCTCCGCATGCCCTCGGTCCTGTCCATGGTCGACGACGGCTACTACATCGACATCATCACCCACGGCCGACGCGGCTCGCAGATGCCGGCTTGGGACAAGACCTTGACGCGCACGCAGATGCTCAGCATCATCCGCCACCTGCGCGCTTGGGACTCGTCGGCGCCCGACCGCGCCGCCGTTCTGGCGCTTGCCTCCGATCCCAAGCGCGGCGAGGCGATCTTTCGCGGCCGCTGCGCGGCCTGCCACGGCCGCGGCGGCCAGGGCGGCATCGGCAACACCCTCAACAGCCCCACCTTCCTGTCCATCGCCTCGCCCCAATTCTTCCGCGACATGGTCATCAGCGGGCGCAAGCACACCGCCATGCCCGCGTCCTACGACCTCTCGGCCGGGGAGATCGGCGACCTCGTGTCCTATCTCCGCTCCTGGTCGCGCCCGCGCCATAGCCTGGCGGAAGTTCGGGCGCTGCTGCCGGGCGCGTCGGCCGGCGCGGGCGCGAAGGTCTACTCCGCCCGCTGCGCGTCCTGCCATGGAGGCAAGGGGGAAGGTGGCATCGGCTCGCGCCTCGACAGCGACTCCTTCCTGAGGCTCGCCGACGACGAGTTCATGTTCCGCGCCATCTCGCAGGGGCGCCCGGGAACGGCGATGCCCTCCTGGTATTTCCTGCCCTCCCGCGACGTGGCCGACCTGCTCAAGTTCATCCGCGCCTGGCAGAAAGGCGCGGGCGTCGCCGTCAATCGCCCCCCGCGCCGCGGCGAGCCGGAATTCGGCAAGCTGATATTCGACAAGGCCTGCGTCGCCTGCCACGGCCCCGAGGGACGCGGCGGGGTGGGCGGGCAGATCGGCAACCCGCTCTTCCTCGCCTCGGCCAGCGACGAGTTCCTATGGCGGACCATCGCCCACGGCAAGCAGGGCACCGGCATGCGGGGCTTCCTCGAGGGACGCGGCGGAACTTTGATGTCGTTGAACTCCTCCGACATCGATCATGTCGTGTCCTACCTGCGCGCGCTGGGCGCCAAGCCGCGCGTGGATCCGCTGGACCGCGAATTTCCGGGCGCATCGGCGGCCGTGGGCAAGGAGATATTCCTCGGCAAGGGCGGGTGCTCGAAGTGCCACGGCGCGGAGGGCGAGGGCTCGAGCGGCCCCTCCCTCAATTCCCTCGGCTTCCTCAAGGCGGCCTCCAACGGCTATCTGGCCGCGACCATCATCATGGGTCGGCAGGGCACGGAAATGCGCCCGTTCGGCCAGCCGGGCAACGTCGTGAATCTGAGCCAGCGCGAGGTGATGGACCTGGTCGCCTTCATCCGGTCCTGGGAAAAGAATCCCCCGGCCGTGACCCGCGTCATCGACCGCACGGAGAGCGCGGCGCGGGAAGGCGGGACGCTCTTCAACCGCTACTGCGTCGCCTGCCACGGCGCGGAGGGGCGCGGCCAAGCCTCGACCGGCATCAAAGGCTACGCGCCCTCGCTCAATAGTCCCGAGTTCCTGCGCGCCGCCGACGACGGCTTCCTGATGGCCACCATCGCGA
>JACQJQ010000159.1 GCA_016204945.1 Elusimicrobiota bacterium
CTGGCGCTGCTGACGCCCGCGCTCGCCAAGCTCGCGCTGGACCACGAGATACTCGTCGAGGGGCACACCGACGGCCAGAATATCCACAACGACTACTTCGATTCGAACTGGGAGCTTTCGACGGCCCGCGCGACGAGCGTCGCGCGCCTGCTCATCGAGAAGTACCGCATGCCCGCCGAGAACCTCGGCGCGGTGGGCTACGGCGGCTTCCATCCCATCGCCACGAACGACACCGCGGAGGGCCGCGCCAAGAACCGCCGCGTCGTGATCTTCGTCAAGAGCGCCTCGATCAAGAAGCCGGAAGCCAAGGGGGCGGGCCCGAAAGCCGAGGGAGCCGGCCCGGAGGCCGCGGTGCTCGACGTCAAGGCCGTCCCGCCGGTGGCGCCCGCCCCGGCTCCGGACAACCCCGAATCTCCCTCGGCGGCGCCGCCCGAATGATAGAATATCCCATGCGACGCGCTTCCCTTGCCGGACTTCTGGCCGTTCTGGCCGCCTGCGGGCCCTCGAACAAGAACGTCGTCGTCGAGGACTTCGCCGAGGGCCGCATCGTGGACCTGTCCATCACCGAGAAGCTGACCGGCACCTCGGATTTCCTGCTGTTCTCCACCTCCAAGAAGACGCGGTTCCTGGACGGCTACATCCAGGGCGTGATCACCGACTACATGGACAACCCCGTCCAAGGCGTCGTCGTGCGCGCGGTCGCCAGCGGCGAGAACATCCTCGAGGAGGGCGACGCGCGGCCGTCGGGCTTCGCGACGAGCTCCTTCGATCCTGGCGTTTCGGACACGAACGGCTTCTATCGCATCCGTTTCAGCCTGCCCATCCTGGCCAACAAGGTGGACATCCGCGGCCGCCTGCTCTACAACCCGGGTTGGGAGCAGGAGCGCGACAATCTCGGCAAGGCGTACGAGCCCCAGACCAAGCAGAGCCAGTATCGCCTGTACTACGACCGCAAAAGCGGCCGCATGATCTTCTCCGAGGGAGTGCGCAAGACGGTCGTCGCGCCCGTGACCTCGAAGAGCGCGGCGAAGGCCCCGGCGCTGCCCGGCGCCGAGCAGCCCAAGCCCGTCGAGAAGGCGAAGCCCGCCGGCGAGGCGGCCTCGGGCGTGGACGATCTCTTCAAAGGGTTCGGCTTCGGACAGTGACCGTCTACCTCGACCACAACGCGACCACGCCCGTGCGTCCGGAAGTCCTGGACGCGATGCTGCCCTGGCTGCGCGGCGGCTACGGCAACCCGAACTCGACGTACTCTCTCGGTCAGCGCGCGCGCGCGGCCGTCGAGCGCGCCCGGGAGCAGGTCGCGGCGCTGCTCGGCGCGGCGGACGCCTCCGAGGTCGTGTTCACCTCCTGCGGGTCGGAGTCCGACGCGCTGGCGATCGCGGGGGCGGCGTGGCAGGCCCACGACGAGACCAAGGGCAGGCGCCGCAAGATCATCACGACCAAGATCGAGCATGACGCGGTCCGCGTCCTGGCCGGCCAGCTCCGCCGCCGCGGTCTCGAGGTGCTCGAGGCGGGCTGCCGCGGAGACGGGACGGCGGATGCCGGCGAGCTGACGGCGATGCTGGACGACGCGACGGCCGTGGTCAGCGTCATGCACGCCAACAACGAGACCGGGGTTTTCCAGCCGGTGGCCGAGCTCGCGGCCGCGGCCCGAGCCGCCGGAGCCTTGGTTCACACGGACGCCGTCCAATCGTTGGGCAAGGCGCGCATCGACGCCAAGGTGCTCGGCGTCGATCTGCTCGCGGTTTCCGGCCACAAGGTCAACGCGCCCAAGGGCGTCGGCGCGCTCTATGTGCGGCGCGGCGTGCGTTTGGCGCCGCTCGTGACCGGCCATCAGGAGAAGAATCGCCGCGGCGGCACCGAGAACGTGGCCTCCATCGTCGGCTTCGGCCTCGCCTGCGAGCTGGCGGGGCGGGAGCTCTCCGCCGCCTCGGCTCACGCGCTGGCCCTGCGCGGGCGCATCGAGGCGGGCGCGCTGCGCGTGCGCGGCGCGCGCCTCAACGGCCATGCCGAGCTTCGCCTGCCGAACACCGCCCATTTCAGCTTCGAGGGCGTAGACGGGCACCATCTCGTGGTCGCGCTCGATCTCGAGGGCATTTGCGTCTCGAGCGGACCGGCCTGCTCCTCGGGCGCCTCGACGCCGTCGCACGTGCTGACCGCGATGGGGGTCCCTCCGGCGCTCGCGAACGGCTCGATCCGGGTCTCGGTCGGCTGGGGCAGCACGGACGCCGACGTCGACCGCCTGCTGGCCGTTCTGCCGGGCGCCGTCGAGAGGCTGCGCGCGGCCCGGGTGCCCGCGTGAGGAAACGGGTGCTGGTCGCCATGAGCGGGGGCGTGGACAGCTCCGTGGCCGCCGCCCTGGTCGCCGAACGCGGCGACGAGGCCGTGGGCGTCACGATGAAGCTTCTCGCCCGCGCCGAGACCGGTTTCGGCTGCTGCGGCTCGCCCGCCGACGTCGACGACGCCAAGCGCGTGGCCGAGCGTCTCGGCATCGTCCATTACGTCTCCGACATGGCCGAGATCTTCGAGTCGAAGGTCATCCGCCCGTATCTCGACGCCTACTTGGGCGGCACGACGCCGAACCCGTGCGTCGAGTGCAACCGCGCGCTCAAGTTCGGCCACCTGCTGGCGCTTTCCGAGGCCTGGGGCTGCGACGCCGTCGCGACCGGGCATTACGCCCGCGTCGAGGACGGACGCCTGTTCAAGGCGCTCGATCGGGCCAAGGATCAGAGCTATTTCCTGTATTCGCTGGACGCGAGGGCGTTGTCGCGCGCCGATTTCCCCGTCGGAGGCCTCGGCAAGGACGAGGTTCGCGCGAAGGCCCGCGCGTTGGGCCTCAAGACCGCGGACAAGCCGGAGAGCATGGAGACGTGCTTCGTGCCGAATCGCGACGTGCGCGCCTTCGTCGCCGCCCGCGCCGACGCGGCCGCGCCGGGCCTGGCGCCCGGGCCGATCCGCGACCGTCGCGGCCGCGAGCTCGGCCGCCACGCCGGCCTCGCCTCCTACACCGTGGGACAGCGCTCGGGCCTGGGCCTGAGCGGGCCGGACCCGCGCTACGTGGTGGAGCTCGATCCGGCCGAGAACGCCGTCATCGTGGGCGCGACCGACGAGGTCTGGTCGCGGACCATCGCCGTTGGCGCGATGACCTGGACGCGCGGCGCGCCGGCCGGAGCGCTGCGCGCCGAGGTCCGCATCCGCCACCGCCACGCGCCCGCGCCGGCCGTCGTCGAGCCGGGCCCGAACGCGACGGCGGCGATCCGCTTCGACGAGCCGCAGCGCGCGCCCGCGCCGGGCCAGGCGGCCGTCGTCTATTCGGGCGACGAGGTCGTCGGAGGCGGCACGATCCTGCGCGGGGGAGGAGGCGCGTGAGAAAGCTTATTCTGACGGCGTCGGTTCTGTTCGCGGCGGGCTGCGCGGGGACGTTCACGAAGGACGAGGCGGCGGCTGACTTCGACCAGGAGACGAGCGCCAACGAGGCGCGGGTCAAGGAAGACCGCACGCGCTCGAGCTTGGCGCAGCTCGAGGCGCGCATGGCGGACTACACGAAGACCGAGAAGAAGATCCCGGCCCGGCTCGACCAGCTCGTGCCGAAGTATATCGCCGACGTCCCCGCGCTCGATCTTCCCGTCTGCGGCCGCGAGACGAACAAGGTCGAGACGTATCCGCCCGAGATCCTGCGCGACGGGCAGGTGGACGGCTCGCGCATCCGCGGCACCGGGCGCTGGGGCTACGTCTACAACGACTACCAGATCGTGATCTTCGTGGACTGCTTCAAGCCGTCGCTGCGGGGCGTTCCCTGGTATCAGGAGCGCGGCGTTTACTAGGCCTCAGCCGTAGCGGCGGCGGAACTCGTTCTCGTCGCCGATCGGAGCCAGGCCCGCGGCGCGGCGCGCGAGGTGGGAGGCCATCCCGGCGCCCAGGTACGAGAGCGCGTGCAGCTCGCGCAGCAGGGGCTTGGCGCGCAGGAACCTCTTGAGTCCCGGCGACGGGTGAGGCCAATTCGGAATCTCGCCCACGGGCTTGCCGTCCAGGGTGACGAGGTGGGTTCGGCACGGGCCGCCCGTTCCGAGCTTGCGGCAGGCGGCGTCGACGGCCGTCTCGGCCATCACGCGGTAGTCCGACATCTTGCCGCCGCCGATGGTGAGCAGGCCCGCCACCCCGTCGCGCTTTTCGTGATCGAAAACCTCGAAATCGCGGGATAGGAGCTTCTCCGCTCCGGGCTGTCCCAGGATCGGACGCGCTCCGACGATGGTTGCATCGTGCCCCTGCGGCCAAGCCTTGAAGTACCGCTTGACCGAACGCGTCAGGTAGCCGATCTCCTCGTCCGTCGTTCGAACCTCGTCCGGGTCCATCGGGCCGGGCAGGTCCGTGGGCCCCACCCACGTGCCCAGGGGCGAGGGCACGACGAAGACGTAGCGCGAGCGGTCCTCGGCCTCGAGAAGCAGGCCGACGGGGCTCAAGGCCGCATTCTTGTAGATCAGGTGCGTGCCCTTCATCAGGCGCAGGGGCATGCGCGCGCCGGCGAGCGCCGCCACCTTGTCGATCCAGGGGCCGGCGGCGTTGACGGTGATCCGGCCGCGCAATTCGCGGCCGCCGGCGCGGACGCCGGCCACGCGCGCGCCGTCCTTGAGCATGCCCGTGACCGGGGTCTCGAGCAGGATCTCGGCGCCGGCCGCGCGCGCGGAGTCGAGCGTGCGGCGCGTCAAGGCCTCCGCGTCCACCCACCACTCGTCGAAGACGAGCGCGCCGAGCAGGCCATCGGGCGAGAGGCCGGGCGCGACGCGCCCGGCCGCCTCGGCGCTCAGGCGCAGGTGCGGGC
>JACQJQ010000162.1 GCA_016204945.1 Elusimicrobiota bacterium
AACATCCGCATCAAGAACCTCATGCTCAAGGACGTGACGGGCGGCTACACCGCGCATCTGCCGTCGAATGAGCAAATGACGATCTACGACGCGGCGATGAAGTACCGGAAAGCGGGGATCGCGTCCATCGTTATCGCGGGCAAGGAATACGGCACCGGCTCCTCGCGCGACTGGGCCGCGAAGGGCCCGTCGCTGCTGGGCGTCAAAGCGGCGCTCGCGCAGAGCTTCGAGCGCATCCACCGCTCTAATCTGGTCGGCATGGGCGTTCTGCCGCTCCAATTCCTGGAGGGCGCCTCGGCCCAGAGCCTCGGCCTGACCGGCTACGAGACCTACGACATCCTGGACCTCGCCGCGATCAAGCCGCGCGCCCCTCTCCGCGTCCGCGCGGCGAGCGACGCCGGCAAGACGACCGAATTCAAGGTCCTGTGCCGCATCGATACCCCGATCGAGCTCGAGTACTACCGCTACGGCGGCGTGCTGCGCTACGTGCTGGGCCAGATGCCGACGGGCACGAGCCGGGCCCCCGTCGCGGCGTAAAGCGCCGACCTTGAAAAAATAAGTTTTCGGGGCTATATACCGGATGTCCCGCGCGAGCGGGGCATTGGAGGCCCCATGCGCACACTATTGACGACTTACGCGCTCACTTCGCTCCTCTCTCTTGCCGTCGCCTCGACCGATGACGGCGCTACCCGGGGGCAAAACATCTCCGGTCAAGCGAATCTCCTAAAGACGGCAAGCGCCCTGTGTCCGGAACGACGCGGCGTGGAGCACCTCCTTTACCGTCTGCAGCACTGCACGATAGAAAACGGATTTTTCATCGTGCACCGCACCATCGAGGGCGATTTGGGGGGATTGGAGGTCATTCTCGCCGACACGACGGACCGGCCGACGGCGCTCGGCCGGCTTGCGGCGGCCTTCGGAAGCCGGACTCACGTATCCGCGTACACCCTTGACGAATACCTGCGCAGCCGCGCGGCGTCCGGAAAAAGCATGGGCATGCTCGCGAGCGCCTTCGGATTAGGCGAAGACCAGCTCGCGAACGAGCGCAAGGAGCTCGCGGCTCTGCTTCGCCTCCACCCCATCGTGGTTTATCAGTATCGCGCGACCGGCGGCGGCGAACAGCCGCGGCGTTAAGCCCGGCGCAGCTTGAAGCGGCCGAGGCGGAAGCGGTGCAGGTTCAGCTCGGACCTGCCGCCGACGATGAGTTCCGCCATGGACTTGCCGACGATCGGCGCGAACTTGAAGCCGTGGCCGGAAAAGCCCGCCGCGACGAAGCCGTTGGGCGCGTCGGGCAGGCGGTCCAGGATGAAGTCGTCGTCGGGCGTGTTGTCGTACCAGCACACGTGGCCCTCGAAGTCCACGAAGCCGGCGAGCTCGGGCAGGAACTGCTTGAGGAACTTGCGGCAGGACTTCTCGAACTTGGGCGAGAGGGTGCGTAGCTCCGCGGGGTTGGCCGCCTTCACGACGGGCCCCTTGCGGTGGCAGCCGACCTTGATGAAGCCCTGGATGTGCACCGGAAAGCCGTAGAAGCCGCCGGTGAGGCTCGCGAAAACGGGAAAGTGCTCGGGACGATAGCGGCCCCGGCCCACCTGCGGCCTCAAGAAGATCTGCTCCTGCCTCGTGATCTTGATCGGCACGCCCCAGGGCTTGAGCAGCTCATTGGACCAGTAGCCTGACGCGAAGAGGAACTTGTCGGCCTCCCACGTCTTCCCTGTCGAGTCCTTGACCGCCTTGATCCCGGCCTTGTCCCTCTGGATTCCGACGACTCTGACGCCGTTGCGGATCTTGACCCCCTTGCGCTGGGCGATGGACGCGGTCGCGGCGACCGCCCGATTGGCCCAGATCATGCCCCCGTCGGGATGGAACAGCGCCCACTTGAACGCGCCCGAGCGGTACATCGGGTAGCGCTTCTTGACGTCCGGCGGGGTCAAGCGCTCGAAACGGACCTTGCGCTCCCTCAGGACGGCCATGCTCGCCGATTCGTAGCCCACGGCCTTCGGCGCGAGTTCGAGCACGCCGTTCTGCAGGAGGAGGGTCTCCTCGGCGAGCGCGTTGAGCTCCAGCCACATCGGCAGGGCCTTGAGCGCCATCTCGGTGTAGAACGCATCCTTGCCGTAGGTGAGGCGGAACACGCGGAGATGGTCTCCGGAGGCCGCCCACTGATTGGGGACGTCGTACTGGTCCAAGAGGGTGACCGAGTGGCCGAGCAAAGCCAGATGATAGGCCGTCTGCGCGCCCATGATGCCGCCGCCGACGACGATCACCGAGTTCTTGACGCTCATCTTGGGAAC
>JACQJQ010000158.1 GCA_016204945.1 Elusimicrobiota bacterium
CGCAGGAGCCGCCGCTGCAGTCCTGGCAATTGGTGCCGCAGCCCTCGGTCGTGTCGTCGGCGGCTCGATTCGTGCAGGCGCCGGTGACGCAGCTGGTGCACACGCCCGTGCACGTTCCGTCCTCATTTTCCGTCACGTTCGAGCAGGCGCCGGCGACGCAGTCCTGACAGGCGGTGCCGCAGCCCTCGGTCGTGTCGTCGGCGGCCCGATTCGTGCAGGTGCCGGTGACGCAGCTGGTACACACGCCCGTGCAGCCCACGTCCTCGGTCGTCGTCAAGGTGGCGCAGGCTCCGGTGTCGTCGCCGCAGTCCGAGCAAACGGCGCAGGCGGGCGACCCCTCCGGCCATTGGGCCCCGCCGCGCGCCGAGCTGACGTTGACGCAGGCGCCGGAGCCGTTGCACTCGGTGCAGGAAGCCGAGCAGGTGGTGCCGACCGTATCATCCGAAAAGTTGGCGATGTTGACGCAGGCGCCGGCGCCGTTGCACTGGGTGCAGGCGGCGGTGCAGTTCACGTCTTCCAGGGTGTTGCCGACGTTGACGCAGGAGCCGGAGCCGTCGCAGTCCAGACAGGTGGCGCAGGCGGCTCCCCCGCCTTCGTTGCCCTCGCTGTCAACGGCCAGATTATTGCACGTCGCCCCGTTGCAGGTGCCGGCCTTGCAGGTTTGCGCGCAGCAGGCGGCGCAGGTGCCGATCGAGTCCACGACGCTGCGCAGCTGGGAGATGTGAGTCGCGCTGGTGGGGGTCACGCCCGCGGTGATCCCGCCCCAGACCGGGGTGGCCGGAACCACGCCGGAGCAGATGGAGTTGTAGGCCGCCGTGATGTCGTCGCACTTGTCGCGCAGCTCATCGACGTGAATCTTCCGGATCAGCGTCGTCCCGGCGGTGATGGTGGAGTCGGTCCAGGAGGGCGCGCTGAAGCCGAAGTCGGCCCGCTTGTTGCTGATCGCGGTGCGCAGTTCGTCGATGTGGACCTTGCGGATCAAGGTGGAGCCCGCCGTGAGGGGGTCGTCGGTCCAGGCATGCGCCGGCGCGGCCGGCCAAAAGAGCAGGCAGAACGCCAAGCCCGCCGGCCAGGGACCGCGCCTCGTGAGAGGCTGTCGAGCTTCCCTCCCCGCGTTCATGTTCACGGCCCCATCCTGGTACCCCTCCAAAGTCCTCGCCACGGGCTCCTACACGGCGTCGCGCTTTCTCACCGCACCTCTACAGTCACGATCTCGTGCTCGGCCTCCTTGGCCGTGACCGTAACCTTCTTGCCTTTTTGCAGGACGGCCGGGGTCAGGACCTTGCCGCCGCCCGCCTGCGAGATGACGCTTCCTTCCTTGAGGCGGAACTCGATGAAACCATTTTCCACGTCGACGAAGACGGCATTGCCCGTCACCGCCCTCACGGTTCCCTGCGTGAGGAAGGTCTTGGGCTTTGCGGCCTCATTTTGCTTGGGGGCCGGCGCCGGTTCAGAGGCCGGGGTCGAGGGCTTCTTAGGGGCCGATTTAGCCGCCTGCGCGCACCAACCCGGCCTCGCGAGCGCGGCGAATAATCCTACCAGAAGGACGCGGGCCTTAAGCTCCATCGCTCAGCCCCCCTTTCCCGCGGCCGAATTTTTTCCCTCGGCCTGCTGGCTGGGCGTCGAGCCCCGAAGGAGGTTGCGCCAATCGACCTCGTTGAAGCTGAACGGGCCGTAGCGGTTTTCCCACAGGAAGACCGGCGCCCGGGACAATTCCAGCTCATGCGCGAGCTTCGCATCCTGGCGCAGGAGGTTTTTGCCCTCCGTTTTCTCGATGCAGTTTTTGAGTTCATCCGCGGGCTGGAGGCACCTCTGGGCCTGCTGGGCGTCGCCCAGATTCCGGTTTCGGCAGGCCAGGTATGTGAACAAAGTGCCGATGGGCTTGTGCTGGAAGACGCAAAGCTGCCTGATGTCCTCCCTGATCTCGGCGTCCCCGCGCGAGCTGACGAGGGCGGTTTCCGTGCCGCGCGGGAGTTCGGCGAGCGTCGCGGCCCGCACCGAGGAGCCCGACTTGGGCGCGGCGGCGGTCTTGTCCACGGCGGACTCGGAGACCACGAAGTGGAAGCTGATGGTGAGATCTTTTAGGTTCTTCTCATCCTCGATCAGAAACCGGATCAAGTCCTGCTCCGCCTGGGCGCTGGCCAAGGAGAGGCTTTCCAGGAAGACGTCCAGATGGCGCGGCATGCGCTTGCGCGCGAGTTGGACGTTGGGGAAGAAGTTGTTCGCGCCGTGCCGGATGAGGTAGCTGTCTCGGGATTTATAGTAGGCCGACTGCAGCAGCCGCTGGAAGTTCGCCTCCCGCTCCACTTTGGAGTCGAGGATATAAAGCGGCAAAGTCTTGGCGCCGTGGGTTTTGATGAGCTCTTGGCCCTCTTTGGAGTCCGCGTCCACGGTCCGGACCTTGGCTCCCGGGTGGAGCACGGCCATGCTGTTGAGCAAGGTCGGCGCGCAGAGTTTGCAGCTTTGCTCGGCTACGACGGTGATGTCGAAGGCCGTGGGCGCGGGGGCGGCGGCCTGCTGCCCGCCGCTCGGCGCGGATGGGATTGCCCCCCCGCACCCCTCGTCCGCGCCGGTGGCCTTCTCGTTGGCGGCCAGAGCGGTCGCTTCCTTGCACGCGGCGGGAAGCGCAGCCCCTGCGGCCTTCAAGGCGTCGCATAAGGCGAGCGTGACCCAGCCTTGAGTGCGGGCGCGCGTGTAGGGTGCGTCGTTGATGAAGACGGTGGGCGAGGCGTTGACGTTGCGGGCTTGGCTCGACTCGATATTCTTGGAGTACCAGGCGGCCCCCTGCGGGCCGTTGGCGCACTCCTCCATCTTGGCGATTTGCGCCGCGCTCAGCTTCGCGGCTCGCGCCGCGTCCTTCCACTCGGGAGCGTGCACGGCCTTGTTGCGTTCCAAAATGTAGTCCATGAATTTGTCCGGGGAGAGCTTCATGGCGCAGACTTGCCTGATGTTCTCGGCCACCTCGGGCGCGCCATGCAGCGCGCGGAATTGCGGCATGCCGTCCGCTCCCGTGGTCGAACTGCCGATGAAGTAGAGATTGAAGTCGACCTGCTTGGCCAGGCTCTTGACCGCGGGCAGGACGCCGTTCTCGGCTTTCAGCCCGTAGGGACACAGGCTCATGACGTGGAGGTCGAGCTTGACCTTGCTGGCAGCGGCCTCGGCCTGCGCCGGCAAGAGAGCCGCCAGAAGCGCCAAGAGCGCCGCCAAGCCGGTCCGACCGCGCGACACGTTTGCCCATGTCATCATTGTCATTGTCTCCTGAATAAGCGCAACGATAGAATAATAATAGGTTATTTTGGAACTGACCGTGCTACGGCGCGTAGACCGAGTAATACCCGGCGGGCGACGTGGCGGTGTAGCCTACTTTAAGTTGTCCGCTGGGGCTGGTGAGGAAGAAGCCCGAGGCGGTCATCGAGGCGGAGGTGATGATGTTGCCGTTGACGCCGGTGGCCGTAAACGCCTGGTTGGTGATGCCCGAGGCGCCGGTGAAAGTGGCGCCCGCGAGAGCGGCCTTCAAGTTC
>JACQJQ010000156.1 GCA_016204945.1 Elusimicrobiota bacterium
GCCCGGCCTCTCCCGCCCGGGAGCCGCCGCCCGCGCCGCCGGCGTTCAGCCCGCCGCCGCGCCGGCCCCGGTCAAGACAACCCAGGCCGGAGTCATTTCCGATTTCAAGGTAGCTCTTGTCGGCGTCGCTTTAGCTCTCGGAGCCGGCTGGATCATGGCGGCCAGCCCCACCCCGGCGGCGGGCGCACTGCTCATACTCAACGTCTTCCGAGACATCGGGGTTCTCACGCTCATACTCACAGGCGGCGCAGTTCTCGCGGCGGCGGCGCTCGTCGTCGCCGCCGCGGCCGCCTGGTTCCTCTCGGCACCGAACACGAGTTCAGGCTCTCCCACCCATGAACCGCGAATTCCAGGGCCGGTGCCGGTGCGAATGCGCGGCGTCGTCCTTCGATTCATCGACCTCAAGGGCTTCGGCTTCATCCGGCCGGGCGACGGCAGCGAGGACCTTTACGTTCATTTCTCCGAAATCGAGAGGAGCGGCTTCCAGACGCTGCACGAGGGCGAGGAAGTCGAGTTTGAGATCCGCCGGACGCCGCACGGGCCGGTCGCCGCGCGCGTGATCGTGCTCCAGAATCGCGGCTAGGAGCGGCGCCCCAGCCGAACGACGGTCTCGACGTGGTCCGTGTGCGGGAACAGGTCCAGCGCGACGAGACGCTCAACGGCATAGCGGGCGCCCAGGATTTTGAGGTCCCTGCCCAGCGACTCGGAATTGCAGGAGACGTAAAAGACCGCCGGCGGCGCCATCTCGAGCAAGGCCGCGGCCGCCTTCGCGTGCAGGCCCGCGCGCGGCGGGTCCACGACGACCGCCTCGGGGCGCATGTCCAGCAGCGCGGGCAAGAGCAGTTCGACGGCCGCGCAGTAGAACTCGCAGTTCTTGAACCCGTTGCGCGCGGCGTTGGCTCGCGCGTCGGCCGCGGCCGCGGCATTGAGCTCGACGCCGACGACCTTGCGCGCGGCCCCGGCCAACGACAGCGCGATCCCGCCTCCGCCGCAGTACAGGTCGAGCACCGTGCCCGTGCTCGGCAGCTCGCGCGTCCAGGAACGCAGGAGGCCGTACAAAACCTCGGCGCCCTTGGTGTTGGTCTGGAAGAAAGAGTGCGGGGAGACGCGGTAGTCCACCGCCCCGTCCGGGAAATACAGCGTTTCGGTGATGAAGCCCGAGCCCGTCAGAATCTCCAGGGAGTCGGAGATCGCGGTATCGGACGCCTTGGCGTTGGAGCCGAGCAGGATCGTCGTCGCGGGATACGCCGCGAGGACCGCGTCTATGAAGGAAGTCCGGGGAACTTGGCCGTCGGTCGTGACGAGCAGGACCATCCGTTCGGGACGATTTTTGGCCTCGCGAAGAACGAGATGCCGTAAAACGCCGTTCTTCTTGTGGGCGTTGTACGGCGGTACCTTCTCGCTCTCGGCCCAGCGCCGCACGGAGGCCAGCAGTCCGGCGGCCTCCGGGCTCGGCAGGTGGCACTCCTGAAGGTCGAGGATCTCATACCAGCGTCCTTTGGGCTTCATACCCAGTTTGAGCCACTTTCCCTCCACGGGCGGATACACGTCGCCGAAACTGAACTCCATCTTGTTCCGGTAATGCCACCGATCGGGGGAGCCGAGAACGGCAAGTTCCGGCAAGCCTTCCACGCCCGACAAAGCGGTCAAAACCTTGTCTTTTTTCAGGACGAGCTGAGCGTCGTAGCTCTTATCCTGAAGGGAGCAGCCGCCGCACGCTCCGAAATGGCGGCAGCGGACGGACTCAGTTGGCGAACTTGAAGTGGCAGACATCGCCGTCTTTGACCGTGTACTCCTTGCCTTCGGAGCGGATCAGCCCCCTCTCGCGCAGCGCGGCCTCGGAGCCGAACTTGTCGATATCGGCGTAGCCGTAGATGTCGGCCTTGATGAAGCCTTTCTCGAAGTCGGTGTGGATGACGCCGGCGGCCCGGGGGGCCTTGTCGCCCACGCGGATCGTCCAGGCGCGGACTTCCTCGACGCCGACGGTGAAATAGGAGCAGAGACCGAGCGTTTTGTAGGCGCCGACGATCACGGTCTCGAGCCCGCTCTGCTTCATGCCCAGCTCCTTCATGAACATCGCGCGATCCTCGCCCGAGAGCTGGGCGATCTCGCTCTCGAGCTTGCCGCAGATCACGACCGATTCCGAGCCGCGCGCCCTGGTGAAGGCCGCGAACTCGGACAGCACGGAGGGATCGGGGCTTTCATCGGTGTTGCCGACGTACAGGACAGGCTTGGCAGTCAAAAGGGAGAAGTCCCGGAGGAGCCTCGGATCGAGGCCGAGGGAGCGGGCGGGCCTGCCCGCCTCGAGGCCGCTCTTGAGGGCGTCGAGCACGGCCATGGCCTCCTTCGCGGCCTTGTCGCCGGATTTGGCCTTTCCCGAGACCTTATCGTACTGCTTGGAGATGCTCTCGAGATCCGCGAGCATCAGTTCCGTCTCGATGACGTCGATGTCGCGCTTGAAGTCCACGCCTCCCATCGTGTGGACGACGTCGGGATCGTTGAAAAGGCGCACCATGTGCAGAATCGCGTCCACTTCCCGGATATTCGCGAGAAACTTGTTGCCGAGACCCTCGCCGGAGGCCGCGCCTTTGACGAGACCGGCGATGTCGACGAAGCGGCAGGAGGCCGGGACCGTCTTCTTGGGCTTGGCCAGCTCGGTCAGGCGGCCCAGGCGCGCGTCGGGAACCGCCACGACGCCCACGTTCGGCTCGATGGTCGTGAACGGATAGTTGGAGGCCGCCGCGTTTCCGGACGTCAACGCGTTGAAGATCGTGGACTTGCCGACGTTGGGAAGACCGACGATGCCGATTTCCATGGGAAGGCCTCATGGTATCACATCGAGCCTCGCCGGTCCGCAGGCCGAAGGTCCCGGAATGCCCTGGGTCCTATCCCGTTTAAAAAAAGGACGAACGACCCTCTCGGAGGCGGCCTCGAAGTTTTTAGAATCCGCGCATGAAGAAACAGCCCCGCCTTTTCCCCGTGTTCGTCGCGCTTTCCCTTTTCCTCGTCTCCGGTCCGCTCTCCGCCGCCGCGCAGGTGCGCGTGCAGCTCGGCGCCGGCGCCGCGGCCCCGATCATGCCCGCGATCGGCCGCCTTTCCGCCCCGATCGGAAACGGCGTTTCTCCGGCCTGGGGCTCGGCCGGCGGCCTCAACGGCGCGCTGACCGCGCCGAGCGCAGCGCCCTCGCCTCTTCTGTCCGTGGTTCCGGCCGCCGGCGCGATCTCCGTGCCCACTCCGGGCGGCGCCGCGACGCGCGTCGCCGAGGAGGCCGCCGCCTACGCCGAGGCTCCCGCCGCCAAGGCCGCGGCTTCCGCCAAGAAGAGCGCCGTTAGCCGCATCCTCGACGCGCTCCGCCGCCGCCCCGCGTCCTCCGCCGCCTTCGACGGCGCCCGCGAAAAGCCCGCGCCGGTCTTCGCCCGCATGGGCCTCCAGGAGCAGAAGCCCCTGGCCCTGCCCAACGGCAGCGCGACGGACGAGCAGCCGACGATCCCCTCTCCCGACCGCGAGCCGACCACGCGCGTCGAGGCCTACGGCCTCCCGGGCGCCCTGGACGTCGGCGGCATCTTCGAGACGAGCCGCAAGGTCCTCGCGGCCGACCCCGCGAACGCCTCCGCCGTCGTCGACGCTCTGCGGGCGATGATCGACGCGGACCCGGCCCGCTATGGCGTGTCGAGCGCGGACCTCCGGCTCATCCACGCCCAGCGCTTCGAGGGCCGGGGGGAGCAAGCTGACACCCTTTTCGCGTACTTCCGCCAGACCAAGAACGGCCTCATCGTCAACGGCGCGTCCCTCTCCTTCACGATCAAGACCTTGGACGGCCGGCCCACGATCGTCGCGCAGACGGGCCAAGTCTTCCCGCGGATCGATGCGAACACCGAAACGGTGCTCACCGACGACCAGATCATGGGCAAGATCGCCGAGCGCACCGGCATGCCCGCCGCGGACGTCTCCGGCGCCTTCCAGTTCTACGAGCAGAAGCTGATCTACTCCCGGGGCGCGTGGCGCAACGTGAAGCTCTACGTCGCCGACGGCCTGCCCTTCATGGTCGCCGTGGACGTGGTCGACGGCCTTGTGTTCGCCTGGGACAACCGCACCGGCCTGATCGAAGCGCCGGCCGATCCGGCCCAGACCGCGCCCGCCGGGAAGGTGTCCGGAAAGATCAGCGGCAACACCGTCGACCGAGGCCCGATTCTCGCGGACTCAGCCATCAGCGAAGTCCCGATGCCCTTCATGGAGGTCAAGATCGGCGCGAAGTCCTACGTCACGGACAAGAACGGCGCGCTCCCCGCCGGACTCGAGCTCGAGCTCGGCGCCGCGGGCCTCGAGCTGACGGCCACGCTTTCCGGCCCGTACGTGCGGGTCGAGAACCAGCAGGGCGAGACCCTGACCGTGAAAGTCCAAGTCAAGCCCGGGGAGAACAAGGTCGTCTTCAACCCCAACACCGGAATCGCCGATGAGAACACCTTGGCCCAGATCAACGCGTTCCACAAGGTCAACCTCTCCTTGAATTTCCTGCGCGAGCGCAAACTCAGCAACGAGAAGATGGACAAGACCCAGCTCCCGGTGCGCACGAACATCGAGGACGAGTGCAACGCCTACTACACGCCGGGCAGCCCGAGCCTCAACTTCTTCCGCTCGAGCGCGAACTGCGTGAACTCCGCCTACGACACCGTCGCCGAGCACGAGAACGGCCACTACTGGGACGACTTCACCGGCGGCATCGTCAACGGCGGCCTGTCCGAGGGCTGGGGCGACATCCTCTCCATGTTCCGCCTGAACAACCCGATCATCGGCGAGCACTTCCTCAAGCAGGCGCGCGACGGCGCGGACTACATCCGCAACGGCGAGAACACCTACCAATACAACGAGTACGACGAGGTCCACGACCAGGGCCAGGCCTGGGGCGGCTTCGCCTGGAAGCTGCGCAAGGCGCTGATGGCGAAGCTCGGCGCCGAGGAGGGCGCGGCCGTCGCCGAGTCCCTCGTCCTGCCGACGATGTTCGCCAAGGCCGCGACCATCCCGAACGCGATCGCCCAGGTGCTCGTCAACGCGACGCGGCGGGACGGCACGATCCAGCATGAGGCGGAAATCCGCGCGGCCGCGAAGGCCCACGGCATCGCCCTGCCCGAGGCCGCGGCCCCAACCTCGGCGCCGGCGGCGGGACCTTCGGCCGCGGTCGTTCCGACCTGGTTCGACGCCTCGGGACTGTCATTCGCCTTCGTGACAAAATCGAAGGATGGCTACTTGGCGGCGGTGCTGCGCCGCGGACGCTTCGAATTAGGCGTCTTCCTGGATAAGAAGGGGAAGGGCCGGGCGATCTTCACGAAGCACGCGCTCAATCCCATGGGCACGCCGGAGAAGGAAGACGTCGAGCTGCTGACAAAAAGCTCGCGCCGGGCCGTGGCGGAACTCCTGCGCAAGACTCAGGCGCACGCTCCCGTCAGCGGCAAGGAGAGGGCCGCGCTCAAAAAGATGCTCGTCAAGCTGAGGAGCGGCGGCGCGTCGAACTAGAGGCGGCCGTTCGCAATCTGTAAAAAAGACGCGGGAAATGGCATACTGCGTGCCATGAACAAGCTCTCCGCCTTCGTTTTGGCCGTCCTCCTCGCCGCCCCCGTCCGCGCCCTTGAGTGGCACGTCCGCGGCCCACGCGCGCTCGGCATGGGCGGAGCCGGCGTCGCTTTGGCCCAGGGACCGATCGCCTCCTATTGGAACCCCGCCGCGCTCGGACGGCCGAGCTCCAACGCCTACGGCGTGCAGGTCCCGTTCGGCGTCCACGCCGCGCTCACCGGCTCGGTGATCGAGGGCGCCAAAAATCTCCAGAACCTCAAGGACGGCGCGACTCCCCCCACTCCGGCGCAGATCGACGACGCCCTCGCCAAGCTCGATCAGCCGGGCAGCGGCCTGCGCATAGACGGCGACGTCGGCGCGAACTTCAAGGCCGGCAAGCTCGGAATCTTCCTCAACGGCTTCCTCGACGCCGGCGCCGTGCCGTTCGTCGATCGCGTCAACACGGCCGCGGCCGACATCGTGGCGGGGACCAACGGCTCGAAGCTGATCGTCAAGGGCGCCAACGTCGCGGAGCTCGGCGCCGCCTACGGCCACGAGCTGCCTTTCGCCCCGGGCCTCTACCTCGGCGGCGCGCTGAAGGTCATGAACGCCCAGGTCGGCTACGTGGACTACTTCGTCCTGCGCAATAACAGCGACCGAAGCAACATCGTCGCGAAGCTGCGGGACGGCGCGCGCAAGAGCTCCAACTTCGGAGTGGACTTGGGCTCCCTCTGGGATATCGATCGCTCCTTCGACGGCGTGCCGCTCAAGCCCCGCCTGGGCCTGGTCGCGCGCAACCTCAACAATCCCAAGTTCAAGCAGCCCGACACGGCCGTCGCCGCCGGACTCTCCGATAAATTCGCGGTCAACCCCCAGGTCCGCCTGGGCGCGTCCGTCTCCCCCTTCCACTGGTGGAACCTCGCCGCCGACGTGGACCTGACCCGGAACCTGACGCCGGTCGACAACGCCGCGAGCCGCCAGGTCGGCTTCGGCAGCGAGTTCAACGTATTCAACCGCTCCTGGATCAATATCCCCCTGCGCGTCGGCCTCATGCGCAACACCGCGGAAACCTCGGCGGGGACCGTGTTCACGGCCGGCGCGGGGCTCAATTTCCTGCACTTCATGGTGGACGCCTCCGCCGCCGTCAGCAATAAGCGCGTGGTCACCGAGAGCCAGGGGCAAGAAAAAAAGATCCCGCGCGAGCTCGCGCTCGGCATCCAGCTCGGCGTGCTGTTCGGCGGCTCCGATGAGGAACGGGAGCCCGCGGCCCCGACCCGCGAATGGAAGAGCGCGCCCCCGATGGACAGTCAGCCCGTCCCGACGGAAAAGGTCCGCGAAGCCTCCGAGAAGTCGCACCAGGACCTCAAGGCCGAGGAGCTGAAGAAGACCGCGCCCGCGGAAAAGCCGGCGGCCGACAAGCCCTGAGGGCTACAGGTCCCAGCGCCGGATCAGGAACACCGCGAGCGCGCCGAAGCCGGCGTTGGCCAGCCACGCGGCGGCGATCGGCGGCAGCCGGCCGCTCACGCCGATGGTGCGGCCCACTTCCATCATCCAAAGGAAGACGAAGGAAAGCGCCAGCGCCGCGCAGAAGCTCACCACGCGCGATGATTTGCGCAGGCGCAGGGCGATCGGAATCCCGAGCGCGCAGATGACCAGGTTCGTGAACGGATAGGCGATCTTCGCCATCGCGGCGACCTCGTACTCTCTCGGAGAGCCCCCGAAGCGCCCGACGCGGCGCGCGTAGGCGAGCGCCTCGCGCATCGTCAACTCGTCCGGGCTCGTCGCGCGGGGCACGAGGTCCAGGGGCGGAACGGCCAGATCGGAGACCTTGGTCGCGAAGGGGCGTTCCACGACGCCGAGCGCGCCGAACGCGCGCTCCACGCCGTCGTGGAACACCCAGCGGCCGCTCGCCGCATCCCACAACGCGTACTTGGCGTCCAGCTGGCGGTCCACGCCGTTATCGCCCATGGTTTCAAGGATCGGACGCTCGAGCTTGCCCTCCTTAGGCAGGAATATCCACGCCTGGATGAACTGGTCGGCGCCTCCCAGCAGCGCCACGTTCTGATACTTGGTCCACTCCCATTCGGGATGGACCTTCTCGCGCCACAGGCGCCGCGAGCGGGCCCAAGCCGCCGGCATGACGGTCTCCTGCGCGGCGAAGGCGAGCACGGAGACGGCCAGCGCGCAGCCGAGCACCGGAATCCAGAAGCGCCTCGTCTCGATCCCGCAGGACTGCGTCGCGAGCCACTCGCCGCTTTGCACGAATCCGCCGATCGCCACGAGCGTGGCGAGCAAGGTCGCCATCGGGATCACCCGCCCGGCCCAATAAGGGACTTCCAGCCACAGGCACTCGAGAATCGTGATCAGCGGGGCGCGCGAGCGCATGATCGGATTCATCTTGTCGAACGTGTCGCCGAGAAAGATGAGCACCGCGAACAGCCCGAGGCCGAACGCGAACGGCTTCGCGAATCGCCCGATCATGTAGCGCGTGTAGATGGTCATTGCGCGGACGCCCTGCGGCTCAGGAAGGCCCCGGCGGCCAGGCCGACGCCGTCGCAGAGCCACGGGGCGATGGGGGCGAGCGCCTCGTGCCGGCGCCCGAGGCTGACGCCCACGACGAGCAGGCCGTAGAAAACAAACATGACGCCCAGGCTGGCGGCGAAATCCGCGCCGCGCGTCCGGCGCTTGACCATGCCGAGCGGGACTCCCACCCAGAAGAAAACGAACGGCGAGAGGGCGCCCACCGTGCGCACGACGGTCTCGACGCGGTATTCGAGACGGCGGTCACGCGACGTCGCCGGATCGGCGGCCTTCGCCCGCAGGCGCGGGGTGCTCATCTCCTGCATGTCGAGCTCCCGCGGCGCCAGCGCCGCGGCGTTGACCGGCACGAAAACGCTGTAGCGCTCGAAGCGGCCGGAGGTGAAGCGCTCCGGCTCCCGGCTGGGCAGCTGTAGCTGTCCGTCCAGAAGCTCGAGCGTGATGCCTCGTCCCGGATCCGTGGACAGCCTGCCCTTCTCGGCGTTGATGCGCATGCCCTGCGTCTCTCCGGGCTTGACGAGATAGACCCCCTCGAGATCGCCCGTCTTCGCGTCGGCGTCCCGCGCGTACAGGCGCCACGGCCCGAACTGCGTGAACGAACGGGAGCGAAGCTCCACGCGCGCCACCTTCTGCGCCGCCTCGGTGGTGCGCTTCTTGAAGGAGTGGAACCCCTCCGGACCGATCTTATGGTTGACGAAAAGAAGGAGCACGGAGAGGGCGACGGACGTCCAGAGAAGCGGGCGCGATATTTCGCCGTAGGAAAAGCCGCTGGCTCGCAGCGCCATGACCTCGCCGGAATCCGAGAGCTGCCCGAGGACCACCATCGCCGCGACCAAAAAGGACATCGGCACGGCCAGGGCCGCGATGGAGGGAAGGAGGCGGGCGAAGCAGGTGAGAATCCACCAGGCCGGAATGCCCTTCATCATGGCCAGCGAGAACAGGCGCAGGAACTGATTCATCATCAGCACGCCCAGGAACAGCGCGGCGCAGGCGCCGAATATCGGCAGGAACTGGCGCAGGACGTAGCGCGGCAGGATCGGCATCAGGTCGATTCTATCAACTTTGGTATGATCGGATTCATGAACGATCTCGCCTCCCGCTCCGCAGCCGCCGCCCGGTACGCCGACGACCATTACCCGGAATTCCTCGAGGACCTGAAGGTCCTCGCCCGCATCCCCAGCGTCTCCTTCCCGGGCTTCGAGCCGAAGGAAGTCGAGCGCTCCGCCGAGGCCGTCGCCGCCCTATGCGCGGCGCGCGGCCTGGAGAACGTCGAGATCCTGCGGCTTCCCGGCGCCCACCCGTACGTGTACGCCGATTGGCTGCACGCCCCGGGCAAGCCGACTTTGCTGCTCTACGCGCACCACGACGTCCAGCCGGCGGGCCGCGAGGAGCTGTGGAAGTCCCCGCCCTTCGCGCCGACGGAGCGCGACGGCCGACTGTACGGCCGCGGCTGCGCCGACGACAAGGCGGGCGCCGTCGCCCACACGAGCGCCATCGCCTCCTGGCTCAAGACGCGCGGCTGCCTGCCGGTCAACGTGAAGGTCATCATCGAGGGAGAGGAGGAGGTCGGCTCCGACAACCTGGGCCCGTTCCTCGACAAGTACGCGTCCAAGGTCATGGCCGACGCCATCGTCCTCACCGACACCGGAAACTTCGACCACGAGACGCCGTCCATCACCGTCGCCCTGCGCGGGATCGTGGCGCTCGACGTGACCGTGCGCTCGATGGACCACCCCCTCCATTCCGGAATGTGGGGAGGCCCCGTCGCCGACCCGGTGCAGGCGCTCGCGAAAATGATCGCGTCCGTCACGGACGCGAAGGGCCGCATGACGATCCCCGGCGTCTACAAGGACGTTCGCAGGCCCGCCAAGGCTTCCGAGGCGAGCCTCAAGGCGCTCAAGCTCAGCGAAAGGACCTTCCGCTCCCAGTCCGGCCTGTTCAAGGGCACCAAGCTCATGGTCAGCCCGAAGGACATCCTGCGCTCCAACTGGTACCTCCCCTCATTCTCCGTGAACGCGATCCAGGCCTCCTCCAAAAAGGACTGCGCGAACATCATCAACGACTCGGCGTGGGCGCACATGGGAATACGCGTCGTTCCCGGCATGGATCCGAACAAGACGCTCGCCCAGCTCAAGAAGCACCTTCTCAAGCATGCCCCCTGGGGCGTCAAGGTCGAATTTTCAGGAGAAGCCGCGAGCCCCTCTTGGACCACGGACACCGACGCCCCCGCCTTCACGGCGGCGCGCGCCGCCCTCGAGAAAGGCTACGGCAAGCCGGCCGTCGACATGGGCTGCGGCGGCTCGATCCCGTTCGTGGGGCCCTTCGCCAAGGCGCTCAAGGGCGCGCCCGCGCTGCTCATCGGCGTCGAGGATCCTCTCTCGAATCCCCACTCCGAGAACGAAAGCCTTCATTTGGGCATGTTCAAGAAGGCGATCGCCTCGGCCGTGCACCTGTACGCCGAAATCTCGGCCCTGCCTTCCGTCAAATAAGACGCGGCGCTACTGAAGATTGACGAGCTTCACCGGCAAGGAGAGCTCCCGGCCGCCGCGCCGCACCTTCACGTTCACCGTGTCGCCCGCCTTGAAGCGGTCGAACGCGTTGTAAAGGTCGTCGAAATCCCTCACCGGGAACGATTCGACGCCGACGACGACGTCGCCCGGGGCGACGCGCCCGCCGGGAAGGCGCCGCAGGCCGCGCAGGCCCGCCTTGGCGGCGGGGCCTCCGGGCGCGACCTCGTTGATCACGACTCCCGGCTGCTCGCCGATCAGGTAGTAAGCCTGTCCCTGGCTCAGGACGGTGGCGCCCATCCCGGGACGCACGACCTTGCCGTGCTTGATCAGCTCCGGAACGATGCGCGCGATGAACGAGACGGGAACGGCGAAGCCGATGCCCGCGCTTCCGCCCGAGCGGCTGTAGATCATCGTATTCATTCCGATGAGGTTGCCGTCGGAGTCGAGCAGGGGCCCCCCGGAGTTTCCGGGGTTGATCGCCGCGTCGGTCTGGATCATGTCCCGGATCGTCATGCCCATGACGCCCCGCACCTCGCGACCGAGCGCCGAGATCACGCCCGTCGTCAAGGTATGGTCCAGGCCGAACGGATTCCCGATCGCGATCGTCTTCTGCCCGACCTGGAGCGTCTCCAGCCTGGCCGCGCGCACGGGCTGAAGCTTCTCATACCCTTCCTCCACCCGGAGCACCGCGATGTCCTTCGACGGGTCGTAGCCGACGACCTTCGCCTCGAGCTGGGTGTGGTCCGCCAGCGTCACGAGAAAGGCGTCTCCCCCCCGCACGACGTGAAAATTGGTGACGATGTGCCCCTTGCGGTCCCAAACGAACCCCGAGCCCGTTCCCTGCGGGATCGCCTGCTCGTCCATATAGGGGCTTTGGACGATGGCGACGTTCGTGACGTAGACGACCGAGGCCGAGGCCGCCTTGAACACCTTGATCGTGTTCTCCTCGTCTGGAAGAAGGGCGGAGGCGGACGAAAATCCGGCGGCCGTCAAAACGACGGCCGCGATGAGCCGGGCCGATCCGATCATGACTGGATTTTATACAATTTGGCCCCGTGGTTACCTCCGCGCCCCGCTTCCAACCCGAGCTTTCCGACCAGGACAAGCGCCCCGCGCGCTGCCCGGCCTGCGGCTTCGACGGACCCGAAGCGTCCGCGCCGTCCAACGAAGCGGGATTCGAGCTCCTCGCCTGCCCGGACTGCGGCCTGGGCCGAACCTGGCCCCCGGTCCCCGGCGACGAGATATCCCGCTGGTATCCCGAACAGTACTACGGCAGGGAAAACGTCCGCTTCAACCCGCTCTTCGAGCGCCTGATCCGCTGGTTCCGCAGGCGCCGCGCCGCGGTCCTCTACAACCGCGTCCCCCGCGGCCCGGTCCTCGACGTCGGCTGCGGCCGCGGCCTCATGCTGTCCTACATGCGCGAGCTCGGCTACGAAGCCCACGGCCTCGAGCTCAGCGAAACCGCGGCCCGCCACGCCCGCAACGTCCTCAAGCTCGAGGTGGCCACCGGCGACTTCCTCAATTCTCCCCATGAGAAAAACCGCTATAACGCGGTGATCTTCTGCCACACGCTGGAGCACTTCGCCAATCCCGTCGCCGCGATCGCGCGCGCGTATGAATTGCTCAAGCCCGGCGGCGTCCTCTGGATCGCCGTGCCCAACTACGGCAGCTGGCAAGCCCGCCTGTTCGGGCGCTTCTGGTTCCATATCGACGCGCCGCGCCACTACTTTCACTTCACGGTCTGGTCGCTCGACGCGCTCCTCCAGCGCCATCGCTTTCGCGTGGTCCAGCTCGACCACTACAGCTTCGAGCAGAATCCGTACGGCCTTCTCCAGTCCGTCCTCAACGCCGCCGGCTTCCGCTTCAACCTCCTTTACTCCCTTCTCAAAAACTCGACGGCGCGCACCGATACGGCCCTGCGCTACCCGTTCCAGACCGCCGCCCATGTCCTCCTTCTCCCCCTCCTGGTTCCCTTCGTCGTCGTCGCGACCGGCCTCGAGGCCCTGTTCAAATCGGGCGGGACCTTCGAGATGTACGCGTTCAAGGAATGACGGGGCGCGGCCGCTGCCTGGCCGTCGTCGCTTTCCTCTCCATCCTCGCCCACGCCAAGGGCCTCACCGCCCCCCTTCTCGACTACCACTACCATCGCCAGGTCAACACCGCCTCGATCGCGCGGGGCTACTGGCGCAACGCGAGCCCCCTCCATGAACCGCGCATCGACTGGGACGGCCCGTCCGATCGCCTGGCCGCGACGGAACTCCCGGTCTACATGTGGGTCTACGGCAAGCTGTGGCCGATCGCCGGACTGGGCGAAAAATGGGGCCGCCTCGTCTCCGCCGCCGCCTCCCTGCTCACCGCGCTGCTTCTCTTCCTCCTGTTCGAGGAGGAATTCGGCCTCGAGGCCGCTTTCTGGGGGGCGTCCGTCTTCTCCCTCCTGCCGATCGAGGTCTACTTCGGCCGCACCGTCCAGCCCGAGGCGACGGCGCTCCTCGCGCTGATCGGCGCGCTCGTCCTCTGGAGCCGCTCGCTCGGGCCCGGACGCCCCTGGGGACCCTGGGCCGGCGCCGTCCTCTGCGCCTTCGTCGCGGTCGGCCTCAAGCTTCCCTACGTCCATCTCCTCGCTCCTCTCGCGGGTCTGACCTGGCGCCGGCTCGGGCGCCGGGCTTTCCTTGATTGGCGCATGCACGCCGCGGGGCTCCTGTCGATGGGCGGCGTGATCGCCTGGTATCTCCACGCGCGCGGCGGCGTGTACGTGGTGCCGACTCACGCCAACGAGTACACCAGCCTCCTCTCCTACGATCGCCTGCCCTACTTCATCCAGTTCCAAATTTTCTCCCGCTTCCCCGAGCTTGTGACGACCTACGGCGGCCTCGTCCTCTTCGCGGTCGGGGCGCGCGAGGTCCTGTCCGGAAAGCGCGATGTCTTCTGGCTCTCTTGGCTGGGCGGCGTCGCGCTGCATCTGTTCGCGATGTCGGGCTACTCTCACTACCACGAGTACACCGCCCTGCCTCTCGTTCCCGTCGCGGCCGGCCTCATCGGCGTCGGCGCCGCGCGCCTGCGCGAGAAAGCCGCCGCCGCGCCGCCAAGTCGCCGCGCTTTCGCGCTCGCCGGCGTGGCCCTGCTCCTCGTCTCGATTCCCGCGCACTCGGCCCTGCGCATCCGCCGCTGGTACCGGCAGGGTTTCGAGTACCTGGAGGGGGCCGGGCGCGCCGCCGCGGCCGTCAGCGCCCCCAGCGACCTGTTCCTGACCAACTGCCAGGCCTCCTCGGTCCTGCTCTATTACCTCGACCGGCGCGGCTGGTCGAGCGAGTTCGACATGCGCCCCGAGACGGCCGCCGCGACCGTCGACGAGTACGCCGCGAAAGGCGCGCGTTTCCTGGCGTCCGAAAAGCGGGGATTGTTCGCCGAGCCGGACGGCGCCCTGTGGAGGCGCCTGCGCGCGCGCGGCAAGCCCGCGTGGGACGACGGCCGGCTCGTCATCTTTCCCCTCGGCCGCCGCTAGGGGATCGTCAGGCGCCCGCCGGCGATCGTCAGCCCGGGCAGCTCGATGGCGAAAGGCGTCTCCGGATTCGGATACAAGGGGATCGTGAGCTCCTTGATCTCCCGGAATGTCGAGAGGGGAACGTCCAGGCCCCCGAGGCGCACGGACACGATGTCGATCTTCAGCCGCCGCGGCCCGTCGAGCAGCCGCAGGCCCGCCTCGGCCGCGACCCCCTTGCCGTTGTACGTGCCCGCGATGCGCACGGTCTTGTCGAGCGACAGTTCTTCGACGGATAGGCCCTTCACGCGAAGCGAGAGAAAAGACTTCAGCTCCTCGGCTCCGACATCGAGCGATTTGATCCGCAATTTCTCCAACCGCAGCAGGCGGATATCGGTCCAGTCGTCCGCGCCCTCCCGCGTCATCGGCATGAAGCCGACCCCCAGAAGATCGAAATTCGCCCCTTTGATGACGAGGCCCCGAATATCGAACTGGCCGACATCGAGTCCGACGGTCTTGTACGCCGATTTTTGAGGATCCCAGGGGCCGAAATTCGCCTTGAGGTCGCGGATGACGACCTTGCCCGCCGTGTAGTGCTGGTAGATGAGCGACTTGCCCGCGTACGGCTTCTTCAGGCCGCGCCGCTGGCGATAGAGGATCGCGTTGTTCGAGTCGGGAAGCGTCCAGCGCGCGATCTCTTCGTAGGCCCGGCCGAACCAGCCCCTCGGATCGCGGATCTCCGCCGACGCCTCGGGCAAGCCCGAGATCACGGTCGACGGCCCGACCTTCGGGTCCTTGAGGAGGACGAACTCCGAGAACTCGCAGAGCCGGCGGTTGACCCCGCGCATGCGCGCGTGCTCGAGGCCCAAGCGGCGCTGCGTCCAATGAAAAGTGGGCGCGTTGAAGTAGGCGTCGTTGGCGACGAGCGTCACGTTGCTGATGGGCGCCGCCGGGTCGCGCTCGGCCTCGATGCGGCGGAGGATCTCCTCGGTCTTCCAGTCCTGCCTCGCCGGCGGCCTGTTCTCGAAAAATTGAAGCGTGTAGAAAGGCAGGTCGAGCCTGACCGGACCGACCCACCCGCCGAAGAAGTTGAGCATCACCAGCAGCTGGAGGGCCGCCGCGCCCCAGGTCAGGGACTTGGGCCAGGTCGAGCAGAACGCGACGCCGATCGGCACGAGGCCGGGCATCAGGAACCGCAGCTGCCGATTCGGCACGATCGTCCAAAAAACGTAGCTGGTCGCGAACCAGGCGAGCAGAACCCAGCCCTGCTCTCGATTGCGCTTATATTGGGGGGCGAGCAGGCCGACCGCGCCGAGCAGCCACACGAGGGGCCCGATGGAGTCCGAGGCCTGCTGGAAGTAGGCCAGCCAGGCGCCCGGAGTCCACGCCGAGATCGCGAAGTCGGTGGACGCCTGCACGAGACGGGGCGGAAGGAGCGCGATATGAGCCGCGTACCACGGAGCGCTCAGCGCCGCGGAGAGAACCGCGGAAAAGAGCATGATGATCGTGGAGCGCTTGTCGCGGAAAGAAGCGAGCGCGACGAAGTAGGCCGGCAGCATGTAGCTGAAGAAGGACCATTTATGGAGCATGCCCGCGGCATGCAAAACGCCGAACGCCAGGGCCGGCAGCCAGCGCGTGAACTCATCGCAGGCGAGCAGCGCCCAGTAGGCCGCGGCGGCGAGCGCGACCATCGGCAGGTCCACGAGCTGGGTCGTCAGCAGGTCTTGAATCGCGGGCGAGGCCGCGAAGAGGAGAACGGCGGCAAGCGCGGTCGCGTCGGGACGGAAGCGCCAGGAGAGGCCGAAGATCGAGACGGCGAGGAGCGCCAGGTAGAACCAGTTGACCCAGAGGGCCGCGTGGGCCGGATCGGGCGACGCGTAGGCGCGCGTGAGGAAAAGATGGTAGAGCGGCGGGAACGGCGGCATCCCGGGCTTCGGCGCCAGATGCCAAGCGTCGGCAAGACGGCCTTCCCTCAGGGCGTCCCGATAGTCGAGCGCGATCTCCAAGTGGATCGACTGATCCCAGGACGGGGGCCGGGTATCCGCGCGGTTGTAGGAACGAAGCAGAAGGGCCTCGACGGCCAGGAAAAGCGCGAGCCCCAATAGGCCGAAAACGAGGGCTTTCCGGTTCGACGCCTGGGGCGGCTGAACATAAAGGTTCGAAGCCATAGCGGGGGCGCGCTCATCATAATAAATTACACGCCCTCTATTTTTGTAGAATCCCGCCTCATGCGAGCGGTCATCCTCATCGGAGGCATGGGCACCCGGCTGCGCCCCTTCACCTTGGCGACGCCCAAGCCGCTCCTGCCCGTGCTGAATCGTCCGTTCCTTGAATATCAATTCCAGGTCCTGAGCCGTCACGGGGTCCGCGAAGTGGTGCTCTGCACCTCCTACCGCGCGGAGACCTTCCGGCGCGTGTTCGGAAACGGCCGACGCCTGGGGCTGCGGATCTCCTACGCGCGCGAGCGCATCCCCCTGGGCACGGGCGGCGCGATCAAGAACGCCGAATCGCTGCTGCGCGGGACGACTCTCGTGCTCAACGGCGACGTGCTCAACGCCTTCGACCCGGGGGCGTTCTTGAAGTTCCACCGCGCCCGGCGCGCGGAGATCTCCATCGCGCTGACCCGAGTGAAGGATCCGACCCAGTACGGCCTCGTGCTCACCGACGAGAAGGGCATGGTCCGCCGTTTTCTCGAGAAGCCGTCCTGGGACGAGGTCGTGACCAATGCGATCAACGCCGGGGCCTACCTGTTCGAGCCCTCCGTGTTCGCCCATATCCCGCCGGGCAAGCCGTACTCGGTGGAGCGCGGCCTTTTCCCCGAGCGTCTGGCGGCCGGCGCGCGCATCGCCGGCTACGTGGCGCCCGGATACTGGATCGATATCGGCTCGGTCGAGGCGTACCTGCAGGTGCACCTGGACCTGCTTCAGGGCCGCGCCCCGTTCAAGCCGGGGCCCCGCGCGAGGGCTCTTAAAAACGCCGACGACGCGCGCGTCACGACCGGCGCGGGGACCAAGATCGCCCCGTTCGCGCGTTTTTCCGGCTCGGTGAGCCTGGGCGCCTCGGTCCGGATCGGTCGCGGCGCCCAGCTCTCGGACTGCGTCGTGCTCGACGGCGCCTTCATCGGAGACGGCGCGCGTCTGGAGCGCTGCGTCGTCGGGCCCGGCGCCCGCGTCGGCACCCATACGGTGCTGGGGCCCGGAACGGCCCTCGCGGGCGGCTCCTCGGTCGGGGACTACAGCCAGCTATGACTTTGAGCCGCGTCGAGCGTGTGCGCAAGCCGTGGGGCCGCGAGTTGGTCTTCGCGCGCGCGAAGAAATACGTGGGCAAGATACTCGTCATCGAGAAGGGGCACCGCCTGAGCCTTCAGTTTCACCGCCGCAAGCACGAAAGCCTGCTGGTGCTGAGGGGCCGGCTGAAGCTTCGGTTGGGGAAAAAGACGAGGTCCGTCGGGCCCGGCGCGGCCTTCACGATCCCGCCGAAGACGATACACCGCTTTGAGGCGCCACGAGGGCGCGTCACCCTCGTCGAGGTGTCGACGCCCGAAGTATGGGACGTCGTACGCCTGCAGGACGACTACGGACGGAGAGGTCAATAACATGGCGGACCCGATCAAGTTCGGAACCGACGGCTGGCGCGGCGTGATCGCTCGCGACTTCACGTTCCAAAACTGCCGGCGCGTCGCCCAGGCGATCGCCGACTACGTCAAGGAGGAGCGGATCAAGTACAAGAATAAGCGCGGCCCGCTCTCCGGCCCGATGATCGTCGGCTACGATCGGCGCTTCCAGTCCGACGCGTTCGCGCGCGAAATCGCCAAGGTGCTCGAGGCCAACCAGATGCGCCCCATCCTCATGGCCGAGACGCTGCCTACTCC
>JACQJQ010000142.1 GCA_016204945.1 Elusimicrobiota bacterium
GCCCCGGCGGCAGCGCCCAAACCCGCGCCGGCCGCGAAAACCGTTCCGTGTCCGCGCTGCGCTCACGCCAACCTCGAGGAGGCGCGCTTCTGCAACGCATGCAGCGCGCGCATGGACGGCCGCGCCGAGGAGCCCCCGCCCCCGGCGGCCGCGCCGCCCCCCGACCCGTTCAAGCACCTGGACCCGATGATCTCTTACCCGGCCGAACCCGCGCCGATGTCTCGGCCCGAACCCACGCCGCGGCCGCCCGGACGGATGGGCCGGCTCGGCGCTCTTGAGGAGACGGCGCCGGCCGCGTCGTATTTTCCCCCGTCCCCCTCGCTCACGCCCGACCCCGCGCCGGCGGCCGCGCCCCCCGTCGGCCGGAAGCGTCCGGTCGTGCCGGTCGTCCTCGCGGGTCTCGCCCTCGCCGCCGCCGGCCTCGCCTATGTCAAGCTCCGCGGAAGCGGCTCGGCCGAGGCCGTCATCGGCTCCGCTCTCCCGGCCCGGACGCCTCCGCCGGAAACGATCACGACCCCGCCTCCCCTCGTTTCTGCCCCTCCTCCCTCGGCGCCTCCGGCTCCCGCGTCCCCGACGGCGGCGATCCCGGCTCCGAAGGCGCGCAAGGCGAAGAAAAGGCCGAAAAAATCGGAGACGCCCCTCCTCGAGCCCTCAGCTACGGCGCTCAAGCCGAAACGCGCCCGCCCGAAAGTCACGGGCAAACGGGCCGCCAAGGTTCAGGCGCGCCAGGAAAAAGCGAGCGCGGATGAGAAAAATCCCGTCCTGGACGCCTTGCTGAGCGACGCGACCCAATCCTCGGCGGACGCCGCCGCCGACTCCGCCGCGAAGGCGGTCGAGTCCATCCCGCCGGCGAACGTCCAGCCCCCGGGCGCGAAGCCTAGGCCGCTTTTACTGCCGGGCTTCGGCTCCGAACGCCCGGTCAGCGCGAGCGGCCGCGCGGCCGCGCCGCAAGTCCGCGAGCCGCGCCCTCCGGAAGAGGGGATGCCGGCGCCGGCTCCCGGCCAAGACCCCCTCGAGCCCGCCGGAACCGGAAGATCGACGCCGACGCCCGGCATCGAGGACGAGGCCCTCCAGTCCGCCGAGAGCGGCAAGATCGCCCTCGGCCAGGTCCACGAGCAATTCGATTTCTGCGCGCAGCTCCTGGCGCAGGGCGCCTACGGCGACCACTACGACACCTGCCTCTGCAAGGACGCGCGCGAGGCCGCGCCCTACAACGGGCGCCGCGGCGTCTACGCGGCGGCCATGAAGAAGGCCGCCGACGACGGGCGCCTCCAGACGGCGGCGAAGATCGTCTCGTCGAAAATCGAGGACGGCGTCGCCAAGGTCGTCGCGCGCGGAAACGGCGGACGCGATTCGCCGCAAACCTGGAAGCTCGAGGACGGACTGTGGTGCCGGGCGCCTTAAAGCCCGTCAGCGCGCCAGGGCGGGCTTGAGAGCGGTCTCGTCGCCGACGACGACCGTGACGAGCTTGTCGAGGTCCAGGCGGGAGCGCACGGCGGCCAGCGCGGAGGCAGGCGTGGCCTCGGCCAGGCGCGCCTCGTACTGCGCGATGGCCTCGCGGGGATCGCGGCCGCTCTCGACGACCGACGACATGTAGCCCGTGATGCGGTCGAGCGACGACAGGCGCATCAGGAACAGGCCGCGCAGGTGGCGCCGCGAATTATCCAGGGCCGACGCCGAAACCTCCCGGGCCCGGAGTCCTCGGATCTCGGCGAGCATCTCATCGAGCGCCGGCCGCGCGACCTCCGTGCGGCAGTCGGCCGAGGCCGACCAGACGACGCCGCGGCCGTAGAGCTCGATCGAGGAGTACGCGCCGTAGGTGTAGCCGCGGCGCGTGCGCAGGTTCTCGAACAGCCGCGAGTTCGCGGTTCCCCCGAGGACGTGATTGGCCAGGATGAGCGACATGTAGTCGGGATCCTTCGGGCCGGCGGCGGCCGTCAGCGCCATGACGAGGCTGGCCTGCGCGGACCCGGGCCGATCCACGATGATCGTGCGCGCGGCGCCCGCGTCGGGCAGGGGCGGCGCCTCGGGCGCTACTGGGCCCGCCTTCCACGACGACAGCGCGCGCTCGAGCGCGCGGCCCGTCTTGTCCGGGTCGAAGTCGCCGACGAGGACCAGGTGTCCGCCGTTCGGACGCAAGCGCGCGGCGTGAAAGGCGCGCATGCGCGCCGAATCGACCGCGGCGATTGTTTTCTCATCGGCCGCTCCGCGGCCGTAAGGATGGCCTGGAAAGAGCTCGGCCCTCAGCCGCTCCTCGGAGAGAAAATGCGGCTGTGCGCGGCGCGAGATCAGCTCCTCGAGCGCGTTCTCGCGCCACAACTCGACCTCCCCCTCCGGGTAGTCGGCCGAGTTCAAGGTCTTGGCGAGCTGGTCGAGGAACGGGTTCAGGTTGCGAGACAAGCCCGCGGCCGACAGCTTGAGCCATTCCGATTCGCACGAAGCGCCGAGCGACCAGCCGAGCGCGGAGTAGGCGCGCGCGACGGCGGCCGCGTCCTCGCCCTCGCGGCCCTTGAGCAAAAGCTCCTCGGACGCCTGCGCCAGGGCTTCCTGCCCGGGGCCTTCGTGCGCCCGGCCCGCCTTCAGGGCGAGGCGCGCCTCGACCAGGGGCAGGCGCCTGTCGCGGGCGAGCCAGACGGTCAGGCCGCTCGACAACGACAGCTTGGAGATGTCCGGGGGACGAGCGAAGCGGGTGGGACCGGGCGGCGGCGGCGCCAAGCCGGGCTTGCGCGGCGCCTCGGAAGGCATCGCGGGCGCCGTGAGCTCGGGCGCCGGGTCGACGGGCTCTCCGGGCTCGACCTGAAGCACGACGCGGCCGCGCGAGCCAAGCCAGCGGCGCGCGGCCCGCACGCAGTCGCGGCGGGATATCCCGAGCAGCGAATCGAGGTCCTTCCAAAACCCGGCCGGGTCGCCGACGAGCGCCACGTACGAACTCAAGGTCTGGGCGCGGTCGGCCAAAGACTGCTGGCCCTCGAGCCAGGAGCGCTCGATCTGCGTCTTGGCGCGCGCGAGCTCGTCGTCCTTCGGGCCCGTCCGGCGGAAGCGGTCAAGCACCTTGTCGAGACTGTCCGTCACGGCTTTGCGGCTCACGCCGAGGCGGCCGGAGATGAAGATCGCGAGCAGGTCCGGGCCGCGCGCGGCGACATGGCTCGACCAGTAGGGAATGTGACCGCCCACGGAAACGGCCAGACGGTCGTCCTTGACGAGCTTCTCATGCAGCGGGCTGTCATCGCCGCCGCCGAGGATCGTCATCACCGCCGTCAGGGCCCACCAATCGCGGCAGCCGCGCGCGGGCGCATGCCAGCCCACCACGGTCAGCGGCGTCTTCGCGAGGTGGTCCCTCACGGTCTCGACCCGCTCGCCCTGCAAGCGCGGCTCATCCAGAGGAGCCGCCCGCGGCCGCGCCCGGCGCGGGATCGGACCGAACAGACGCTTGACGAGCCGGCGGACCTCGGCGGCCGACGCGTCACCGACCACGGCGAGCACGGCGTTATTGGGCGCGTAGTGGCGGTCGTAGAACGCCCTGACGTCATCGAGAGAAGCCGCGCGAATGTCCTCGGCCTCGCCGATCGTGGGGTGGGCGGTCTCCCAGCGCGTGAAGGCCAGCGCGCTCATGATCGCGTCGGTGGCGCGGCGATAGGGCTGGTTGAGATAGGTCTGGCGCAGCTCCTCCAGGACGACCTGCTTCTCGACGGCCAGCTCGCGCTCCGAGATCAGCAGGCCGCGCATGCGGTCGGCCTCGGCCCACAGGACGGATTCGAGCGCGTTCGACGGCACGACCTCGTGATAGGTCGTGTTGGTCTTCATCGTGTAGGCGTTGTCCACGCCGCCGTGCGACTCGACGAGGCGGGAAACCTCGTTCGGAGCGAGGTTCGCCGTGCCCTGGAACATCAGGTGTTCGAAGAGATGCGCGAAGCCGGCGCGGCCCCTCTCCTCATCGAGCGAGCCGACCTTGTAGGTGATGGAGACGGCCGTCAGCGGGGCGGAGCGGTCCTCCTGGACGACGACGGTCAGGCCGTTGTCGAGCCTGAAGACCCTGACGGGCAGGCCGCGCCGGAGCTTGGAATTCCGCTTCACCGCGGAGAGTCTATCATTCCTGCTCTCGCGCGCAGAGCGCCGATGCGGGCCGGGGCGAGGGAGCTTATCGCCTTCGGGGGGCGATTTATGGCATGCACGACGACGAATTCACTTTTGCAGCAAGCCCTTTACGTCCAATAGAGTGCGGACTTGCTCCCTATAAAATGAGAGTTTTCGATCGACCAGTTCCTGCTGATCGGCGCGGGTCGGTGAACCCTCCTTGCCGACATAAATTTCGTCGGCTCGAGTGTCGTCTCTCTCCTTGCCGGTCAATTCCATCAGGCGCGAGTTGACGGATTCGGCGATTTCGATTTGCCGACGATCTCGAGCGGAGGCGAAAATCGCCTCATATCTCGCCTTGGCCTCAAGCCCCTTCTCTTGGGCGTATTTATTAACGAGGACCACCCACTTCTCGAACAGCATTCGCTTGACTTCGACCTGAGACGGATTCGCCATCGCGCTTCCCAAGTCCGCCAGGATGAGAACCCCGGCGATTTCCACGGGTATTGTCTGGGCCTTCGCGATCTTGTCCTGAGCGACCGCGATGCGGCGATCGATGTCGGCCCGAACGTCCCGACCGGCGCCGTCCGATTGAGCCTGCGCGAGACCGGAAGACGCCGCCAAAAGAAGCCCGGCGATCAGAGTCTTATGATTCATAACACACTCCTTGAACAGCCGCCACCCAGCGGCTCTCGTATTTGATTTTAAAGGGGAAACAGCTTCTCTAAAAGGGTCGTTGGGCCCAGAAACAATCGGGACGTTCGGGCCAGTGTACACGTGTACAGTGGAAGGCATATGCCCGCCGCGTGGAACGACATGCTAGAATCGCGCCGTTGAGTCCACGCATCGCCGCGGTCGTTCTCCTCCTCTTCATGGGCGGCTGCGGCCGCGAAGAATCCGGAACGAACGCCGCCTGCCCTCATGACCCTGGATTCGACCGCTCCCAAGTCGTCCGCGTGCGCGCGGACGCGCCCCCCGCCGTGCTGCGCCGCGACCTCGACCTGGCCGCGCTCGCGGTCGAATCGGGCGGCTTGGCCGGCCCCTGCAAGGCGCAGGGACTGACCGCGGTCGAGCATCGACTCTCTTTCCGCACCATCGTGAACGCCAAAACATCGCGCGGCCGGACCTGCGTCTGGTTCGAGGAAGTGAGCGTGGACCTGACGCCCGCCTCGATCCAGATCTTCGTGCCGCGAGAGTACCCCGAGGGTTCCTGCGAGTACCTGACCGTGCTGGACCACGAGCGCGAGCACGAGCGCGCGCACAACGAGCATCTGAAGGCGGCCGCCGAGGAAATCGCCGGGGCGCTGACCGCCGCCAAGTGGCTGCCCGCGCGCGGCAACCCGCACGAGGCCGCCGACCGCGCCTCGGCCGAGGCCGCGCTCAACGCGAAAATCAAGAAGGTCGTGGCCCCCATCTATGACCGATACAAGGAAAATCTCGCGAGCTCCCATGCCGAGCTCGACAAGCCGGAATTGTATCAGTGGGTCTCGAAGCGCTGCGGCGGCTGGAAGTGATATATAATCGCGGCATGAAGATCATCGGAGCCGCCGCCCTCGCCGTCCTCGCCGCCGCCCTCTGGGCGGTCGGCGCCTACAACGGGATCGTGGGCGGGAATGAAGCCGTGAGCGCGGCCTGGTCGCAGGTCGAGAACCAGTACCAGCGCCGCGCGGACCTCGTGCCGAGCCTCGTCGAGACCGTGAAAGGCTCGTCCAAATTCGAGAAGGACACGCTGGCCGCCGTCGTCGAGGCGCGCGCCCAAGTCGGCCGGGTCGCGCTCGGCAAGGACGTGCTCGAGGACCCCGCCGCGTTCAAGAAATTCGAGGAGGCGCAAGGAGGCCTGTCCTCGGCGCTCTCGCGCCTGCTGGTCGTCGCCGAGAGATACCCCGAGCTCAAGAGCACGCAGGGCTTCCGCGACCTGCAGGTCCAGCTCGAGGGCACCGAGAACCGCGTGGCCGTCGCGCGCATGGATTTCAACGACGCGGCGCGAGCCTACAACACCGCGATCAAGCGCTTCCCCGGCTCGCTCGTCGCGGGCTTCGGCGGCTTCAAGGAGCGCCCCTATTTCGCCGCGGCGCCCGAGGCCGCGAAGGCGCCCGCCGTCAAGTTCTAATCCCGCGCCTCCCGGCGGGCTTGATCCAGATCAAACCCGCCGGTTGACTGAAGTCCTACGTCTCGCATAGGCCTTTTGGGCAACATAGGGCCATGAAGAAGATCCTCCTAATCCTCGCCGCACTCGCCTCCGCAGCGACGCTCCGCGCCCAATCTTTCGAGATCCAGGTCGTCGATTCCCTGCGCCCGTTCGCCTCGGAGGACGCCTTCGCCGGCGTCGGCGCATGCGGCGTCCTCGACGTCCGGACGATCCGCCCGTTCGGCCTGGACGAGGCCGCCCGGCTCCTCAAGCCCTGCATGGATGCCGTCGCCAAGAAGTATGGGGTGAGCGCCGTCGCCGAGCCGGGCTTCCTCTCCGTCCCGCAAAGCGGCCGCTCCGGCAAAGCCGGCCTGCTCATCAAAACCGGCATGACCGCGGGCTCGAAGGCCCATCGTGAGCTGGTCGCCTCGATCTCGCGCCGCCAGGGCCGCCTGCTCGGCCACCTGACGCGGGTCCTGACGAAGGACGAGGTTCCCCCCGCGGCGGCCAGCGCGCTGCAGAAGGCGATCGATGGCTGCATGCTCCCGACCGTCGTTCGCGACGTCCGCAGCGGCGACGACTTCGTGAGATTCTACGGCAAGTGCCTGACGCGCAGCGCCGAGTTCAAGATCAAGGAGATTCGCCCGGCCGAAGGCCTGGCGGTCACCGTCGACACCGCGGTCTCCGGCGCCCAGGTCGAGGCCTACAACGGCTTCCTGACCGTCAACGCCGGCAAGGGCCCCGTCCAGGTCATGGTCGTCGCCTACGGCCCCCAGGTCCACCTGCCCTAACGGCCGCCCCTCCACCCGATTCCGGTCCCACGGAGCTCTCCGACGGGGTTTCGGGCTTGTCCACAGGTTATCCCCATTGTGGATAACCTAGGTCCAAGGGCCCAGAATAACCATAGGACTTGCGGCTCGGAAATATGTTATATGGTTTCCGGTCGGACGCCGCGAGGGGTTGCGGGAGCCGTTCCTGGGGGGGTATCTATGGTACGAGGATCTGTCGTCAAGTCGCTGGCTCTGTCGCTCCTGGTCGCCGGCTCGGCCGCGTCGGCCGCGGAGCGGCGCATCGTCGTATTCCAACCGGGCACGAGCCCGGCCCAGCGCGTGGCGCTGGCCGCGGCCGCCGGCGGAGCCGTCGTGCGCGAGTTGCCGCTGATCCACGCGGTCGTCATCGAGCACCCCTCGCAGGTCGCGGCCGCGGAGACGAAGCTCCGCGCCCTGCCCGAGGTCAAGCGCGTGGATCCGGACCCGAAGATCAACTGGCTGCTGATGGCCGACGCGCGGGGCGTTGACTTCGCTCCGCCCTCGGCGAGCGCGCTCCTCAAGGGCATCGAGGCTTTGAAGCAGAGGCACTCCGCGGAGAAGTTCAAGCCGGCCGCCCCGGGCAAGCAGGAGACGCCGTGGGGCATCGCCCGCGTCAAGGCGCCCGCCGCTTGGGCGACCTCGCGCGGCAAGGGCGTCAAGCTGGTCGTCATCGACACCGGCATCGACATGACGCACCCCGAGCTCGCGGGCGTCATCAAGGGCGGCTGGAACTCCATCTCGACCGCGGCGACCTTCAACGACGACAACGGCCACGGCACGCACGTCTCGGGCACGATCGCCGCCAAGGACGACGATAAGGGCGTCGTCGGCGTGGCGCCTCAGGTCGACCTATACGGCGTGAAGGTCCTCGATGCGAACGGCTCGGGCACCTTCGACGACGTGATCGCCGGCATGCTGTGGGCCGTGGAGAACAAGATGGAGGTCGCCAGCATGAGCCTCGGGGCGAACCAGGGCAATCAGGCCCTGGCCGACGCGGTCGAGGCGATGCGCAAGGCCGGAGTGATCCTCATCGCGGCCGCGGGCAACTCCGGCGGCTCAGTGGGCTACCCGGCCGCGTATCCGGGCGCGATCGCCATCGCGGCCTCCAACGCGAAGGACAAGCTCGCGTCGTTCTCCAGCCGCGGCCCGTCGGTCGCGCTCATCGCTCCCGGCGTGGACGTCAAATCCACGTACATGGAAGGCGGCTACGACACGCTGTCGGGAACCTCGATGTCCACGCCGCACGTATCCGGCCTGGCGGCGCTCTACGTCGCGACCCACAAGGGCGCCACGCCCGAGCAGGCGCGGGCCGCCCTTCGAGCCGCCTCGACCAAGCTTCCCGGCGTGCCGGACATCGGACAAGGCGCCGGCCTGCCCAACGCCGTCAAGCTCGTTCGCTGACGGTTCTTCGAAATTACAAAGCGCCCCCTTCGCCCGCGCGGCGGAGGGGGCGCTTTATTTTCTATGATTTCGTTCGACATGGACCGGCTTCCCCGACTGATCGCCTCCGCCGCGCTCGTGGTCGCCGCGAGCGCGGGCTCGTTCTACGCCGCGCGCGGCAGCCGCAAGCCCTTCTCGCCGCGCGCGCCCGCCTACCGCACGCTCGGCCCCGCGGACGCCAAGGTGACCATCGTCGAGTTCTCCGATTTCGAGTGCCCCGCCTGCCGCGTCGCCGAGGCGCCGCTGCGCGCCATTCTGAAGCTCCATGACGGAAAGGTCCGCCTGGTCTTCAAGCACTTCCCGCTCGAACGCATGCACCGCTGGGCGCGGCCCGCCGCGATCGCCGCCGAATGCGCCGGCAAGCAGGGCAAGTTCTGGGAGTTCCATCATGAGCTCTACGAGCGCCAGGCGGAGTGGGCAAGCGGAAAATCCGATGAGCGCCTGGCTTCCTATGCCAAGAAGCTCGGCCTCGATTCCGCCGCGTGGCTGGCCTGCCGCCAAGACCCGGCCGTCGACGCGGCCGTCGGCGCCGACTACCAGGACGGCCGCAACGCCTGGGTCGGAGGAACGCCGACCTTCTTCATCAACGGCAAGCGCTTCGTCGCCGCGCTGCAGCTCTCCGAGCGCGGCGCGCCCTGGGTCGAGAAGGAGCTGAAAAAATGAAGGCGCGCATCCCTCCGCCCCTCGGCCTCGTCGCGCGCGCGCTCGTCGGCGCGGTCCTCGTCTACGCCGGCGCCACGAAGGCGGCGGGGCCGGCCGAGGAATTCGCGATCATCATCGGCTCCTACGACGTCATGCCCCGGGACATGGTCCTGACCGCCGCCGCCTTCCTGCCCTGGGTCGAGATACTTCTCGGCTGGTCGCTGATCCTCGGCCTGCGCCTGCGCGCGGCCGCGGCCGGCGCCGGCGCGCTGTTCGCCGCTTTTCTCCTCGCGCTTCTCTCCGCCCTCCTCAGGGGCATCCCGCTTCCCAACTGCGGCTGCTTCGGCGACGCGGCGCACTTCACGCCGCTCCAGGCCCTCCTGCTCGACCTGGGACTGGCCGCTCTCTGCTGGTCGGCGTGGAAATCAGCCCCGGCCCGCTGGAGCCTGGACAGCTGGGTGGAAGGCGGTTATACTGAGCCCGCCCATGGGAAGCGATAAGAAGCGCGTCCTCGCGATCGACGACGACGCGTCCATCTGCGAGTTCTACAACGAGGCCCTGCGCCTGAGCGGCTACGACGTGGAGTGCGCGCCCAGCGCGGCGAAAGCCCGCGAGGCCCTGGCCAAGCGCCGCCCCGACATCATCCTCATGGACATCATGATGCCCGAGCAGGACGGCATCAGCTTCACGCGCGAACTGCGCGCCGACGCCAAGACCTCGAGCATCCCGATCATCGTGATCTCCGGCCTCGCCGACGCGGGCACGCTCAACGACGCCCTCCTGTTCGGCGCGGTGGACTACATGGTCAAGCCGATCGATCTCGAGGCGCTCAAGGCCAAGATCGAGCGCACCTTCGCCGCCCTCGAGCGCCGCAAAAAGTCCCCCTGACGCAAGGCAGGACGGCGCGCGTTGAAGCCCTGGGTCTTTAGGCCCCTTCCCCGTCGGGACCTCCGCCCCTGTCGCCGGCCCCGCGATCGGGCTAAATTGGTGATATGCCCCTCATCACCCAGCGCCCTCCGGGGCCGCTGATAGCGCTTTCGACCGACTTCATCCGGGTCAAGGAGTATTTCGAGGCCATCGTGGCCTCCTCCGGCGACCTGATCTGCACCACGGACGTCACGGGCCGGGTGATCTATTTTTCGCCGGGCGCCGAGGCCATGCTCGGTCGCACCGCGGACGCGACCGCCGGCCGCCCCGCCCACGACTTCTACGTCGAGGGCCGCGCCGCCGCCAAGCAACTGATGCGCCTTCTTCGCAAAAGCTCCGACGGCCGGGTGCACAACCACGAGATGCGCGTGAAGGCCGCCGGAGACCGGGTGCTCCACGTCAGCATGTCGCTCTCCTATCTTAAGGACCCCCGCGGCCGCGTGATCGGCACGCTCGGCATCGCCAAGGACATCAGCGACCGCGTGGAGCTCGAGCGCCGCCTGCGCGAGATGACCCGCACCGACGACCTGACCGGCCTCTACAACCAGCGCCACTTCCACGAGCGCCTGCGCGAGGAGGCCGCGCGCGCGCGCCGCCAGGGCGACCCGCTGTCGATGGTCGTATTCGACCTCGACGGCTTCAAGCAGGTCAACGACAGGCTGGGGCACCTCGCGGGCGACCGCATCCTCAAGGCCTTCGCCGGCGCCGTCGGCGACAGCGTGCGCCGCGAAGTGGACCTCTGCTTCCGCTACGGCGGCGACGAGTTCGTGCTGCTCCTGCCGGGCACGACCGCCGCGAGAGGCGCGCGCGTCGCGCGCCGCATCGTCAAGGCCGCCGAGCCGCTGGCCAAGGAGGGCGTCACCGCGAGCTGGGGCGTGGCCCAGCTCCCCGCGTCCGGGGACGCCTCCGCGTTCGTCCGCGCGGCCGACGCCGCGATGTTCATGATGAAGGCCGGCAAGGCGGGCGTGCGCCGCCGCGGCACCGACCTCGCCCGCGCCTACGCCCCGCCGGAGCGCGGCGGTTCCCGCCGCGTCTAGGAAAAAGCTATCATCGGCCGCATGGCCCGCGTCCTCATCATCGACGACGATCACGACATCGTCTCCATCCTGACCGAGATCCTCAAGCACGAGCGCCACGAGGTCTCGTCGGCGTGCGGGCCGGCCGAAGGCATGCAGATGGCCCGCAAGGCCAAGCCCGACCTGATCATCCTCGACTATCACATGCCGGGCGACACCGGCTCCCACCTGTTCGAGTCCTTTCGGCGCAACAACGCCACGAAGAACACCCCGATCCTGTTCATGAGCGGCGAAGCCGACCCCGCGCAGATCATGAGCGAGGTGTCCGATTCCGCCGGCTCGCGCTTCGTGCCGAAGCCGGTCATGCTCGAGGAATTTCGCCGCGCCGTCCGCGAGATGCTCGCGGACCGGAAGGAGGCCTGACATGGGAAGACTCGTTCTCGTCCGCCACGGGCAATCGCAGTGGAACCAGGAGAACCGCTTCACGGGCTGGGTGGACGTGCCCATCACCGCGAAAGGGGAGGAGGAGGCCCATCGCGCGGGACGCGAGCTGAAAGGAACCAAGTTCGACCTCGCCTTCACGTCGGCGCTCCAAAGAGCGCGCCAAACCCTGAAGATCATCCTCGACGAAATAGGCCAGCCGGGGCTGGCGGTCAGGGCGGACGAGGCGCTGAACGAGCGGCATTACGGCGACCTCCAGGGGCTCGACAAGGCCGAGACGGCGAGGAAGTTCGGCGAGAAGCAGGTGCATATCTGGCGGCGCTCGTTCGACGTGAAGCCGCCGAACGGCGAGAGCTTAAAGGACACCGCGGACCGGACCCTCCCCTACTTCAAGAAGTTCATCCTGCCGGCGGCGGCGGCCGGGCAAAACGTCCTGGTCTCCGCGCATGGAAACTCCCTGCGCGCGATCGTCATGGACCTCGACAAACTCTCGCCGGAGCAGATCATGCTCGTGAACATCGAGACGTGCCGGCCCCTCTACTACGACATCGGGCCGCAAGGCGAGGTCCTCGGCAAGGCCGCCTCGTCCGCGCGCTGAGCGCGCCGCAATTTTTGTATCATTAGCGCCATGAAGACTCTCCTTTCATTCGCGCTCGTCGCGGCCCTCGCCGCCGCCTGCGTCGCGCCCCAGTCCCGGAAGAAGGCCGCCGGCAAGGACGGCAAGACCGCCTCGGCCGACGGCGCCGAGGCCGCGCCCCTTCCTCCCGGAGCCGAGGTCACCGAAGCCAGCCTGCGCGGCTCGGGATTCGAGGCCGACTTGGCCATCAAGGCCGTGCATTTCGACTATGACAGCGCCCAACTTTCCGAGGAGACGCTCGCCGCGCTCAAGGAAAACGCGGCGATCCTGAAGAGCCGCAAGGGGCAGGAATTCCTCGTCGCCGGGCACTGCGACGATCGCGGCACCGTGGCCTACAACCTCGCGCTCGGCCAGAAGCGCGCGCGGGAGGTCCGCGACTACTACATACGCCTCGGCGTGGACGGCCGCCGCGTGGCGACGATCTCCTACGGCAAGGAGCTGCCGGAATGCTCCGAGCCGACCGAGGAGTGCTGGGCGAAGAACCGCCGCGCCGTCACCGGCGTGCGCGCCAAGGCCCGTACGGCCGTTAAATGACCCGCCCGGCGTCCGCGGTCCTCGCGGGGGCCGCTTTGATGCTGTCCTCCTGCATCGCCACGCAGAGGGACATGCTCGACCTCTCCCAGCAGTCCGAGGAGGTCAAGACCCAGGTCGAGGAGCTCAAGAAGACGGTCGGCTCCCTGCAGGCCAACCAGGCCGATCTCTCCGTCTCGATCAAGCAGCTCCGCGAGGAGCTGAGCGCCTACACCGAGACCGTGAAGTCCTCCCAGGGCGACATGAGCAAGCTCTCGGCCAAGCTCGACGAGCTCGGCGCCCAGCTCTCCGGCAAGGTCGCCGCTCTCGGTCAGACGATCAGCAAGGTCCAGTCCGAGGGCCTGGAGGAGCAGAAGGCGGCGCTCGCCGAAGCCAAGCGGGAAAGCGGCGCCACCGACGTGTTCTACACCGCCGAGAAGCGGCTCCAGGCCAAGGATCACGCGCAGGCGGCGAAAGGCTTCGAGCAGTATCTCCGGGATTTCCCGGCGGGAAGCCTCGTCGACGTGGCGACGTACGATCTTGGCCTGGCCTACTACGGGCTGCGCTCGTGGGAAAAGGCGGGGCGACAATTCGCGGTCGTTCTCGATAAATATCCGAAGAGCGGCCAAACGCCGGGCGCTCGCCTGCACTACGCGCTGTCCTTGATCAATCTCAAGAAGGGCGGCGACGAGGCTCGCGCCTATCTCGAGTCCGTGCTGGCCGACTTCCCGAAAAGCGCCGAGGCCAAGGAAGCCGCGGCCGCGCTCAAGCGCCTGCCGAAGCCCAAGAAATGATCCGGTCCTGCCTGTCGGCCCTTCTTCTCATCACTACGCCCGCGTCGGCGCAGACCGAAGTCAAGCTGGCGCTGACGGGCGCCGCCGGCCAGCCTAATCCGGGCCTGGCCCTGCCGCCCTTCGGGGCCGAGGATCCGAGAATCGGCGCCGACGTCCTTCTCGCCAAGGATCTGCGCGAGATCGTGCGCCAGGACCTGATGCTCTCCCGCCGCTTCGAGGTGACCGACGAAAACGACGCCTCCCAGCCCGTGAAGGGGGCGACCTGGCGCCTGACGGCGAAGGCTTCCAAAAGCGCCGACAAGGTCGCGGTCCTCGTGAAGCTCGCGAACGCGGAGGGCGGCGAGGTCGTCTTCGAGCGCTTCTACCGTCAAGACGCCCTATGGACGCGCGCGCTGGCCCATCGAATCGCCGACGACATCGTCAAGGCCGCGACCGGACGCGACGGGATCGCGCGCACGCGCATCGCGTTCGTCAACAACCGCAC
>JACQJQ010000146.1 GCA_016204945.1 Elusimicrobiota bacterium
CTCCTGTCGTACGTAGGCCCCCGCCGAAAGCGGGGCACAGACGTGAGTACCCCCGCTGAAACGGGGCTTACGATACAAACAAGAGAGGAAAAAAGAGCAAATGAAAAAGCTCCTGGGAACGACGTTAGCCCTGGCCATGTTCGTGCCGGCCGGTGCGAATGCTGAGCTGTTGAAGAACTTCAAGGTAAGCGGTAATCTGGACATTCAGACGACCTCCGCCCGCAACGTGGTGGACTTCGTGACGCGCCCGAACCACGCCACCGGCGGCGCTGGACCGGGGGCGGCCGCGACCAACAACGACCGCATCGGCCACGCGACGACCCGCGTGATCGTCAAGACGGACTGGGACATCCTCGACGACGTGCACGCTCGCGTAACCCTCGTCAAGGGTGCCGAGGGCGGCGCCGGCGCGGCCCGCGTGTACGGCGCGGGAGCCCAAAGCGTCAACGACATCCAGGATGCGACCATCCTGCAGGAGGCCAACGTCAAGATCGACAAGGTGTTCAGCCTGCTCGATGTGACGGCCGGCCGGCAGTTCTACGGTGAAGAGGGCGACCTCGTCATCTACTACGGCCCGCGCGACGCTTACGGCATGCGCGTGGACGCGCTCGACATCTTCCGGGCGGACTGGAACGGCGAGCATATGATGGTCACGGGCATCGCCGGCAAAACCGCCGACACCGTGGTCACGGCCAACGGCAACGCGGCGACGGACCTGCGCGGCGTGGCCGTCTCGTGCAAGATGCATGAAATGGTCAAGCCGACCCTGTACGTCTACAACCAGGTCGTCCACGCGGTGGGCGGCTTGGGCGTGACGACGGACGGCGGCAACGGGCGAGTCAGCGGTAAGAACACCAACTTCTGGATCGCCGGGCTGAAGGCGAAGCTCGCCATGGGCGGCCTCTCGGCTCACGCCGAGTTCGCCATGAACCGCGGCGAGGATCGCACGGCCGCGGTCAACACCAGCTACAAGGGCTGGGCGATGCTGGGCAAGGCCGCGTACAAGCTGGACGTCCCGAACCTCGGCATGCTCACGCCGTGGGGCGAGTTCGGCTACGGCACGGGCGACAGCAACGGCACGTACGCCGGCAACCGGAACTTCCGGTCCGTCAACACGGACTATCGTCCCGGCGGCATCTACGGTCGTTTCGACACCGGAGCGGCCATCGCTCTGGGCGGCGGCGCCAATGCCCTCGCGTCGAACGGCCTGAGCAACCGCACCATCTGGGGCATCGGCCTGAAAGCCACCCCGGCCGCGCTCGACAAGCTGACCGCGGGAGTGGCCTTCTGGCGCTACGCGTTCAACCGCCTGTCGGACAACGGCATCACGGCCGACCCGCCCGAGGCGGGCTGGACGCGCCACAGCCGCAACATCGGCTCGGAAGTCGATGTCACGGCCGAGTGGAAGCACTCGGAGAACGTGTCCCTCAAGGCCACGGCCGGCACGTTCAAGCCCGGCGCGTACATCGCGGACGTCAAGGGCGCCAACGCGGCGCTCAACCCGGTCGTCATGCTGGCCGGCGACGTCTCGATCAAGTTCTAAGGATCGCTTCCTAAAGAACCGTAAAAGACCCCCCGGCCTAAACGGCCGGGGGGTTCTTTTTTTTTGCTAGGATTTCGGTCGATGCGCCGCGCGCTATCGCTTGCCGTTCTCCTGTCCTCCGGCTTTTCCGCCGCCCGCGGGGCGAGCCTGGACGTGACCGCCGCCTACAGGATGAAGGCGGTCTCCTACTCCAACCTCAACTACAACACGAACGACGGAAACGCCCACTCCTTCATCACCAACGACGCGCGCCTGGGCATCGCCGTGCGCAAGATCCCGCTCGAGTCGCGGGGGGGCGAGGACGCCACGATGGACCTGGGCATCGTCCTGCGCGCCATCGGGGTGGCCGGCTCGACCGCGTCCGTCGCCGCGCCCTTCGACCGCATCGCCTCCCACTACCCCGCCGCGAATCTCACCCCCTTCATCGAGAACGCCTACCTGCGCGTGCACCGCCTCTGGGGCCGCCCGTGGGAAGCGACGTTCGGCCGCCAAAGCTACCGCCAGGGCTCCGGCCTCCTTCTCGACGACGACGGAGCGGGCCTGACGGGCGTCAGCGCCCGCGGCGAGCTGCCTTGGTGGGGCATGAAGGCGGAGGGCTTCATCTTCAACGACCGGAGCCCGCAGAACGCGGCGCCCAACAGCCTCGACCTGGTCGGGGCGTCCCTCGACCTGCCCGGAGAAGGCGTCTGGCAGTTGAATCAGCTCATCGAGCGCGACCGCGCGCGCCAGATCGTCTACGGCTGCGGATATCCCGGCAACCCGGAGGCCGACGGCTGCCTGGTCTCCAAGGCGCTGCGCAGCTTCACGAGCCTGCGCTACCAGATCAGCTACGGGCCGCTGGTGTTCGACGGCGAGGCCGCCATGCAGAAGGGCTACGCGACCCCGACCGGACCCCTGCCCGCGGACAACCACATCACCTACAACGGCAACGCCCAGGTCGTGCGCATGAAATGGAAGCAGACTCTTTGGAGGACCGGCGAGGGCATCGCCCGGGCGTCCCTGGCGCGCGGCTCCGGCGACAACCCCGCCACCCCCACCACGGACGAGGCGTTCTTCCCGAGCCGCGGCCACCGCCATAACGGCCTCGAGCGCGCGGGCTTCGGGGAGCTCTTCGCCGCGACGGCGTACGACGCGTTCGGGGGGAACTACTCCACGACCACCAAGAGCGGCCTGCGCAAGGGCGCCAGCGGCCTCGTGGTGTTCGGCGTCGGCTACACGCCGCCCGCCTATAAGAGTCTCACCCTCGATATCGACTTTTACCTGTATCAGGCCGAGCGCATCTCCTCCGGCCCCGGCACTTTGGGCACGGAGTGGGACTTCCGCCTGCGCTACCCCGTCCGCGATCAACTGACTTTGACCGCGGCCATGGCCTACTTCCGCGCGGGCCGCTTCACGGACCCGGGCCACTCGATCGCGCGCAAGTACTCGTTCGAAGCGTCGGGCCGCTTCTAACGTCCGCGCCGCCCAGCAAGCCCCGCAAATTCCAGGTCGCGGGGTTTCAGGCAACTGTTTCCGGAAACAGCCGGCCCCCCAAAAACAGTTATCGCTGCGCGATCGCCGCATCCCCAGGCCATCCACCGATCCCTGTCTTAATCACTACATATTATACTTATAATTTATTGTAAAGTAGATAATTACGACTTATAAATACGTTTTTAGACATAATATGAGTTTATACCTAGGTTATTCACAGACTGTGGACATTTATTAAGGCATATGCGATAATAAGGACAATGAGCGCGCACCGCGTCAGACTCAAGCTGCCCAATGGCGCCGAGCTCGAGGCGGAGGGGGAGGCGGAATTCGTGCGGCAGGAACGCGCGGAGTTCGTACTGCGTCAAACGCCGTCGCCCACGGGGCCGTCGCCGGACGCGCCCCCGCAGCGAGAGCCTCGAGTCGACTGGAACGCCGTGGCAGAGATCAAGAACGGCGGCCTCACCCTGCGCGGCAAGATCCCGAGCGGCGACAAGGCAGGCAAGGACGCCTGCCTGGTGCTCCTGATGGCCTCCGACAAGACCCTTAATCAACCGAAACCCACGGCGACCATGGTCGCCAAATGGCTGCGCGCCTCGGGGTACCCGATAGGGCGCATGGACCGCACGCTGCAGGACGCGATCGCCCAGGGCGAGCTGCTGCCCTCGGGCTCGCGTCGAGCCCGGCGCTACGAGCTCACGGCCTCGGGCAAAATCAGGGCCCTTCTGCTGGCCGAGCAGCTCACCGCGGCCGTCCTCGGCAAAAGCCCCCTGATCGCCTAGGACCTACGGTCCTCCCGGGCGAGGCTTTCGGCCCTCGTCGCGGCATAAAAAACGCACCACTCTATGCCGCATGATCCTACGGTATCGCGCCGCGGCCCTCTTCGCTGCAGTTTTGCTTGCCGCCCCCGCGACGGCGGAAGAAGGCGCGATCGATCCAGGTCCTTCTGGATGACGCAGGAAAGCCCCTGCTGATCCACTGCCGACGCGGCGTCGATCGCACCGGGCTGATCAGCGCCCTCTACGCGTTCGAATTCATGGGGCTCGCCAAGGACGCGGCAAGGCGCGATATGCTGCGCGCCTTCGGCTGGATCGGCATCGGCCCGACGCTGGCCATGGGCCGCTACCTGGATGAGTATCCGCCCGGACGAACGGGGGGGCTGAGCCCGGAATAACCTGCTTAAACCTTCGAGTCATATTACTATTGATAATATTTATTATGTTGCATAAGCGGGAGTGACCGCCCGATTAATACGGTTGATAGCAGTTCTTAATCTCGCGTTACTTAGCTCGGATAAATAACGTTCTTTTCATCAAAACGATAGGGTTTGTTAGAAAATCTAAATTAGCAGTCGTTGTTTTCCCCAACGATTCGCGATCATGGAATCCGGCCCGCCCGAGCGGGCCAAAAGTTGGCCCGAAAGTTGGCAATAATTTTGCGGCCCGCGGCGGGATCCGTGAAATCCCGGGCAGCCCGAAAAACCACCAAAGGGACCCCCGGGAAATTGGCCGTTTCCCAGGGACTCGGGATGCCGACAGGGGCCCTACCCAAAAAACCAGGTCAAGAACCCGACGGTTGGAGGCCGGAAAACAGGCTCTTATTTCGACCGCTTCCGGAAAATCACGAGGCGTCGAAAACACCATGAAAGGCGGATTGGACCAAAGGGGGGCAAGCGGCCGAAGCCGGAAAAGACCAGGAAGGAGGAGGGGCGCCAAAATGGGGCGCGCGGAAAAAACCATGGAAGACCCGGAAACCGGGAGCCGGTCCGCCGGATCCGGCAAAAGGCGGGATGACGAAGCTCAAGAGCGCGGACTCGCCCCCTGAGATGGTTTTTTTAGATTTTGGGCGATGGGAAACGAAGGGACCGGCTGGGGGTCACTTTTCCCCCCTCGCCAGATCCCGGCAGGTCTCCCGCCGCCTCGCCAGGCGCGCCTTTCCCCCCTCGAGCAGGACTTCGGCGGCGCGGGGGCGCGAATTATACTGGCTGCTCATGGCGAAGCCGTAGGCGCCCGCCTTGAGCACGGCGAGAAGGTCCCCCCGTTCGAGGGGCGGAAGCGGCCTTTGGCGCGCGAGGAAGTCCCCCGACTCGCAGACGGGCCCCACGACGTCCGCCACGGTCTTTTTTCCGCGGCGCGGCGAGACCGCCGCGATCGGGTGCCACGAGCCGTACAGCGCGGGCCTGGGAAGGTCCGTCATGGCCCCGTCAACGATGACGAACCTTCGTTTCGAGGTCCGTTTGCGGTACAGCACCTTGGTGAGCAGGATCCCCGCGTCGGCGACGAGATAGCGTCCCGGCTCGACGAGAAGCTCGAGCTCGGGCTGATCCGCGAAGGCCTTTTCGAGGGTCCGCGCGAGAGCCTTGGGGTCCAGGGCGGCCTCATTCTCATAGGAGATGCCGATGCCGCCCCCCATGTCCGCGAAATCGAGCGGGATGGCGGCGGCCCGGAGCTTCCTGGCCAAGGCCGCCACGGCGGCGGCGGCGCGCCTGTAGGGCGCCAACGAGGTGATCTGCGAGCCGATGTGGCAGGAAACGCCGGCGACGCGCAGGCGGGGGTCGCGGGCCGCGCGGCGGTACAGGGAGAACGCCTCGGAGGCCTCCACGCCGAACTTATTATCCGCGCGCCCCGTGGTGACGTGCGGATGGGTCATCGCGTCGATGTCGGGGTTCAGGCGCATGGAAACCGGCGCCCGCCTCCTCAGGCGGCCCGCGACGCGCGCGAGCGCGTCCAGCTCCTCGGAGGACTCGACGTTGAAGGCCTTCACGCCGGCGCGCAGGCCGGCGGCCAGCTCTTCCTCGGTCTTTCCCACGCCTGAGAACACGATGCGGGAGGGCATGAACCCGGCCGCGCGGGCGCGCAGCAGCTCTCCGCCGGACACGATGTCCGCGCCGGCGCCTTCGCGCGCCAGCACGGCCGCGACGGCCCTGCACGAGTTGGCCTTCAGCGCGTAGCAGACGAGCGCGGGGCGCGTGAAGGCGCCGCGCAGCGCGCCGTAGCGCTCGCGCATGGTCTGCGCGGAGTACACGTACAGCGGCGTGCCGTAGCGGCGCGCGAGCGCCGCCAGGCCCCTCACTTCTTCCTGGCCGCCGCGGCGGCCGCTTTTTCGGCGGATTTCCTCGCCTTCTCGGCCGCGGCCGCCGCCGCCCTTCTCGCGGCGACGGCGCGCCTCGTCGCCTCCTTCAAGGCGGCCGCGGCCTTCGCGTCTCCCGGAGCGGCCCGCAGCGCGTCCTCCCAGGCCGAGCGCGCCTCCTCCCATTTGCCCAGCTTCTGCGCGGCCATGGCGAGGCCCGTGGGGGCGCGCTGAGGCTCGAGCCCGGGGAGCGGCCCCGCGCCCACCGCGACGAAGTGGCCGTAGGCTTCCTGAAACTTGCCCGCCTCGAGCGCGATCTGCCCGAGATAGAACTCCGCGCGGCGCGCGTAATCGCCGCCGGCGGTCTTGAGCTGCGCAAATGAGCCCGCCGCGCGATCGACGAGCTTGGCGCCCCATAGGCTCAATCCCAGGTTTTCCTCGATGAGGGGGTCCGAGGGGTACTGGAACTTCAGGCGCTCGTAGTCGCCGACGGCCTCTCCGAAAAGGCCCAAGCGGTAGTAGAGCTTCGCGGACAGCATCCGGACTTCCTTGTCTTCCGGGTAATGGCGGAGAAAGCGCTTGTACTCCGTCAGCGCGAACGGATACAGGCCCTCCTCCTGGTACATGACGCCGAGACAGTAGAAGATGCGCGGATCAAGCGCCCCGAGATCCCGCGCCTCTTCGAGGTCGCCGATGGCCTCGACGTAGGAATCCCGGCCCTGCTCGAAGCGCAGGGTGCCGAGCTCGACGAGCGCCGCGATATCCTGGGGATTCTCCTTGAGACGCTCCTGCGCCGCGGAGATCTGCGAGGCGATCTGGGGCGGCGCCGACGCATCCGCGCGCCGGCGCGGCAGGGGCTTCTGCCTCAGCATGAACGCCAGGACCCCGAAGAGCAGGACGACGACCGCCGCCGCGGCGACGGCCACGAAACGGGCGTTGACTCCGCCGCCGGCGAAAGCCCAAGGGCTTTTGACCGGCTTGAGGCGGACTTCCTCGATGGCGCGGCCGGTCACCCCTCATCCTCCGGAGACAGGATCTGGCCCAAGGTCAGCGGCGGCGGCACCTTCATGTACTGCGCGACGCGCTTGCGGTCCTTGATCTCGTTGAAGCGGGCCAGGGAGACGCGCACCTCGAAAGTCTGCGCGTCGATGCCGGTGACGATGCCGGTCGCCTCGTCGCCGATCTTGTAGATCACGTCCGGGTCGCACTCCGCAGCGGGCGCGAAAGCCGTCGTCTTGGGGTCGATTTGAAAACGCACGCCGTGCGCGCCGACCTCCGTGATCTTTCCGGTCGCGCTGGACTTCGGCGCGAAGCGCTTGCGCAGGGCGTCCGACGGGTTCGCCTGGAGCTGTTTGATGCCGAGGAGCACGGGATCTCCCGCCTTTTGAGGCTTCGAGAGCACCTTGACCTTCAGCTTCTGCCCGCGCTCGAAGGCGCCGGGCTTGACCGTCCCCCAGGCCATGTCCGCGGGCCGCACGGTCCCCTCCAGGCCGCCGATGTCGATGAGCAGCCCCTCGGCGGACACGCGCACGATGCGGCCGATGCGGATCTCGCCGCCGCGCAGCTCCTCCATGATCTTGACCCGGCGCTTCCCCGCCTCGTCCTCGAGGACGGCCTTGCGCGAGAGCACCAGTTGGCGCTTCGACGCGTTGACCTCGATGACGAGGCAGCGCACGCCGGTGCCGACCATCTTCTCGGGCTGGCGGACGGGCCGCAGATCCGCGAGGGACGCGGGCAGAAAGGCCTGCACGCCCTGCACGTCGACGATGAAACCGCCCTTGACCGACGACTTGACGATGCCGCGCACGCGCTGCTTCTCCGCGTGAGCCTTGACCGCCATCTCCCAGCCGAGCTCGGCCTTCGCCTTGGCATGGGACAGGACGACATGCCCGTCCTTGCTGCGGCCGCCGACCTTGATGACGGGGATGCGCTGGCCGGGCTGGGGCGCGGGCGCTTTGGGCGCGCCCAGGTCCGCGACGAACTCGACGAGAGGCACCGAGCCCTCGTTCTTCTCGCCCACGTCCACCAGCACCGCGTCCTTGGTCACCGCGATGACCTTGACCCAGGCGACCTTGCGCTCCGCGAGCTTGTCGACCGTGGCGGACTGCTGGGCGAGGAGCGACTCCATCGTCTCGCCCCCGGAAGCGGCGTCCATATCCTCCTCGGGTTCGGCGTCTTCCCAAGCTTTCTCGTTCAAGTTCACGTTCTGCTTCTGCATGATCGGTACGCCTCCTCGTTCATCGTCAAAGCGAATGGATTTTTTCCATCAACGTCTTCGCGTACGCCAGGCCCGCGTCCCGGTCGCACGACTCCGGCGGCGGCAGCGGCGCCCCGATGCGCGCCTCCAGCGGACGCCGAAACGGAAATTCGGCCGTGCCCAGCGCGCGCACCGGCAGGACGCAAGCGCCCGAGCGAGCCGCCAGGAACGACACGCCGGCCTTCGGCGCGCGCGTCTGTCCCGGCTTGACCCGCGTGCCTTCCGGGTGGATCGCGACGGCGCCGCCCCTCCCCAGCACGTCGAGCGCCGCCCGCATCGCCGAGGTCGCGTCCCCTCGGCGGTCGAGGGGAAACGCTCCCAGGCCCTTCAGCCACCAACCCAGGATCGGTATCTCGAAAAGCTCCTTTTTGGCGACCCCAAACGGGCGCCGCCGAGGCGCCACCGCCAAAGCCACCAGCGGAGGGTCCATGAAGCTCACGTGATTGGCCGCGATGATGAGCGGGCCGTCCCGCGGCACGTTCTCGAGGCCCGTGACCTTCATACCCCAGATCGCGGTGAGAAGCCCGCGCACCGCCGCCTCGGACCATATCCGCAGCGGGAAGTCGGCGTCGGCGCGGCTCATCGAGCACGACCTTCCCCCTTCGCGCCGCGCCGGATGCGGCGCAGAATCCCGTCGGCGACCTGGCGCAGGGTCAGCTTCGTCGAGTCGATGACGAAGGCGTCGGGAGCCTGCTTGAGCGGGTTGATCTCGCGCTTGAGATCGTTCAGGTCGCGCTTGAGGATCGCGGCGAGAATCGCGCCGCGGTCGGCCTCCTGGCCCGCGGCCTTGAGCTGGCGATAGCGGCGGTCGGCGCGCTCCTCGGGACTCGCGTCCAGGTATATCTTGACGTCGGCGTCGGGAAACACGTTCGTCGTGATATCGCGCCCCTCCATCACGATGCCGCCCGCCTCGCGGGCCTGCTCGACGCCGAGCTCCCGCTGAAGCTTCGAGAGGAATTTGCGCACGCCCGGATTGCCCGCGACGAGCGAGGAATTCACGCTGACCCGTTCTTCCCTGATCTGCGCCGTGATGACGTCTCCGTCAAGGTGGGTCTTGAGGGTCGACCCTCCCTCTTCGACGGGCTTGAACTCCCACGACAAGGACTTGGCCAGCCCCAGAACGCCGTCATGGTCGTTGAGGTCCAAACCGCGCTCAAGAGCCTTCCACGTGAGGGCGCGGTACATTTCCCCCGTATTGATGAACTTGTAGCCGAGCGACTTGGCCACGAGCCCCCCGACCGTGGACTTGCCCACCCCCGCCGGGCCGTCCATCGCGATGACGAGGCCTTTGCGCCTCGTCATGCGGCCGCCTTCGCGAAAACCCTTCGCAGCGCGCCGAACAGCGCCTGGTTCTGGGCCGCGGTGCCGATGGAAATGCGAACGTGGTGCGGCAGGCCGTACTCGTCGAGCGGCCGCACGATGACGCCCTGGCGCAGCATCGCCTTGAACAGCTTCCGGCCCGGCTGCGGACTGCGGGCGAAGACGAAGTTCGTGGCCGACTCTCCGACGCCGAAGCCCATTTCGCCGAGCGTCCGCGCGACGACGACTCTCTGCGCGTCGTTGACGGCGACCGAGCGCTTGACGAAGGCCCCGTCCTTGAGCGCCTCCAGGCAGGCGCGCTGGGCCGGGAGATTGACGTTGAACGGCATGCGGATGCGGTCCAGCCAGCCGATGAGCTCGGGGTCGGCGACGCCGTAGCCGACGCGGAGTCCAGCGAGGCCGTAGGCCTTCGAAAAGGTGCGCATCACGACGAGATTGTCGTGCCGGCGAACGAGCTCGGGCAGGCTTTGAGGGTAGCCGGGGATGGCCGCGGCGTACTGGAAATAAGCCTCGTCGAGCACCACGAGCGCGGTTTTCGGCACGGCGGCCAGCAGCTCCTCCACCTCCTCCTGCGTATTGTAGGTGCCGGTCGGGTTGTTCGGGTTGGCCACGAAAATCAACTTGCTGCGGGGACTCGCGGCCTTGGCGAACAGGGCCAGGTCGTGGGTCCAATCCGTCATCGGCACCTCGATGACGCGCGCGCCCATCATCGAGCCCTGCTGCTTGAAGCGGATGAAGCCGTACTGAGACGCCACCACCTCGTCCTCGGGATCGAGAAAAGCCTCGCAGAGAAGACGGATGATCTCGTCCGACCCGTTTCCGACGATGATCGACTCGGGCTCGACCCCGTGAAAACGGGCCAAGCCCGCGCGCAGTTCCGGGCTCGTGCCCTCGGGATACAAGCCGCACGACTTCTCGGCCTTGCGGTAGGCGGCCATCGCGCGCGGCGAGGGACCGAGCGGGTTCTCGTTCGAGGCGAGCTTGACCACCGACTTGAGGCCGAGCTCGCGCTGGACCGAGGCGATGGATTTTCCCGGCTGGTACGGGAACACCTCGCGCAGGGCGCGGCGCGGAGCGATCACGCCCGGCTCCGGTCCAGCGCGAGCATCGCGAGCATTCGTCCGTCCCGCTTGTCGCGGCGGAAGGAATAGAAGGCGTCCGCGCGGGCGAGCGTGCACGGAGCCGCGGGCCCGATCATGTTCGCCGGCACGCCCGCGGCCGCGAGCTGTCGGCGCGCGTCGGCGTCGAGATCGAGGTGCAGGCCGTCTCCGCGGCGCGGAAGGGAAGAGGCCGGAAAACGGCCCTCCAACTCCGGCCCGACCCTGTAGGCGTCGACGCCGATGTGCGGCCCGAAGGCGGCCCGCAGGCTCCGCGCCGCGGCTCCGCGCTCGACGAGCGCGGCGACGGCCCTCGTCGGCATGCCCTCGGCCATGCCGCGCCAGCCCGCGTGAAACACCCCGGCGTATCGGCCGTCTCCCGTCCAGAGATAGAGCGGCATGCAGTCGGCCGCGTAGACGGCGACGCAAAGGCCCTCATCGCCGGGACCCAAGATCCAGCCGTCGCCTTCCGCGCCTTGGGCCGACCGGGCGGCGCGGTGGATTAAAACGCCGTGAACCTGCTTGAGGACCAAGGGCTCCGCGAGGCCCAGCGACGCGGCCGCCTCGCGGCGCTTGCCCTCGTCCTTCATGTTTCCCAGCCCGCGCGTCGTCACGCCGTGGCGCAGGCCGCAGGAGGACATCGCGGCGTTGACCAGGAACCCCTTCCTCTCGGCCCACTCCCGGACCGTCACGGCGTCCATGCTAGACCGAGGCATGGTCCGCCGCGGGAGGTTTCGCCCGGATCTGGGGCGCGCGCCGAAGCGGACGCACCCACTTCGTGAAGCTCGAGGGCTTGAGTGAGTACTCATGCACCATGCGCACGACCTCGCTGACGGGCTGGAACGTCTCCCACTTGATGCGCAGGATGCGAACGCCCGCCTGCTCCATCTCGCCGATGAACTGGTCGTAGTTGCTCTTGAGCATGCGCAGATAATCGAGGCTGACCGCCGACTCGATCATGCGGCCGCGGGAGTTGATGCGCTTGATCGCCGTCTCGGGGCTGCAGTCGAGGTAGATCATGATTTGGGGGAAGACCAGCTCGCGCAGGACCATGTTGTCGAAAAGGTCCAGGTAGGTGTTGTAATCCATGTCCGTGATGATCTTGTCGGGATGCTGATTGAGCATGCGCGCGAAGATCGTGTCCTCCCATATCGTGCGGTCCTGCACGACGCCTCTGATCTTGCCGAGGCTGATGCGGGTCACGAACTCGCGGTGCTGGCGGAAGCGATGATTGAGAAGCCAGACCTGCATCATGGTGCCGTAAGTCTTCATGTCCTTGTAAAAGGGCTCCAAGTAGGGATTGCCGTCCACCTCCTCGAGGATGGCCTCGAAGTTCAGCGCGTTGGCGAGGTCCTGCGTCAGCGTGGATTTGCCGACTCCGATGGTGCCCGCGATTCCGATGTACCCTTCAGCAAACATGTTGAATGCCTCTCAATGAAATAGCCGCGATTACGCCGACTTCACTTCCTGCTCGATGCCCTTCAACGCCAGCTTCAGGTCGTCCGGGCTCGACGCGGCGGACAAGACCTCGGCCTCGGTCGCGAGCCCGTCCTTGAACAGCTTGACCAAGGACTGATTGAACGTGGTCATGCCGTAGAACTGCCCCTTCTGCAGGGCCTGGATGATTTCGCCGGATTTGTTGTCCTCGATCTGCTTGCGGACGTGAGGGGTGTTGATCAAGATCTCGACCGACGGGACGCGCCCGCCCTTCGTGGACGGCAGCAGGCGCTGGCTCACGATCGCGCGCAGGCTTTCCGCGAACTGGACTCGGATCAAGGGCTGCTGATGGGGCGGGAAGAGGTCCACGATGCGGCCGATGGTCTGAATGGCGTCCGTGGTGTGCAGGGTGCCGAACACCAGGTGGCCGGTGAGGGCCGCGGTCAAGGCGGCCTGGGTCGTCTCGAGGTCACGCATCTCTCCGATCAGGATGACGTCCGGATCCTGGCGCATCGCCATCCGGAGGCCTTCCGTATAGGTCTGCGTGTCCTCGCCGATCTCGCGCTGGCTGACGATCGCCTTCTTGTCCTTGTGCACGAACTCGATGGGGTCCTCGATCGTGATGATGTGCTCCGAACGGCTCTCGTTGATGTAGTCGATCATCGCGGCCAGCGTCGAGGACTTGCCCGCGCCCGTGATGCCGGTGACGAGCACCAAGCCGCGGCTGTTGTCCGCGATCTTCTTGAGCGTCGCGACCGGCAGGCGCAGATCTTGCAGCGTCGGAATCTGCGTCGTGATGAAGCGCACCGCGAGGCAGAGGCGCTGGCGCTGGCGGTAGGCGTTGACCCGGAAGCGCGCGACCTCCCCGGCCTGGAAAGAAAAGTCGCACTCCCCGCGCTGCTCGAAGATCTTCTGCGCCCGCGCCGGCGCGACCTGCTTGAGCATCGCCTCGACCTGCTCCGTCGCGATCGGCTCGGGTCCGACCTGGACGAGCTCGCCGTCGACTCGGATGTACGCGGGGCCGCCGGCTCGGACGTGCAGGTCGGAACCGTGCTTGTTGACCAGGACTTGAAGCAGCTCTTGAAGGGTCACCTGAGTTTCCTCACTTTCATGCGAAGGTATGCGGGCTTGGTCCAGCGATCGGTCTCGTTGAGGCTCTTGAGCAGCTGCGCGTCGGACGGCTCGGCCGCGTCGGCGGGCGCCGCGCGTCCCGCGCGGCCCGACGGGGAGCCGGCTCGGAATATCCCCCGCGCGCGCTTCGACGGGAAGCCGGTCGCGATCACGGTCACCCGTATCGAGTCGCCGAGGGCCTCGCTGTACACGTTGCCCATCTTGAAGTGGACATCGGGGCTCGCCGTGCCCTGGATCGTCGCCACGATCTCCTCGATTTCCGACGTCTTCAACTCGGCCTGGCGCCCGGCGATGTTGACGATGAGGCCCTTGGCCCCGTCGATGACGACGTTTTCCAGCAGCGGAGAGCGCGTCGCCTCGTGCGCCGCGTTGATCGCGCGGCCCGGACCGGACGCCTCGCCGATGCCGATCAGCGCGTCGCCCGCGTCCTTCATGACCGCACGCAAGTCGTTCATGTCGAGGTTGATCAGGCCGGGAACCGTGATCAGATCGGAGATGGACTGCACCGACTTGCGCAGGACGTCGTCGGCGAGACGGAAGGCGCTCTCATGGTTGCTCTCCGGATCGAGCACGTCGAACAGGCGCTGGTTCGGGATCACGAGCAGAGTGTCCACCGACTGGCGCATGTCTTGGATGCCCTGGTCGGCGATGCCGGCCTTGCGCAGGCCCTCGAACTGGAAAGGGCGCGTGACGATGCCGACGGTCAGCGCGCCCAGCTCCTTGGCCAGGCGCGCCACGACGGGCCCGCCGCCCGTGCCGGTTCCTCCGCCCATGCCCGTGGTCACGAAGACCATGTCCGCGCCCTGCAGGACCTCGCGCAATTGGCCCTCGCTCTCCAGCGCCGCTTCGCGGCCCTTGGCCGCGTCGCCTCCGACGCCGAGGCCGCGCGTCAGCCGCTCGCCGAGCTGGATGCAGACGTGGGCCCGGCACGCGCGCAGGACCTGCGCGTCGGAGTTCGCGGCCACCAGCTCCACGCCCGCGAGCCCGGCCTCGACCATGCGGTTGATCGCGTTGCAGCCCGCGCCCCCGACGCCCACCACCTTGATGACGGTGCGCTTCTCATCGAAATCCTCGGCCAGCTGAATGCGCACTAGAAGAGCTCCTGCAGCATGGCGGAGACCCTGCGCAGCCAAAGCGGCTTCTGCCTCTTCACCAGCCGGCCCTCGCTCGCGCCCCAGCGCGGAGACGCGCCGTACAGCAGCAGGCCCAGGGCCGTCGAGTACACGGGCGACAGCCACTTCTCGTCCTCGGTATGCACCATGTCGGGGTGCGGCACGCCCAGACGCACCGGCACGCCGAGGATCTGCTGCGCGGCCATGATCGTGCCGCGCAGCAGCGAGCCGCCGCCGGTGAGAATGGCGCCGCCCGGCGCCACGACGTCGGCGTAGGACGAGTTCTGCAGGTCCTCGGCCACGATCGAGAATATCTCCTCGACCCGCGGCAGAATGATGCCCATCATCGTGCTGGTCTTGATGCGCAGCGGGGTGCGGCCGTCGATGCCGTGGCAGTCGACGTCCGCGTCGCCGTTCAATAGGGAGGGGTGCGCGATGCCGTGCTCGATCTTGATGCGGTCCGCCGTGGCGATCGAGGTCTTCAAGCCCACCGCGAGGTCGCGCGTGATGAAGTCCGAGCCGATCGGGACCTCTTTCGAGTACTTGATCGCGCCCTCGCAGTACACGCCGATCGAGAGGGACTGGCCGCCGAGGTCGATGAGCACCGAGCCGAGCTCCTTCTCCTCGGGCGTCACGAGCAGCTCGCCGGCGGCGAGCAGGCCGTACACCGGCTCGATGACCGAGAAGCCGGCTTGCCCGACCGTCTTCATGATGTTGTTCAGGTGCGCGCTCGAGGCGGTCACGATGTGGACGTCCACCTCCAGGAGCGCCGCCTCCATGCCCACCGGATGCGGCACCCCCCGCTGGCGATCGAGGGAAAAGCCCTGCGGCACGACGTGCAGGATCTCGCGGTCGGAGGAAAGAGGAATGGCTTTCGCGCTGCCCACGACCGAGTCCACGTCGGCCGCCGTGATCTCGCGGTCCGTGCGCGCGATGTTGAACGCGCCGCGGTTATTGAACGACTGCAGGTGGCTGCCGCGCACGCCCAGCCAGACCTGGGACACGGTGGCTCCGACGGCCGCCTCGGCTTCCTCCACGGCGCGCGTCGCCGCGGACGCCGCCTCGATGATGTTGATGACGACGCCGCCCTTCACCCCGCGGCACGCGACGCTCGCTCCCCCCAGAATCTTCACCGTGCCGGTCCCCGCGTCGGGCGCGCCGATCAGGCAGGTGATGCGGCCGCTGCCCACGTCAAGACCCGCCACGAGCTCCTGCTTCGCCTGTCTTTTCATCTCAGTTTCCCCACCCGCGCGGCGACCGGCCTCAGCAGGACCTTCCCGTCTTCGAACCAGCGCAGATCGGCGGAAAAGGCGCCGGACTCCCTCGAGCGGGCGTCGGCCACCGCTTCCGACAGGCGCGCAAGCTTCTCCCGCGTCCACTCCAGGCGCCCCCACTGGACCTTGGTCCCGTCGGCGAGGTTCGCCTCCCAGCCGTCCTCGCGCGAGAGGAACGTCATCGCCGCGAGCCGCGCCGGAAAAGCGCCGGCCGCGGTCAGCGCCGGCCACTCGCGCGCGAGCGCCGCCAGCTCCCCGGCGCCGGCGCCGGCGACCTCGACGGACGGCCCCGCCAGGACGAAGGCGCCCTTGGGCGCCGTGAACACGGTTCCGTCGTCGCCGAGAAAGCCGGCGGGCTTGCCGGATCGCGTCGCCGCCGCGACGGCGCGGCGGACGACCAGCGTCAAGGTCGCCGTCTTCTCCGTCCAATTCCGACGGACGCGGACCTCCGATACGGATGGGAATTTCGCCTTGAGCGCCTCGGCCTTGTCTCCGGCCGTTCCGGACAGCGAGTCGGCCTCGGCCTGCGCGAACGTGCGCAGCGGCTCCGGGGCCTCGACGACGACCGCGCCGTAAGGCGCGGAGCGTCCCGCGGCGAATTCCGCGGCCAGCTTCCGGACGGCGGCGAAGGCGACGGCGCCGAGCACCCCTATGACGGCGAAAACGGCGAGCACGCGGACGCGGCGGATGCGATCCTTGGGCCGAGCGACGACGCGGACGCGGCGGCGGCTGCGCGAGGCGAAGCTATTCACCGACGACCCTCATCTCGAGCTCGAGCTCCACGCCATGGGCCGCGCGGACTCGCTCGGAGATGAGGTCGACGAGAGCGAGGACATCGGAGGCTTTGGCCCCGGCGAAGTTCTCGATGAAGTTGGCGTGCATCGGCGAAACCCGCGCGCCGCCGACGGCATGGCCCTTCAAGCCCGACTGTTCGATCATCTGCGCCGCGAAACGGCCGGCTGGATTTTTAAAGGTGGATCCCACGTTGAAGGTATGGATGGGCTGGGTCTGGAGACGCTTGCGCTGCTGACGGGCGACGACGGCCATTATATCAGCTTTGACCCCGCGCTTCAACCGAAGCAGCGCCGACAAAATCAGCGATTTCCCGAGGTTGCTGGAACGGTAGCCGAAACGCAGGCTCCGGCGCGGGATCGCGCTCGGCTTGCCCCCCTCGTCAAGCGTCTCGACCTCCTCCACGAACGTCCCGATCTCCCCCTCGCGGGTGCCGGCGTTCATGACCAGGGCGCCGCCGACGGCGCCCGGCACGCCCACGATCGGCTCGAGCCCTGAAAGGCCCCTCTCCGCGCAGCTCGTGACCAGCCGCGGCACGCGCGCCGCGGCCCCCGCGCGGACGAGGTCCGGCCCGGGAAATTCGATCTTCTCGAAATCGCCGCCGAGCGTCAAGGTGAGGCCGCGCACGCCGCCGTCGCGGACAAGCAGGTTCGAGCCCCGCCCGAGGAAAAAAACGGGGACGCCCGCCGCGCGCGCGATTGCCAGCGCCGCGGCGGCCTGCGCCGCGTTCGCCGCGACGACGAAAGCGTCCGCCGGCCCGCCGATCCGGAAGCTGGTGTGGTTTGCGAGCGGCTCGTTCCTCCGGGGCGACAAGCCCCCGCGCTCCAGCTCCTTGATCCAGCTCACGCTCCGCTTCGCCACGCGCGACTTCCTTCCATATTCGATTTTTACCATTTAATGCTATCCTGCGGACATGGACGGAGCGTGGGTCGACCGCCTTGGACGCCGGCTCGGCTTCCTGGCCGTTCCCGGGTTGCCCGGCCTCTTGACCGCGATGACCGCGGCGGCGGCGCTCTTCGCCGCCTCCAAGCCCGAGTTCGTCGCGGCCCTGGCGCTCGACCCGGACGCGCTGAGACACGGCCAAATTTGGCGCGTCATCACGTTCCTCGTCGTCCCGCCCCAGTCGAGCCTTCTCTGGACGCTGCTGTGGCTGGCGATGATCTACGCCGTCCTGAACGCGCTCGAGGCAGCCTGGGGGGAGTTCAAGCTCACCGTGTTCGTCGCGATCGGCGCGCTGATGTCGACGGCCGCGTCGCTTCTGACCGGCGCCGTCGGCGACAACGGCCCCGTGCATCTGGCCAACTTCCTCGCGTTCGCGCGCCTGGCGCCCGATCGCGAGGTGCTCGTGATGTTCGTCCTTCCGGTCAAGCTCCGCTGGATCGCCGCGGCGGCCGCGGCGCTCGCCGCCGTCCAGCTTCTGGGCGGCGACGGCGCCTCGCGCGCGCGCCTGCTCGCCGGACTCTCCTCCTACCTTTTCTACTTCGGCCCGGGCCATTGGCAGGACCTCAGGCTCGCCTGGCGCCGCCGAGGACTTTGACCGGCGCCTTTCTCCTGGCGGCCGCGCTCGCCGCGCGGCCGGCGGACGCGGCGTCGATCAAGCTCTTCGCCTTCGACGCGGAGGATAGGGCGCTCGACGCCCGGGCCTTGGCGCGGCGCCTGTCGCGCGCCGACGACAAATCCCCCGAGCTCGACAAGCTCCCGCTCTGGGCCGTCGCGGTCGAGGGCGCGCCGTCCCGGCAGCGCCTGCGCCTCTCCCAGGAAGGCGAGCTGGTCCTCGGTTCCTGGGATCAGGCGGAGCGCGTCCGCCTCGAGCTCGTCTGGCCGGTCGAAGGCGACGGCTACAACGCGGTCGGCGCGGACAAGGGCGGCCGGGGGTTCGGCGACGGCGAACTCGTCTTCCTCGACGAGGAAATCGCCGCCACGCAATACGCCCGCTTCAAGGAGTCCTGGAAGCGCCGCCTCGGCGATTGGCAGCCCCTCTACAAACCCGGAAAGAAGGCCAAGGAGCTCGCCGAGGAAGCGAAACAGGCGATGGCGTCGGCCGCGGGCGAGAAAGAGGCTCCCGCGCGCGGCCGCGCCTACCGGAAGTCGCTGCAGGCGACCGCGCTCGCGTGGGAGAAGATGCTCTTCGAGCACGGCCTCCAGCACGCGCGGGGCGAGCGCCGCGCCCCGGGGCTGCGCTTCGGCCTGACCCTCGACGAGAGCCTGCTCAAGCGCCTCGACGATCTGGATTGGATCGCCGAGGCCGTGCGCCGCTCCGGGGCCGACTGGGTCCGGCTGGTGTTCCGCGCCAACCCCTCCGACTTTCTTTACTCCTCGCTGCGCTCGTTCAACGAGTACGACGGCGTCGTCGCCGCGCTCGCCCGCAACCAGATCAAGATCATGGGCTGCGTGCTTGACGCCACGCAATGGCCCAAGACGCTGACGCCCGAGCTGTACGCCGAGCGCGTCAAGAATCTCGTCCTCCACTACCGCGGCGGGATCGCGAGCTGGGAGGTCGGCGTCGAGCTCAACGGCGACTGGCTCGGAGGCGCCGGCGCTCCGTTCTCGCCCGAGCAGGCCTACCGCGTCTACGCGGCGGGCGCCGACAAGGTCAAGGAGCTCGATCCCGAGCTCGAGACGGTCGCGACGCTCTACGCGTGGGAGGAAACCGCGCCCGACCGCGAGCACGCGCTCTCGGGCTGGCTCCCCGCCCAAGTCAGGCGCGGCTTCGGCCGCAACCTCGACGTGGTCGGCCTCAGCGTCCAGCCGGAGGACAATCCGCTCGGCATGGGCCTCGAGCGCGCCTTCGACGCGGCGAGCGAGGCTTTGCCGAGGCAAAAGCTGATGCTCTCGAGCCTGGGCTACGTCGAAAATGAGGAGCTCCGGGGCTACTGGTGGCTGGCGCCCGACGACGTGGACGGCGCGCGCAAGGACAGCGCGATCCTCTACGCGACGGCCTCGTGCGCGATGCCCCGCTCCCTGTGCGGCGGCTTCTGGTGGCAGACGCTCGACCAGATGCTCCCCCCGGGGCGCCGCCGGGCCACCGATCTCTACAAGGTGTGGCGGCGCACGCTCGATCAGCTGGGCCGGCGCGACGAGAAGAACTAAGCCCTCGTTTCTAGGTATAATGCCTGCGTCCGAGCCGGTAGCTCAGGGGTAGAGCATGTGCCTTTTAAGCATGGGGTCGTGGGTTCGATTCCCACCCGGCTCACGTTTTGTACTTTTCGCCTCCATCGTCTAACGGTTAGGACGCGGCCCTTTCAAGGCTGAAACAGGGGTTCGATTCCCCTTGGGGGCATATCTTTTCCGTCGGGCTCATCGCGTCAGCGCCCGCTGCGGCCCGCGGACGACGACAGGCGTGCGGCGCCGATCGCGGGCCCGCGCCTTGATGAGATACTCCTGCGGCCCGGTCTGCATCTCCAGGTCGCGATCAAGATCAAGAACCGCATTGAGCTCGGCGATAAAACCCTCCCAATCCTTGGTCATGTAAGCGAGATCGGAGATGTTCTCGGAGTAGCGCCCGAACGCGAGCCGATGCTCCTCCTGCATGCGGCTCAAGGCCCGCATGGCCTGCCGCGCGGCCGTCACTTTTTTCCAGTCGGCATAAACGCCCGCGCCCACCGCGAACCAAAGCCAGCCCATGATCAAGGCCGCGGTCAACACTCCCGAACCGGCGCCCAGCAGCGTCGACTCGAGCTCCGAGCGCTCGCGGCTTTCGACGACGCGCGTGCCCGCGAGCCGGTCGTGCCACGCTCGTCCGTCCTCCCGGCGCAGCGCCGAAAGAAAACCGAGCCAGAGCAAGGAACTCGGCAGATACGCGGCCGTGCGCAGAACCCCGTCCCACAACCGCAAGGGACCGCCGTCCTCGCGCACGACTTTGAGGCCGAGCAGCGACTTCAGGGGCGTGGTCCCATATAGACCCAGGCAGCAGGCCTCGAAGGCGAGGAAAGCGCCCGCGATCGCGAGCATCGCCGCCGCGGAGGGCGCGAAGGCCAGGGCGATCGAACCGGCGCCGAACTCGCCCATGAAAGCCAGCAAGCGGGCCGAGATCAGTCCGGGGCGCGCCTCTCCCTCATCCTCGCTCACAAAGTTTTCGTGAAATCGAGGGCTTTGGGCTGGACCACCATCGCCCACGCGGGCATGAACTCGCCGGCGGGAACGCTGAGCACGCGGTGGACGGCGGAGTCGTAGATCTCGTAGACCTGCCGTCCCGCGGCGTCGCGGCCATAACCGAGGACCGAGACGGCATGGCCCTCATCGCCGAGCTTGACCGCGGCGACGACGCCCTGTCCGTTGCGAAGCGAGTCGAGAATCTGCGCCCTCAGGGCCTCGCCCTGACCGGAGAGCTTGGTGGTCTCCAAGTTGAGCCTCTGCCCCAGCCGAAGTATCTGATTGCCGTTGAGTCCCTCGGCGGAGCCGGTCGCGAGAGTGCTCTTCAACTCCCCCCGAAGCTCCGCCATTTGTTTCTCGTAATTCGCGATCCTGCCGGCGTCGGTCGCGGCTTTTATTTTCTCGTCGGTCGAGCGAATATCGGACAAGATGTCCATGGCCTTCACCTGCGAGCCGGCTCTCTTGACATCCGACAAGTTCAAATCCGCGCCGTTGGCGATGCCGCACACCGTCGTGCTGTGGCTGGCGCAGACCCCGCCCACCTGCCTGTGACTCGCCGCCACGGCCGCGTCGCGCGCCGCCAAGTCGACGCCGATGCGGTCGGCGAGCACGGGGGCCTCGAGCGTTCCGGCGGCCTTGGCATCCGCCCGAGCCGCGGCAAACACCCGAAACTGGTCGCCCGAGGAACCCCTCGGCGCGTCGCCGCGAAGCACCATGCGCATGGCCTTGGCGTCGTCGGCCGCGGCATCAATGCCTCTGGCCGCCGCCGCGATCTCCTCCCCCTGGCGGGCTCTGCGGGCAAGCGCGACCGCCGGTCCCGCGATCTTGCCGCCGGCCGTGTCCAGTAAGGCCGCGGCCACGTTGCCCGCCGACGCGTCGGCCGCGACCGCGGACACCGAGCCCGTCGCGCCGACGGCGTTCATGGCGGGCATGCCGACCGCCAAGCCCGCGCGGCCCAGGCCGAGGAGCGTGACGCCGGTCCCGGTGGCCCCCAAAGCCGCGGCCGGCAAAGCCACGAGGCTTGCGCCCATCACGGCGCCCGCCTTGGCCCGTTCGACCGTGTCCGGATCCCCGGCCATGAGCTTGGTCACGCCCTCCCCGATGGCCGCGGCGCCGGCTCCCATTTTCAGCGCGATCTTCTTGACGCCCGTCGCCTTTTCCGATCGGGCATACAAATCCGCGCCGTCATCGCCGATCTCCCGCGCCGCCTGCATCTTCAGCTGTTGCTCAGGAGTCAGCGGCTTCGGCGGTTCCGGCCCAACGGGTTTGGAAATGGGCCGCTGCGACGCGGAAATTCGCTTCAACATGTCGGGATCGGCCCGCCCGCCCGCGGCAACAACGCCGCCGCTGGGAACGGTTCCGGCCGGGCCGCCGCCGCCCAGAGACCCCGCCATAGCGGCGTTGACGCGCGCGGCAGCGTCTTTCTGCCGCTCCCATCCCCGCTTCAGCGCCGCCTGGGCGATCTCGTGCTCCTTGGCGGCCTTGGCGGGCGTCAGATCCGTGCGGCCGCTCTGCCAGCGCGAGACGTAAAGCTTGACCGCCTCCTCCTGCCGCTTTTCATCGATGATCTTCAGGAGAAGACAGGTCTCTTGGACGCGGCCGGTCACCTGCACCGCCAGCTCCTCGCCCTGCCTGAAGTCTTGCGGCAAGGCCCCGGACTTCTGGAGCTGCATGGCCTGATCGACGGCCTTCGCGAGATCGGCCGAGTCCTGTTTGAGCTGGGCCGCCTGCTCCGGAGTCATGCCGGGCTCGGGCGGCAGCTGCGCCGCGCGCACGACAGCCTGGCGGACCGGCAAGGGGATCAACTCGCCCTTCTCGAAGAACTTCTGGATCGTCGCCCGTTTTTCCTCAAGCGGATCCGGCGCGTCCCCATGGGGGCCGGGCGCGGCGCCCGCCGACGGGGCCGAAAGCGCCGCCGCCAAAACGGCCAGGACCGGGAGCGACGCGGCGGAAAAGCGCCTGAAAATCATGCCGATAGCCTCGATTTTCAGGGTAGCCCTGAACCCTTGATTTGTCAATGGGGTCCATCGAATTAACGTGATTTTTACCGAACGGCGCAATATACGGCACCTTTCTGTATAATCTCCCGTATATGCCTCAGCCTCTGAAAATCGCCGTTTGCGGAGCGTCGGGACGGACGGGGTCGCGCGTGGCGGCGCTGGCCGCCGTGGACCCGCGCTTCCACCTCCTGGCCCGCGTCGGGCGCGCGCAGGCCTCCGCGCTCGAGGACGAAGTCGGCGCCTGCGGCGCGGTGATCGACTTCACCGCGCCCGAATCCTGCGTGAGGTTCGCCGCCGCGTGCGGCCGCGCGAAGGTCCCGTTCGTGAGCGGCACGACCGGCCTGACCCAGGTCCAGCGCGCCCAGGTCGCCGCCGCCTCGCGCAAGACCGCGGTGTTCATGGCGCCGAATTTCAGCCGCGGCGTGACGATGCTGCTGCACCTCGCCGGCGTCGCCGCGCGGCATCTTCCCGAGTACGACGCCGCGATCGTCGAGACGCACCACAAGGCCAAGAAGGACGCCCCGTCCGGCACGGCCCTGCGCCTGGCGCAGGCGGTCGCCGACGGCCGAGGCGGAGACGGCTCCGCGCCCACGTCCTCGCTGCGCATCGGCGGCGTCGTCGGCGATCACCGCCTCGCTTTGGCCGGGCCTTTCGATCTCCTGACGCTCTCCCATTCGGCCCAGTCGCGCGACGCGTTCGCGCTCGGCGCGCTCGAGGCCGCGCTCTGGGCCGCGCGCAAGCGCCCGGGACTTTACGACATGCTCGACCTGATGGGGCTGCGATGAGAATTCCAGGACTCTGGAAGTCCTGGCTCAAGCTTTTCGAGGAGGAAGGCCCCGAGGAGCCGCGCTTCGATCCCGTCCATCTGGCCGTCGTGCTCGTCGCCTGCCAGGCCGCCGTCGGCGTCCTGTTCTGGCTGCTGTGGACCGCGATGGTCTACGAGGGCGGCTTCTGCTCCGGAGAGGGCTGGTTGGGCAACGCGCTCGCGCTGATCATCATCGCCGCGGTCGTCGAAGCCCTGCGCCGCGCGGACCGCCGCCGCGAACGCAAGCCGAAGTGAAGTCCCGCCGCGCGCTCCTGCTGCTCGGCGCCAATCTAGGGGATCGCGCCGCCTCCCTGCGCCGCGCCGTCGCGGAATTGGACGCCCTCGAGGGCTGCCGCGTGCGGAAAATATCGCGGCTCTACGAGACCGCGCCCGTCGGTCCCAGCGACAAACCCTACTTGAATCAGGCCGTCGAATTGGAAACGACGCGCAGCGCCATGGGGCTGCTCATCGAGGCCAAGCGCCTCGAGGCGGCCGCGGGGCGCCGCCCGAGCATACGCTGGGACGCCCGGGCGCTCGATATCGACCTTCTCGCGCTCGGGTCCGAGCGCCTGCGCACGCCCTGGCTCGCCGTTCCGCATCCGGCGACGGCCGGGCGGGCCTTCGCCTTGGCGCCGCTGCGGGACATCGCCCCTTCCTTCAGGCCGGACGGACGCCGCCAAACCGTGCGCGCCCTGCTCGCGGCTATGAAGCCCGACTCCCGAATTGTTAAACTGTGGCGAGATGGCCGATAAAACCAAGCTGAGCTCCCCGAAGGCCGTCACGATCTCGACCTTGCTCGACCTGAAGCGCAAGGGCGTCAAGATCGCGATGCTCACGGCCTACGATTTCCCGACCGCGCGCCTGGCCGAGGAGGCCGGAGTCGACGTGATCCTCATC
>JACQJQ010000154.1 GCA_016204945.1 Elusimicrobiota bacterium
CGCCGGCCGCGTCGGCCAGGCCGCGCAGGACGGCGCTCATCGGCACGGAACGGCCCGAGCCCACGTTGTAGCACTCGCCCGCGCGGCCCCGGCGGGCGACGATCTCCAGGGCCGCGGCCGCGTCGCGGGCGTCCACGTAGTCGCGGCGGGGGCTGAGGTCGCCGACGGCGATCTCGGGGGGCTGGCGGCCCGCGGCGACGCGCGCGATCTGCCGCGCGAAGGCGCCGGGCGCCAGGGAATCGGGCGTGCCGGGTCCCAGGACGTTGAAGAGGCGGGCGGCCAGCACCTCGAGGCGGCCGCGGTTGAACGAAAGCGCGGCCATGGTCTGGGACAGCTTGCAGGAGCCGTAGAGGGTGACGGGCTCCAGGGGCGCGTCCTCCCGCGCGCGCCGCGCGCCGCCCGCGGCGCCGTACTCGGCCGAGGAGGCCGCGACGACCACGCGCGCCGGGCGCCCGGAGGACGCCAGGGCCTCGAGGAGATTGACGGTGGCCGTGACATGGGAGCGCCACAGGCCCTCCCAGTCGGAGACGCGGGCGCCGGCCAAGTGATAGACCAGGTCCGGCCGGACGCGGCGCACGGCCTCGCGCGCGGCGGCGGGATCGGCGAGGTCGCAGGCGATCCGGCCGGGGGCCGGGGTGCGCGCCAGGTGGAAGACGCCGGCGCGCCCTTTGAGGCGCTCGAGCAGCGGGCCGGCGAGGAAGCCGCCGGCGCCGGTGACGAGTATGCGCATGTCAGACGTTGTAGAGCCCGGCCTTGTAGTCGGCCAGGCGTCCGCGCACGTGCTCGACGGTCCGGGCCAGGCCCTGCTCGAGCGTCACGCGCGGCCGCCATCCGGTGAGCTTCCGGGCCTTGGCGTTCGAGCCGATGAGGCGCATGACCTCGCTGCGCTCCGGACGCACGCGGGCGCGGTCCTCGCGGACCTGAGCGCGGCGGCCGGTCAGCTTAGTCAGGAGGCGGACCGTCTCGCCGATCGTCACGCCGCGGCCGGAGCAGATGTTCGTCACCTCTCCGACGGCCGCCTTGGCGGCGGCGATCGCCAGGAAGCCGTCGACGGTGTCGGAGACGAAGTTGAAGTCGCGCACCGGAGACAGCGAGCCGAGCCTCAGGACCGGCTCATTTTGGAGAAGCTGGCAGGCGATGGCGGGGATCACGGCGCGCGCGGATTGGCGCGGGCCGTAGGTGTTGAAGGGCCGGCACACCGCGACGGGCAGGCCGAAGGACTTCTCGAAGCTCAGCGCCAGCTGGTCGGCGGCGACCTTGGTCGCCGCGTAGGGCGACTGGGCCTGGAGCGGGTGCTCCTCGGTGATCGGCACGAAGCGCGCCGTCCCGTAGGTCTCGGAGGTCGAGGTGTGGACGAGCTTGCCCACGCGGCGGCGCCGGCAGGCCTCGAGCACGTTCAAGGTGCCCTGCACGTTGGCCGCGACGTAGGAGGCGGGGGCGGCGTAGGAGTAGGGGATGGCGATGAGCGCGGCCAGGTGGAAGACCGCGTCGGCGCCCGCGACGAGGTCGTGGACGCAGGAGGCGTCGGTGACGTCGCCCGCGCGTATCTCGACGCGCTTCTTCAGCTGCGGGTCGAGGTCCTCCAGGAAGCCCCAGTGGCCGCGGGAGTTGTAGTGCACGAGCGCGCGCACCTTCGCGCCCTGACGGGCCAGCTCCTCGGTCAGATGGCTGCCGATGAAGCCGCCGGCGCCCGTGACCACGACGCTTGAATTCTTCCAGTTCATGGGGAGATTCTACACATTGGATGCCCTTGACGGGGAGGCGTCTGTGACGTACAGTATTCCTGTACCTGATTTCGGGAGGCCCGATGCCGATTGAAACGACCTATACCCACGCCCGCGCCCACTTCGCGTCTCTCTGCAACGACGCGGCCTCCGGCTGCGAAGCCATTATCATCCACCGCCGCAAGGCCGAGGACGTCGCCTTGGTGTCGGCCGCGGAGCTGCGCAGCCTGATGGAGACGGCGCATTTGCTGCGGTCTCCCAACAACGCGAAGCGGTTGATCAGGGCCATGGGCCGCGCTCGGAAAAAAGGCCGAGCGCCGGCGGGGTCGCCGGCGAGGCTGCGGCGGGAACTCGGGCTGGATCGAAAGGCGTAAGCGCGCGCCATGCAGCGCCAGGCCGTCTTTCATCCCGAATTCCGCGAAGACCTGCGCTATTGGGTGGAGGTCAACCGTCGGGTCGCTTTGCGGGCGATGGATATCGTCGAGTCCATCGTGCGCGATCCTTTCACGGGCATCGGCAAGCCCGAGCCGCTGAAGTACCTGGCCGCGGGCTCCTGGTCGCGCCGGCTGACGGAGGAACATCGGATCGTCTATCTAGTCAGCGCCGAGCGCATCGACTTTCTGCAAGCGCGCTACCACTACTGATCCGCCAGGACGCTTTGCAGGGCGCGCCCCCAATTCTTGACCGAGAAAGGCCAGGCGGCGAGCATGCGCCGCGCGTAGGAGCGGCGCAGGAGCGGATCGCCGCCGGGCTCGAGCAAGGCGCCGACCGCGGAGCGGTAGACGTAGGACAGCCGGCGGCGCGCGCGCAGGCGGTCGAGGAGGCCGGGAGCGGGCCCGAGGCGCGAGGCGAAGTGGTCTCTCAGCAGGGCCTCGAGGTTCGAGTGGTGGTACTCCACTTTTCTCGAAGCCGATCCCGCCACGACGGCGTAGGAGCCGAGCGCGCGGGGGATGAACCGGAACGGGCCGGTCTTGGACAGGCGCATCCAGAAATCATAGTCCTCGACGGTGTTGAACTGCGCGTCCTCACGGAAGCCGCCGATCGCGAGAGCCTTGTCGCGTCGGACCGTCGCCGCGGTCGGCGAGACCGCGTTGCCGACGAAGAGCAGGCGCTCGTACATGTCCGCCGCGGCCGGGCCTTTGCGTTCGACGCGCAGAACCCGGCCGTTTTGAATGACCTCGAGGTCGTGGCCCACGAGCACGGCCTCGGGATGGGCGTCGAACTCGGCGACCGTCAGCGCGAGCTTATCGGGCGTCCAAAAGTCGTCATGGTCGAGAAGGGCGATCAACTCTCCTTTCGCTTGGTTTAATCCGGTGTTGCGCGCGGCCGCGATCCCGCCGTTTGGGCGGCGCACGCAGACGCCGGAGAGGCCCGTTCTCGCCAGCCAGGCGTCCACGGCCGGCTTCGTGCCGTCGGGGGAGCCGTCGTCGACGACGACGATCTCGAAGTCGCGGTAGGTCTGCGCTCCGACCGAGTCCAAGGTCGCCGCGATGAAGCGCTCGGCGGCGTAGGCCGGGACGACGACCGAGACGCGCGGCATGGCCTAGAGGCCGCGCGCGCGGAGGTCGTGGATCTGGATGATGCCGACCGAGCGGCCCCGGGAGTCCGTCACCGGCAGGACGTTGAAGGGATTCTTCCGCTTCTCCATGATCTCCGCGGCGCGCGCGGCCAAAGCCGAGGGCGCGATCGTGGTCGGGCGGCGGTTCATGATGCGCGAGACGGACAGGCGGCGGATGTCGAGCCCCTTCTCCAGGCCGCGCCGGACGTCGTAGTCGGTGACGAGGCCGATGAGGCGGCCGCGGCCGTCCACGACCGAGACGGCCCCGGCGCGCTTGCGCGTCATCTCCATGAGCATCTCCTGGGCGGAGGCCCCGGCGGACACGACCGGATTGTCCTCGCCGCCGCGCATGATGTCGGAGACCCTCAAGGTGAGGCGCCGGCCGAGGCGGCCGCCGGGATGATTGAGCGCGAAATGCTCCCGGTTGAAGCCGCGCACCGCCATCAGCGCGACCGCCAGCGCGTCGCCGGCGGCCAGCGCCGCCGTGGTGCTGCAGGTGGGCGCCAGGTTGTGCGGGCAGGCCTCGGTCTCGACCGGGGTGACGAGGACGAGCGCCGCGGCCTTGGCCAAGGTGGACGAGGGGTTGGCGGTCAAGGCGATGATTTTGGCGCCGATCGCGCGCAGGCGGGGCAGGAGGGCGTTGAGCTCGTCGGACTCGCCGGATTTTCCCACGGCGACGAGGACGTCGCCCTTGCGCACGAGGCCGAGGCCGCCATGCAGGGCTTCCGTCGCGTCGAGGTAGAGCGCGGCCGTGCCGGTGGAGGAAAGCGTCGCGGCGATTTTCTGGGCGATCAGGCCGGATTTGCCGACGCCGGTCAGGATGACGTTGCCGCGGCAGCTCGCGAGCAGGCGCACGGCCGAGACGTAGCGGCGGTCCACGGCGCGCTCGAGCCCGGACAAGACGCGCGCCTCCAGGCGCACGACCCGGCGGAGCTCGCGGAGGACGGCGGCGTCTCCTGGTGCGCTGGCCATGCCGTCAGAGGCGGAAATCGATGTTGTTGAAGTCCACGAGGCTCGTGCAGCGCTCGGGCGGAAAGGAGGGGGGCGGAGACTCGAGGGTCGCGGTGAGCACGTGGTCCACGGACGCGGGAACTTCGGCGAAGGCGCGGTAGAACGTGAGCGTCGTTTCCTCGAGCGCCAGGTCCGAGACCTTCTCGGACAGCAGCTCCTGCAGCTCGTCCTGCGCCACGAGATGGAAGCTGCGCCGGCCGTTCTTGTGCTCGCGCCTCAGGACGGACGCGATGTTTTCCTCGATTTGGCGGAACAGGCGGATCGTGTACAGCGTGTAGTTGTAGGACTTCTTCGTTTTCTCGAGGACCCCCTGCAAGGTGAGCAGGTATTGGGTCCGCTTCCAGTCGAGTTGGGTGATCTTGATCAAGCCCTTGCGCGAGAGCCGCTTGATCAGGAGGTTGGTCATGCCCAGGGACAGCCCCACGCTTTGTGAGAGGTCCCGCTGGGTGCGCAGGGGCCGGCGCGAGATCTCCTGGATCAGCAGGAATTCTTTTTCAGCGAGATGTTGGCTGGGCACGGGCACCTTGTTCGAAGATTGAACAGTCTAGCATTTTCGGCTTACGAACGGAGGTACTTCGCGCGCTTGCGGGGATCGGCGAAAAGGTCTTGGACGGCCTGGTAATCCTCGGGCCGGCCGATGTCGAGCCAGTCGGCTTTGTGGCGCAAACCTTTGACGAGCCCGCCGGCGGCGCGGATGCGTCCGATGAGGTCGGGGATGCCCAAGGTCTCGCCGCGCGCGATGTGCTCGAGCACCTTGCGGTCGAAGACGTTGACGCCCATGCTGACCATGTAGCGGTAGGAAGGCTTCTCGATATAATCGGTCAGAAGGCCGCTCTGATCGAGTTCGATGACGCCGAAATCCACCAAGGTCCGGCGCTCGCAGACGCCGATGGTGGCCGCGGCGCGGGACTTCCGGTGGAAGTCGTAGAGCGCGCGGAAATCCATGGTCGTGAGGATGTCGCCGTTGATGGTGAGGAAGTCGGGCGCCAGACCGCGGATCAGCTTGAGGGCGCCGGCCGTGGACAGGGGGCGCTTCTCGCGCACGTAGCGGATGCGCAGCTTCCAGCGCCGGCCGTCGCCGCAATAGGCCTCGATGAGCTCGGCCATGTGGCCGACCGAGATGACGACCTCCCGGAAGCCGTGATGCTTGAGCTGGCGCAGGACGACCTCGATGATGGGGTACTCGCCGATCGGGACGAGAGGCTTGGGCAAGGACGCCGTGAAGGGCCGCAGCCGCGTTCCTTTTCCGCCGGCCAGGATGACGGCCTGCATCAGATGTTCCTCCGGGTCTTCATGGACTTGAGGCCGTCTTCCAGGCTGACGGCGGGCACGCCCAGCTCTTTTTCCATGCGCTGGACGCGTAAAGTGGTATTCGGCGGGCGCTTGGCGATGTCGGGGAAGCGCTTGCTGCTGACGCGCTTGATCAAGGAGGAGTCGAGCCCGAAGGCCTTCGCGATCTTCAGGGCGAACTCATAGCGGTTGCAGCGGTCCTTGCCCGCGACGTGGAAGATGCCGGCGGGGCGCTTCCTGACCATGGCCCAGAGGGCCGCGCCGCACTGCAGGTTGTAGAGGGGGTTCTCCGTGACGTCGTCTACCATCTCGACGGTCTCCCCGCGCCGGAGCTTGTCGTCAATCCAGGTGACGGTGTTGGAGCGGGTCACGGGGTGGTTCCAGCCGTACATGAGGATCGGGCGCATGATGGAGAAATCGGTCAAGGTCTCGGAGACGAGGCGCTCGCATTGAAGCTTGATCTGGCCGTACTTGTTGACGGGATTGGGGGCGTCGTTCTCCGCGTAGGGCGCCTTCCGGCCGTCGAACACCGCGTTCGTCGAGACGTACGTCATATAGACGCCGGCGCGGCGGGCCGCAGACGAGATGTTGAGGGTTCCCACTAGATTGGACTCGAGGCTTTCGGCGTAGTGCTTCTCCACGTAGTCCACGGACGCGATGCCCGCGGCGTGGATGACGGCGTCGAATTTATGTTTGGAGAAAAGCGCATCGACGAGCTTCTTTTCCCGGATATCGAGGGCGATGTGCTCGGCCCTCGAGGCGTCGACCGTGTAGTCGCGCTGGTGCAGGCTGACGATCCTCCAATCCTTGGGGGCGGTCTCCTCCATGCCCTTGCCGAGAAGCCCGGTGCCGCCCGTGATCAGGATGGTCTTCATTTGAGCACTCGCAGGTAGAAGCTGAGCTCATCCAGGGGGAAGTAGTGGCTCAGGTGCTGCTCGTAGCGCGTGGGCCAGCGGTTCGCGATCGTCTTGATCAAAGAATAGACGAGGCCGCGCGTGATCGTTTCGTTGAAGACGATGCGCTCAACGGTAAAACGCGCTTTTGAATAGGGATACAGCGCGTTGTACACATGCGCCGGATCGAAGTGGCAGAACGCCTCGACGCTGAAGAAGCGCTTGTGCGTGGGGTCGTTGTAGGCCCAATGCGCGCGGAAGTAGGGGACGATGATCTTGACGAGCGCGCCCGGCCTGCCGACGCGGTGCAGCTC
>JACQJQ010000155.1 GCA_016204945.1 Elusimicrobiota bacterium
CTCTTCATCCTCTACACGTCCGGCAGCACGGGCAAGCCGAAGGGCATCCTGCACACCACCGGCGGCTACATGGTGCAGACCGCCTGGACGGCGAAGCGCGTCTTCGATCTGAGGGAGAGCGATGTGTATTGGTGCACGGCCGACGTCGGCTGGGTCACGGGGCACTCCTATCTCGCGTACGGACCGCTGCTCAACGGAGCCACCGCCTTCATGTACGAGGGCGCGCCCCTGACGCCGCGGCCCGATCGCTTCTGGTCGATGATCGCGCGCCATCGCGTTTCGGTCTTCTACACCGCTCCGACCGCCATCCGCGCCTTCATGCGCCTGGGCGATGAACACCCGCGCGGGCACGACTTGTCCTCGCTGCGCCTTCTCGGCACCGTCGGCGAGCCGATCAATCCCGAGGCCTGGCGCTGGTACTCGAAGACGATCGGCGGCGGGCGCTGCCCGATCGTGGACACCTGGTGGCAGACGGAGACGGGCGCGATCATGATTTCCCCCCTGCCGGGCGCCACGGCCGCCAAGCCGGGCTCGGCGACCTTGCCGCTTCCCGGCATCGACGCCGACATCGTGGACAAGGAGGGGAAGCCGGTGCCTCCGGGGGCCGGAGGCTATTTGGTGATCCGCAGGCCGTGGCCGTCCATGCTGCGGACGATTTGGAGGGATCGCAAGCGCTACCGCGCCCAGTATTGGTCGCAGATCCCGGGCGTTTATTTCACCGGCGATGGAGCCCGCAAGGACAGGGACGGCTACTTTTGGATCCTCGGCCGCATCGATGACGTGCTCAACGTCTCGGGGCACCGCTTGTCGACCAGCGAAATAGAATCGGCGCTGGTCGGCCATGCCTCGGTCGCCGAATCGGCGGTCGTCGGCCGGCCGGACGAGGTGCACGGACAGGCCGTTTGCGCCTTCGTCACGCTCAAGGGGGCGGCGTCGCCGACCCCCGAGCTCAAGGAGGAATTGCGGGAGTTCGTCGCGAAGGCCATCGGCGCGATCGCGCGGCCGGCGGAAATCCGCTTCACCGACTCCCTGCCGAAGACCCGCTCCGGCAAGATCATGCGCCGCCTTCTTCGCGAGGTCGCGACGGGGGGCGCGGTGAGAGGAGACGTGACGACGCTCGAGGATTTCGGCATTCTCGCCAAGCTCCAGCAGGACGAGGATTGATCGAACGGCTCGTCGTTTCGGCGGGGCTCGCGGCGGTCCTGCTCGTCCTTCTCGATCGTCCGCGGCCGTCGCCGTCGCCTTTGCCCGTTCGCCTGCTTCTGACCGGCCTGCTGTCCTGGGCGGCGCTCGGATGGACGGCCAACGTCCGCCGGTTTCCCGACGCGTTCCCCCTCGAGCTTCCGGCGGGGAGCGCCCTGGCGCTCCAATCGGGAGTCGTGATCCTGGGCGCGGCGGCCTTCGCCGCGGCGCGCGGCCGCGGCGGCCTGGCGGCGGGAGCGGTCTTCGGGCTCAGCGCGTCGGCGATCGGCTGGTGCGCCTCGCGCTGGCCCCACCTCGCGCGCGCCGTCGAGCTGTGCGGGGGCGTCTTCACGGGCATGCTCTTGACGACGCTTCTGGCGCCCGCGTTCGCGGCGACCTGCGCGGCGCTCGCCGCGGCCTTGCTTCGCGAGGAGCGGCGGCCGTCGTCCCGGCGCGTCATCCTTGCCCTGGTCGCCGTTTGGGCGCTTGCCACCGTCGGCGCCGAGGCCGCGCTGTCGCGCGTTTGGGGGTTCGGTCCCCGCACGCTCGCCGCGGCCGCCGGCGTGCCGACGAACGCGGCGTCGCGCACGCTCGCCGTCGCCTGGCTGTATCCGGAGGGCGGCCGCTCCCACCGCGTCGAGGAGCGGCGCATGTCCTCGGAAACGACGGACCTGTCTCCCGAGAGCATCGACCGCCTGGAGGCCTTTCTCGGCCGAACCCGCTTCCGGGGCGTGTTCGCCCAGGAGGCGCTCGCGGCCGTGCGCCTGGGCCGTCTGCAGTGGTGGAATGAGGAGGCCGCTCTTGACGCGCTGACGCTGTCGCTTCCCGGCCGCGTCCATCCCGACTACTTGCGCGCGCTCGAGCTTCTGCGCGCGGGCCCGGTGACTCCCGCGCGCTACGACAGGCTTGAACGGCTCGCGGCCGCGACCGGACGCAGGGTCGAGGGCTTCGAGCGGGCTTCCGACGCCCAGCGGATCTTCGAGGGATTTTCCGCGGCGTACGCGCGTTTCGCGGACGAGGAAAAGGCGCGGGAATGGCTGTCTCGTCTCGAGGGGCTTTGGGCCGTGAGCGACAAGCGCGTCGAGGCCGGACCCCTGGAGGATCTGCGCGACGGGCGCGTCGAGGGGTCGATTTTCGTCGATGCGGGGGGCGCGGCCGCTCCGCGCGTGGGGCTGTTCATGGTCTGGCGCAGCTCGGTCACGGGCGGCACGCGCTATTGGCTGTCGAGTTCCCGCGTTCCCGATCGGGACGGCGGGTTTTCCTTCGAGGGGCTGGGCCCCGGCCGCTACGTCCTCGCCCTGCTCGGAGAGCCCGAGGAGCTGCGCGGCGCGTTCGCCGGCCTGCCGGGCTTCATCGAGGTGACTGACGAGCGGCCCGTGGTCCGGCTCGACCCGATCCGCATCCGGACGCGGCGCGAGCCGGCCTTCGGCGCCCGCGCCGTCCCGCGCGAGGCGCGCCTGCCGATGGCGCTGGAGCCGCCGCTGAGGCTGGGCCGTTAGTTATAATCTCCCGATGCCTGAAATTCTGACGCCGGCCTCGACGCGCGCGGCCCTGGGGCGCCGCGCGTTCGCCGAGCTTCAGGCCGCGCTCGCGGCCGCCCCCGCGAGCCTGGCCCGGCTCTGGCCCGCGCTCACGCCGCTCGAGCGGGCGGCGTGCTGGCGGCTCTTGCCGCCGAACGCCGTCGTCCCCGCGGCGAAGGCTCTTTCCGCCGCCGCGCGCTGGGAGGCGTACCAAGCGGCGGCGATCGAATGCGCGGCGCCGTATCTTGAGGACGCGCCGCTCGGCGCCCGGGGATATTTTCGCGCGCCCACGCGCCGCGAGGCCGCGCTTCTGCGCGCGGGGCTCTCGCGATGATCGTCAACGCGGGCGGCGTCGTCCTTTCGCGGCGCGCGCTCGGAGAGAACGACCGCTTGTGCTCGGTGTTCACCGAGCACCTGGGCAAGGTGCCGACGCGCTTCGTCGGCGTCTGCCGCGCCAAGGGCAAGCTGAAGGCGCTGACGGAACCCGGCGTTTGGGGCGAGTACCGCCTCCATCTTTCCCCGCGCTCGGAGTTCGCCAAGGCCGTGGGCGGCCGCTTGATCCGGAGCTTTCCGCGCTGGCGCGAGGATTTGGGCTGCACGTTCGACGCGCTCGCCTGCCTGGAGATGCTCGACCGCCTGACTCCCGACCGCCAACCGAGTCCCGAGAAGTACCGCCTCATTTGCGCCGCGCTTGCGGCTCTTGATGAGAGTCCGAGCGGATGGCTCGTCGCCTCCTTCGGCCTCCGATTGGCCGAGATGCTCGGCATCGGCCTTCGCGAACGCGCGCCCGCGCCGTGCCGGAGGGTCTGGGATCTCCTGCATGACGAGGAGTTCGCGGCGCTTTCGGGCGCGCCTTTCGACGACGACGCCTCCGCGGCCGCGCGCTGCCTGCTCGACGAACACCTCGCCGCGCACGCGGGCCGCCGCCTGCGCGCCTTCGAATTTCGCGACGCTTGGAGCGGAGTGCAAGGGGTCCCCGCGTGATGACTTTCCAGGAAATCGTGCTCGAGCTTCAGAATTTCTGGTCGCGGCAAGGCTGCGCCGTCGTCCAGCCCTACGACCTCGAGAAGGGCGCCGGTACCTTCAATCCGGCGACTTTCTTCGGCGCGCTGACCGCGGCGCCCGCGCGCTTCGCCTACGTCGAGCCCTCGCGCCGCCCCGCCGACGGCCGCTACGGCGAGAA
>JACQJQ010000148.1 GCA_016204945.1 Elusimicrobiota bacterium
CCGCGGGCGCGCACACGATCAGCTACGGCGCGGTCGACAACGCGGGCAACGTGGAGCCGCGCAGCGCGGTTTCGCTTTCGGTGGGAACCTTCCTCGCCGACGCGCTCGCCGGACTTGACTCGGTTTCCCTGTCCGGGGGAGCCGAGGTGACGGGCACGGTGCGCACCAACGGCTCCTTCACCGCCGACGGGAAGTCGACCGTGGTCGGCGACGTCGAGGCCCTGACCGCGGACCTCCGCGGCCGAAGCGCGGTCACCGGCTCGATCGCGCGGGGCCGGGCGACGCTGTCGGATTCCGCCTACGATCTGGCGGCCGCCGCGGATTGGGCGCGCGCGCGCAACGACAACGCGGCGCTCCCCGCGGGCGCGCTGAACGGCGGCGCGCTCGCCTTGACCGGGGGCAGCCTCGTCCTTCCCGCGGGCGACTATTACCTCACGGGCCTGCGCCTCTCCGGGCAGGCGCGGCTCATGGTCTCGGGCCGGGTCAACATCCTGCTCGACGGCCCACTGTCGATCGACGGCGGCGCCGAGCTCAACGCCGCGGGCGCGGCCGACGACCTCTGGCTCGTCGCCGTCGCCGGCGACGCGAGCATATCGGGAAATTCGCGCTCGGCGTTCAATCTGTACGCCCCGCGCTCCGGCCTGAGCGTCTCCGGAAGCGGCGAGTTCGCCGGCCGCGTGCTGGCCGAGACCGCTTCCCTGTCCGGCAAGGTCCTTCATCCGTCGACGACATCGCTGCCGCCGTCGCGGCACGAGCCGCGGCCGTCCGGCCCCCTCCCGTCTTCCCGCGCGGCGCGAGTGAAGGCCGCGATGCCGCCGCTGGCCCTATCCGCGCGCGCGGCCTTCGCGGCCGTCGGCGACGAGGCCGGCGTCGTCCGGGCCCAGGACCGCTCCGCGGTCGTCATTCCCGAGGGCGCCGCGGCCGCCGGGTTCGCCGTGACCGTGTCGCCGCCCAAGATGAGCGACGCGATCGAGCACGGCCGCCAGGCCGCCGCCCAGTCGCGCAAGGGCCTCGTCGCGGCCGCCGAGGGCGTGCAGTACGGCCCCGAGGGCGCCCGTTTCGCCAAGCCCGTCACTTTGGAGCTGCCCTACGACCGCGCGCGCCTGCCTGCGGGGATATCCGAGAACGATCTGTTCGTCCATTACTGGAACCCGGTCAACGGCGACTGGGAGAAGCTCGACTCGAGCGTGGACGCGCGAAATCAGATCGTCCGCGCCCAGACCACGCACTTCTCGCTGTATCAGATCTTCGGCGGCGGATCCGGCGGCGCGTCCGCTCCCGCGTCCGTCGACGACCCGACGTTCAAGATCCACGCGGGCTACGCCTTCCCGAGCCCCTCCCGCGGAGGCGCTCCGGTCGTCTTCCGCGTCCAACCCGGCCTCGCCGACTCGGTCTCGGTGCGCGTCTACGACCTCTCGGGCCGTCTCGTGCACGAGTCCTCGGATTTCAGGAACCTCGGCTCCTTCGACGACGGCAACGGCCTCGGCGCGCAGTTCACCTTCGAGCACGCGTGGGACGTCTCGGGCGTCGGCTCCGGCGTCTATCATTTCCTGGTCAAGGGCCGCAAAGCCGGCGAGCGCGACATCCGCATGAGCGGCAAGGTCGGGGTGATCAAATGAAAGCCCTGCTCGCGGCCGCCTTGCTTCTCGTCCCGGCGGCCCGCGCGGCCGAAACGGCTTCGTTTCTCGACATCGGCGTCGGCGCGCGCGCGATCGGCATGGGCGGCGCCTACACCGCGCTGGCCGACGATGCGAGCGCCGTCTACTGGAACCCGGCCGGCCTCTCCCGCGTCGAGAAACGCGAGCTCTCCGTGAGCCACGCCGAGCTCGGCCTCGGCACCCGCGAGGACTTCTTCGCCTACGCGCACCCGACCGGCCGCGGAACGCTCGCCGCGGCGATGACCTATTTAAGCCAGGGCGCCATCGCCGGGCGCGACGCGGCGGGCCGGCCGACCGCCGACTACCAGGCCTCGGACTCGGCGTTCGCGGGCGCCTACGGCGTCGCGACGGATATCGCGGACCTCGGCGCGAGCGTCAAGTACCTCCGCGGTCATATCGCCTCTTCCGAGGCTCAAGGAGTCGCGGCGGACCTCGGCGGCCGCCGCGCCTTCCACGGCGCGGGTCCCGGCAAGCTCGTGTTCGGCGCGGCGCTGCGCAACGCGGGGCCCGGCCTGAAATACGAGACGCAGCGCAACGACCTGCCGCTGCGGCTCGCCGCAAGCGCGGCGTACGTGTTCGCCTCGGGCAGCGCCCTCGCCGTCGAGACGCAGAGCGCGCCCCGCGGAGGCGGCGCCGACGCCGGCTTCGGCGGCGAGCTGAAAGCGGTGGAGGGGGCGCTGCTGCGCCTGGGCTGGTCCACGAAGAGCGCCGCTCCCGACGGCGCGGGCTTCGACGCCGCGCGCGGGCTCGCGGTCGGATTCGGCCTGGATCGCGCCGGGCTGCGCTTCGACTACGCCGCGCAGGCCGCCGGCGAGCTCGGCGCGGCGCACCGCTTCACGCTCGCGAAGCGGTTCTAGCCTACGCGGCCAGCTGGCTCTTGATCCTGGCGATGAGCTCATCGAACCTCAGCGGTTTATGGAGGAACGCGACGACGTTCGGCTCCTCGCTGACGATGTTCTCGTTGGCTTGGTCGCTGTAGCCGGTGATCACGATCACGGGGATGTCGGCGAAGCCCGCGGCCTGAAGCTTGTGGATGACCGCGAAGCCGTCGAGGCGCGGCATCATCAGGTCGAGCACGATCAAGTGGGGCTTGAACGCGGCGACCTTGGCCAGGCCCTTGACCCCGTCCTCGGCGACGACGGCGTTGAAATCCTTGGCCATCGCGAGCAGGAACAGCTCGCGCAGGGATTCATCGTCGTCGATGAGCAGAATGCGCCGGCCCGCGGAGGAATCCGTCATCGTGCGATTATAGCTTACGGCTAGCCACCGACGCGCTTGACCTTGTAGCCGTCGGCCCGCAGGAACTTCTCGAGCTGGTCGCGGTGGTCGCCTTGGAACTCGAAGCTCCCATCCTTAAGCGCGCCGCCGCAGCCGAGCCGCTTCTTGAGCGCCGCGAGCATCGCGTCCTTATGGGTCGGGTGCATCACGAGCCGCTCCAGGCGGGTGACGCCCGCGCCTTTCGCGCCGCGCCGGAAGGAAAGCCGCGCGGGCTCGGGCTGGCGCGTCATCAGCCGACGCGGCGCGCGCGCGCGGTGAGCAGCGATAACGACTTGTCGAGCCGCTCGGCCATGTCGAAGTGGCCGAAACCGTGCTCCTCGTACGTGTGGCGGACCCTCAGCGCCTTCAGCGCGTCCGAAAAGCGGCGCGCGCCCAGGTGGAGGTAGTACTCGTCGCGCGTGCCCGCGTCGAACCACAAGGTCTTCAAGCGGCGCAAGGCGCCCGCATGCTTGGCCGCGGCGTGGATCGGATCGAGCGCCAGCCAGCGCCTCCACACCGAGGCAACGAGCTCTCCGGTGCGCGGGTCGCACGGCAGGTCGAATCCCAGCGTCGATTTTTCGTTGGGAGAATAGCACGCGGACATCGCGATCAGATTGATCGCGCCGTGATCGAAGCCATCCTTGGTGCGCGACTTGAGGAACGCCTCGACGAAGCGCCGCGGCGAGCCGCCGTGGCGGCCGAGCGCGGTCGCGAACTTGAGCATGTCCGTTCCGTAGCCGGCCTCGAAGCCCATGTCGCCGGAGTGGCTGACGCAATGGCCGAAAACGTCCGGATGGCGCATCGCCAAGGTCAGCGCGCCGAAGCCCCCCGAGGACTTCCCCAGGATCGCCCGGCCCTCCGGACGGCGCGCCGCGGCGTGCTTGTCGTCGATGAAAGCGACGACCTCGCGCGCGACGAAATCCTCGTAGCGTCCGGTCGCCGACGAGTTCAGGTACTGCGAGCCGCCGTACGCCGTGAACCCGTCCACGACGACCAGAATCGCCTCGCGCGCCTTGCCCTCCGAGATCAGGCGGTCGAAGCGCTCGGCGATATTCTCCTTCCAAGGGTTGTAGTTCAACGCCCCGCGAGCCGTGCCCGTGAAGCCGGGCAGGTAGTAGAGGACGGGGTAGCGGCGGCCGCGCGCGGACCCGTAGGACGGCGGCAGGTACACGGGAAGCTCGCGGCGGCGCGGATCCCCGAGCGGATTGTCCTTGAGCGCGATGCTCGAGATGGTCTCGATCTGAACGCGGCCTTTCATGATTCTCCCAAGGCTCGGCGCAGGACCCCGCCGGAGCGCGCGAGGATCCCGCGCGCTGGAGCGGCTCCCAGCCGCCCGCGCGCCATCACGACGGCGATCTTGACGCTGCCGCCGGCGGCGCGCAGCAGCGCGCGCGCGCGGGCGGGCGCCACGCGCCCGAGGTCGGCGACGATGCGCTCGCCGCGCAGGCGGAGCTTGCGCGAGGTCGGCTTGAGATCCACCATCCAGTGGTCGTGCACCTTGCCGATCTTGATCATGGCGCCGGTGGTGAGCGCGTTGAGGACGAGCTTGGCGGCCGTCCCGGCCTTCAGACGCGTCGAGCCGGTCACGACCTCCGGGCCGACGATGGGCGCGATGACGATATCGGCGTGGCGTCCATTCATGAGCTTATTGGACGTCACCAGGATGGTCGCGGCCCCCCGCCTCTTGGCCTCGGCCAGGGCCGCGCGGACGAACGGCGTCACGCCGCTCGCGGCGACGCCGACCACCGTGTCGCCGCGGCGCGCCGTCGCGGCGGCCTTTTTTCCGAGAGCGGGCTCGTCCTCGGCGCCCTCCCTGGCGCGGAACACCGAGCGCCTGCCGCCGGCGATGACCGCGCGAATCTGGCGCGGCGCGGTGTTGAAGGTGGGCGGGCACTCGGCCGCCTCGAGGACGGCCAGGCGCCCGCTCGTGCCCGCGCCGAGCAGCAGCACCGAGCCGCCGGAGGCGAGAGTCCGCGCGAGCGCGTCCACGCCTTGAGACAGCTCTCTCGCCGCGCGCGCGACGGCGGCCGGAACGACGCGGTCCTCGTCGATGATGAGACGGACGATGTCGGCGGTGGACCTCTTGTCGATGTTACGCGTGCGGGGATTGGCCTGCTCCGTGGGCAGCAGCGCGTAGTCCCTGGCCGTGAGGAGGGGCACTTTAATCGTCGTCCGGCTCGGCGGCCTCTCCCGCCGGCGGAGCGGTCGAAACGGCCGCGACGTCCGGCTGGATCGGATTGCCGAGCCAGGCGACGATCTGTCCGGCGAGCGCGCGCTGGGCCTTGAGCATGCGCGTGCCCCGCTCTTGAGGGACCGTGATCAAGGCCGCGTGGCGCTCGCCGACGGCGCCCTTGGCGAACGCGTACAAAATCGGCGTCTCCTTGGAGGAGCGCTTGTCCGCCTCGGAATGGATCATGAGAATCGGAGTCGGGATCGGACGCTTAAGGGCCCGCAAGGCGTTGACGGTCAGCACTTCCTGCCAGGCCATCCCCGGAGACAGCATCACGACGAGCGGGACCTTGGCGTGAATCGCCGCGTAGCGGATGGCGACGCTGCCGCCGACCTCCGCGCCGATCAAGCCGATGGAGTCCTCGGGGACGCCCTGCCCCGCGAGCCAGCCGGCCGCCGCCTCGACGTCGCGGGACATGTCAGCGTAGTCGTTGTCGACGCGGGTCGCGCGCAGCTTCTTCCACGAGATCTCCTCTCCGGAGGGGCTGACGCGGCTCTCGCCGTGGCCGCGCAGGTCCACCGCCATCACGCCGTAGCCGGCGCGCGCGAGCGGAAACGCCAAGCGCTTCCAGTCCTCCTTCCTCTGGCCCGTGCCGTGGAGCAGAAGCATGGTCATCTTCCCGGGCTGGGCCGGCGCGAACGCCGCCTTGAGCGACCATCCGTCGAGCGTCTTCAGGTCGACGGGCTCGCCCGGGAGGAACGGCCCCGCCGGCTTCGGAAAGGGGGCCGCCGCCGCCAGGGCCAGAGCGGCGGCGAAAAGAACGGATCGCCTCAGCATCGGCGCCCTACGGGATGATCTCGTCTTTCCGGAACCACAGGGCGACCTCCCTCGCCGCGTCCGCCGGGTCCGAGGAGGCGTGGAGCACGTTCTCGAACTGCTGCGCGGTCGTGATGCGGCCGAACGAACCGCGGATCGTCCCCGGAGCGGCCTGCTCGGGGTTGGTGGCGCCCGCGACGGCGCGGACGGCCTTGATCGCGTTCTCGCCGCGATACACCAGGGCGAGGATGCGATGGTCCTTGATGCCGTGAAACTCGCCGCGGATGTACTTGATCAGGCCCTCGAAGAAGGGCTTGTCGGAGAGCGCCGCGTAGTGCTCGCGCGCAAGTTTCTCGGTGACGCAGGTCATTTTCGCGGCGACCATCTCGAGCCCGGCGGCGTCGAGGCGATCGATGACAAGGCCGGTCAGCTTGCGGTGCGCGCCGTCCGGCTTGACGAGGATAAGCGTTTGTTCGATGGGCATGCCGTGATCCTAGCGAATATGAGCCTATGAAGGAAAGGCGCGCTCGAGCTGGGCCGCCAGGAAGTCGGCGATGAAGCCCGCCTCGAAAGGCCACGCATACTCGACGACGACGCCCGGGTGCCGCCGCCGAGCCTCGCGCACGAGAGCCGGAATTTCCAGCTCGGCGTGGAGGCCGCCGCGCGTGAACATCGTTGAAATCAGGCTGATCTTGACGCAGCCCTCGCGCACGAGGCCTTCGATCGCCTCCTCGACGGACGGGGCGCAGAACTCGTTGTAGGCGACGACGAGCTTGCGGGAGCCGAGCTTGCTGGACAGGGCGCGGGCGATATCCTCGACGCCGTACTTGTAGGGGTCGGTCTCGGGCGTGCGCGGCCACTCGCGCACGATCTTATCGAGCTCGGCCTCGCGCGGGCTCATGGCGATCCCGCGGCGAGCCTGGCGCTCGCCTTCGAGACGCTTGAGCTCGCCGACCAGGGCCTTCGGAGTGTCGGAAGCCGTGCCGCCGTGGCCGATGAGCACGACCGCCTCTTTGTTCGCCACGGGCGGATTATATATCTTTGCCCATGCTCCCCCGCCTCATTCTGCTGGCGCTCGCCTTGCCCGCGGCGGCCGCCCCGCCCGAGGTCGAGCGCGAACTGGCGGGCGTCGTGGACCTGTTCTACGACATGCAGTTCGACCGCGCCCGCGCCGGCGCCGAAGCCCTCATGAAGCGCCGCCCCGACCACCCCTCCGGGATCTTCTATCGGAGCGTTTCCACCTACCAGCGCTGGATCGCCGAGGGCATGCGCTCGACCGGCACCTACCGGATGTTCGAGTCCGACAACGCGGCCGCCGAGGAGTCGGCCAGGGCGCTGCTGGCGTCCCGGCCCGCCGAGGCCCACTATTACATCGGGGCCGCGCTCGGCTTCCGCGCGCGCGCGAACGCCGCGCGGAGGAAGTTCATACGAGCCCTGCCCGCCGGCGCCGCGGCGATCAAGCACCTGAAAAAAGCCCTCGCCCTCGATCCGACGCTCTCCGACGCGCGGCTCGGCATGGGCATGTACCATTACTTCGCCGCTCGCATGCCCGCCGGAGCCCGGCCCTTCGCGCACCTGCTCATGGGAGAAAGCCCCGACCGCGAGCTCGGACTGGCCGAGCTGTGGAGCGTCGCCGAGTCGACCGGGATCGCGCGCATGGAGGCGCGGTCGGTCCTCGCCGTGATCCTCTCGAAAGACGACGAGGCCGATTGGGCCGGCGCCGACAAGCTGCTCGCCGAGCTGGCCGCGCGCTACCCTCGCAATCCGATCTACCGCCTGCGCCGCGCCTATGTCGCCGAACGGCGCGGGGACTTCGACGCGGCCGTCGCGTTCGCCGACCCGACCGGGCGCTGGTTCGAGTCCCTGCATCCGACGGTGCGCGCGCCGGCGCGCGCCTGGGCGCTGTACCGCGCGGCCGAAAGCCGCCTGCTGCAGGGCCGCGCGGCCGAAACCGCGGGCTGGCTGTCGGCGCTCGAATCCCTCCCCCACCCGCGCGGCATGAAGGATTGGATACTCTTGCGCCGCGCGAACCTGCTCGATTTCCAAGGGAAGGTCCGTGAGGCGGACGCGCTGTACCTCCGGGTCAAGGACAAGGCGCCGGCGGCGCTCGCCGCGGGCTTCCGAAAAGAACGCTATCCCGCGGGCCCCAAGACCTCCGCTCCCTTTTTCACCGGCTACTGACGGTATATTTAATAGAATCAGGCCCATGGCTCGGATACTGCTCGTCGACGACGAACCCGATGTCGTCACGCTCATCAAATTCATGCTCGAAAAGGACGGGCACACGGTCATCGCCGCGCATGACGGGGCCCAGGCCCTCGCCCGGGCCGGCGTGGAGCCGCGCGACGAGACCGCCGTGATCCCCGATCTCGTCATCCTCGACGTCATGATGCCCGTCATGGACGGCTACTCGGTGCGCGCGCGCCTGCAGGAGGACGCGCGCACGAAGACCGTCCCCGTCATCGTGCTGACCGCGAAGGGCGACGCGAAAGACCGCTTCCACCCGGCCCAAGGCCCGGTCTCGCACATCGACAAGCCGTTCGATCCCAAGGCGCTGCGCGAGCTGGTCGCGAGCCGCCTGGAGAAGCCCTGATGCCGGTGATCATGGTCGTCGATGACGAGCCCGACATCGTCACCTTGCTGCGCTTTTCCCTCGAGCAGGACGGGCACACCGTCACCGAGGCCGGCGACGGAAGGATCGCCCTCGAACGGCTCGGCATCGATCCCGCCAAGCCCGAGCTCCCTCTTCCCGACCTCATCGTCCTCGACATCATGATGCCGGTGATGGACGGCTACCAGCTCTACATGCGGCTGCAGGCGGAGGCGCGCGCCAAGCACATCCCGATCCTCGTGCTGACCGCCAAGGGCCAGAAGATGCGCGACCTCTTCGAGATGGCGCCGAACGTGGCGGCCTACGTGCAGAAGCCCTTCGACCCCAAGATGCTCCGGGAATTGATCGCCGGCATCCTCGCCTCGAGCGGAGAAAAGAAGAATGTCTGACGCAGGCCGCGGTCTCGAAGAGTTGATAGCGCTGAAGAAGGCGAAGATAGCCGACATGCGCGCTCGCGGCATCGACCCCTTCCCGCCGCGAACCGTCCGCGGCAACGACTGCTCATCCGTGAAGGCGCTGGGCGCGGCTTTGACCGGCCCCATGCAGCATTCGACGCAAAAAGTGGCGATCGCCGGGCGCCTCGTCGAGCTGCGCGACATGGGAAAATCGATCTTCGGCCGCCTGGCCGATTTATCGGGCTCGGCCCAGGTTTATTTCAAGAAGGACGCCTTGCCCGAGGACGCGTTCGCCCTGGTCAAGAAGGATCTGCACGCCGGAGACTTCCTCGCCGTCTCCGGAGCCGTCTTCATCACGAAGACCGGCGAACCCACCGTCGCCGTCGAGAGCGCGACGATGCTCGCCAAGGCCGTGCGTCCCCTGCCCGAGAAGTGGCACGGCCTCACCGACACCGAGTTGCGCTACCGGCAGCGCCATTTGGACCTGGTCTCGACCCCCGAATCGCGCGAGGTCTTCATCAAACGCGCCAAGATCGTGTCCGCCGTCCGCCGCGTGCTCGACGCGCGCGGCTACATCGAGGTGGAAACGCCCGTGCTCCTCGGCCAGGCCGGCGGCGCCTCGGCGCGCCCCTTCCACACGCATCACAACGCGCTTGATCAGGACATGGTCCTGCGCATCGCGACGGAGCTGTACCTCAAGAAGCTCGTGATCGGGGGGCTCGATCGCGTCTACGAGATCGGCCGCGTGTTCCGCAACGAGGGCCTCGACACCCGCCACAACCCCGAGTTCACGATGCTCGAGGCGTATGAGGCGTATTCGGATTACGAAGGGATGGCGGCGCTGTTCGAAGCCCTGCTGACCGAGTGCGCCGCGGCCTGCGGCGTCTCCGAGGTCGAGTGGCGCGGCAATAAGATTTCACTCAAGCCCCCTTTCCGGCGCCTTTATCTGCCCGAGGTGTGGAAGGACCGCTGCGGCGAGCCGATCGAAAACGTCCTCGAGGGCAAGGGATTCAACCGCCCGGGCTTGCTGAGGCTCGCCGAAAAGCTGGGAATGCACGCCGGAGAAAAGACGCCGAGCGCGAAGCTCTTCGACCGGATCCTCGAGGCGAAAATCGAGGATCTGCTCCTGCAGCCGACGTTCTTGTTCGATCACCCGACCGCGATCACGCCCCTGGCCAAGCTCAAGCCCGGAACGGAGTCCCTCGTCGAGCGTTTCGAATGCTTCGCCGCCGGCATCGAGCTCTCGAACGCCTACTCCGAGCTCAACGACCCGCAGGACCAGCGCGACCGCTTGACCGAGCAGATGAAGCAGAAAGCCGCCGGCGACGCCGAGGCCGACCTGCTCGACGAGGACTTCATCCAGGCCATGGAGGCCGGTATGCCGCCGATGGGCGGCATCGGCGTCGGCATCGAGCGGGTCACGATGCTGCTCACGGGACGGGATTCGATCCGCGACGTGATCCTGTTTCCCACGCTCAAGCGCGAAAAGACCGCGTGACGCTCGAGCTTTTCATCGCCCTCCGCTACCTCAAGGCCAAGCGCAAGGGCCTGTTCGCTGTCGTCACCACCTTGATCGGCGTGGCGGGCGTGACCGTCGGCGTGGCCGCCCTGCTCACCACTTTGTCCGTGATGAACGGATTTCAGACCGACATCCAGCGCAAGATCGTCGGGGCCCAGGCCCACATCACGGTGATGGGCGCGCGCTCGCCCGAAGACGTCGAGGAGACCCTGGCCGCGGTCCGCGCCGACCCCGATCACGAGGCCTCCGCGCCTTTCGCCCTCGGCCAGGCGATCCTCACCGTCCGCGATCGCTCGATCGGCGTCGTCGTCAAGGGCATCGACCCCAAGCGCGAGTTCGCGGTCAACGACCTGGCGGCGAAGCTCGACTCCGGATCCTGGGACGGCCTCGGCGGCGGGAAAGCCCCCGGCATCGTGCTCGGCGTCGAACTCGCCGACCACCTCGGGTGCCGGGAGGGAGACGAGGTCGTCCTCGTCTCCCCCAAAAGCGTCGCCACCCCCTTGGGACTTTTGCCGAAGATGCAGAAGTTTCTCGTCGTGGGCACGCTGAAGACAGGCTACTACGAGTACGACAGCGCGGCGGCGTGGACCGGGCTCTCGGCCGCCGCGAAGTTCCTGGGCGTGGAAGCCGGCGCCTCGGGCGTCGGCATGAAGCTCAAGGACCTGCGCCGCGCCGACGCCGCCGCCGGACGCCTGCGCGGGGTCCTCGGCTTCGCCAAGCTCGTGCGCACCTACGCCCAGATGAACCAGACCTTGTTCGCGGCGCTCAAGCTGGAGAAGACGGTGATGTTCATCATCCTGACCTTGATCACTTTGGTCGCCTCCCTCGGCATCGCGTCGACGCTCATCCTGCGTTCCGTGGAGAAGACGCGCGACATCGGACTGCTCAAGGCGATGGGCGCCGGTCCGGGACTCATCCGCCGCATTTTCCTCGTCGAGGGCTTCCTGATCGGCGGATTGGGCGTCGTCATGGGGCTCGGACTGGGCCTGCTGCTCTGCTGGATCATCGCGAGCTTCTCGATCGTCGAGCTTCCCGCCGACATCTACTACCTGTCTCGCGTGCCCGTGGACGTGCGCCTGGGCGACGTCGCGGCCGTGACCGGCATGGGCCTGCTGCTTTCCCTGCTCGCCACCGTTTATCCCGCGTCGCGCGCGGCGAAGGCCGATCCCGTGGAGGCCATCCATTACGGCTGAGGCGGCGATCGTCGTCAAGGGCGTCAGCAAGAGCTACGGGCGCGGACCCGCCGCCGTTTCCGTCCTGCGCGGCGTCGACCTGTCGGTCTCCTCCGGCGAATTCGTCGCGATCCTCGGGCCCAGCGGCTCGGGGAAATCCACCTTGCTGAACCTGCTCGGCCTCATGGACCATCCCGACGCGGGCGAGCTGACCGTGCGCGGGCGGCGCGCCGCCGATCTCGACGCGCTGGGGCGCGCGCGCCTGCGCTGCGCGCACATCGGCTTCGTCTTCCAGTTCGACTCGCTGCTTCCCGAGTTCACGATCATGGAGAACGCGCTGATGCCCGCCCGCCTGGCGGCGGCCAACGGCTTGTCCGCCGAGCCCGCCGCGAGCGCCGAGGCGCGCGCGACCGCCCTGCTGGAATCCCTCGGCATAGGGGCCCTGCGCGACCGCTTCCCCTCGCAAACCTCGGGCGGCGAGCGCCAGCGCGCGGCGATCGCCCGCGCCCTGATCAACAGGCCGTCGGTGATCCTGGCCGACGAACCGACAGGCAACCTCGACCGCGCCAACGGAGACCGCGTGTTCGCGGACTTTCGCCGCGTCGCCCGGGAGCTGGGCGCGGCGGTCGTCCTCGTCACGCACGACGAGCCGGCCGCCGCCGCCGCCGACCGCATCCTGCGCATGGCCGACGGCCGCCTCGCCTAAATGAGGGCCGCCGTCGGCCTCGCGGCGCTCTGGCTCCTGGGGGCCATGTCGCTCGGCGGGCTGGTCCCCGCCCCGGCCTTCGCGCTTTGCCTGGCTTTGCTCGCGGCTTTGTGGCGGCGCTCCGGAGGAAAACTCTTCGCCCGCCATCCCGACGCGGCGCTCGTCTTGACCTTGCTCGCGGCCTACCTCTCGACCTTCCGCTGGCACGGCGGCGACGACGCGCCGAACAGCCTTCTGCCCTTCTGCCTCCTGCGCCACGGCACCTTGACGCTCGAGCCGATGCTCGACCCGTGGTTCTCGGGAAAGCTCGACAACTTCACCGTGCTCCACCTCGGCAAGCGCCTGTCCATCTACCCGATCGCTCCCGGCCTGCTGGCCCTGCCGGTGTATCTCGTGACCGCGCTGAGCGGCGCGGAGATCTCCGAGCCCGCCCTTCACGGCCTCTCGAAGCTCAGCGGCGCGCTGATCACCGCGCTGTCGGCCGCGGCCTTGAGGCGCGGGCTGAAGGGCCGCTGTTCCGATGAGTTCGCGCTCGCGCTGAGCTTTCTCTACGGCCTGGGCACGTGGGCGTTCAGCGTGAGCAGCCAGGCTCTGTGGCAGCACGGCCCGGCGGCGCTCGGAATCGGCCTGGCGCTTTGGGGCTTCAACGCGGAAGGCCGCCGATTCGACGCCCTCCCGGGCTTCGGGCTCGGCCTCGCCGCGGCCGCGCGGCCGGACAGCGTGTTCTTCCTGGCGGCGGGCGCGGCCTTCCTGCTGATCTTCGACCGGCGCCGCCTGGCCGGCGCGGCGCTCGGCGCGGCCGTCCCGCTCGGCCTTCTGGCCGCGTACTGGCTGGCCTACACCGGACGCCTGCGCCCGCCCGAGGCGGACTTCCAGGCGCGAATCTTCCGCGATTTCCAGCCCTCCGCGTTTTTCGGCCTGCTCGCCAGCCCGACACGCGGCCTCTTCCTGTTCTTCCCGCCGGCCGCGTTCGGGCTCTTCTCGGCCTGGCGGTCGCGCGACGCGCTGACGCGCCTGATGACGGCGGCCTGCGCCGGTCCCTGGCTTCTCCTGTGCTTCTACGACACCTGGGTCGGCGGCTCCACCTTCGGCCCGCGCTATTTCGCGGTCGCGGCCCTGGTGCTGTGCTGGGCCATGGCCGGGCTCGAGCCCTGGCTCGCCGCGTCGCCGCGGCGGGCGCGGCTCTGGGCCATGGCCGCGGCCGCGGCCAAGCTC
>JACQJQ010000163.1 GCA_016204945.1 Elusimicrobiota bacterium
CCGATGAAGAGCCCCAAGCCGCGCACGTCGCCGATGCAGCGGTGCTTGGCCTGGAGCTTCCTGAGCCCGGCCATGAGGCGCGCGCCCATCTTATCCGCGTTCGCGGCCAGGCCGTCCTTGATGAGGCCGATCGTGGCCAGCGCCGCGGCGCAGGCGACGGGGTTGCCGCCGTAGGTCGAGCCGTGCGAGCCGCGCGGCCAGGTCATGACCGCCTCCTTGGCGACGATCGCGCCGATGGGCAGGCCCGAGCCGAGGCCCTTGCCGGCGACGAAGACGTCGGGCGTCACGCCGCAGCGCTCGAAGGCCCACATGGTCCCGGTGCGGCCCGCGCCGCACTGCACCTCGTCGAACACGAGCAGGATGCCGTGCTCGTCGCAGAACTCGCGCCAGAAGCGCAGGAACTCCTTGGAAGGCAGGACGTAGCCGCCCTCGCCCTGCAGCGGCTCCATGACCACGGCGGCGACGTCGGAGGGATCGAGCCGGGTCTCGAAAAGGCTCTTGGCGGCCTTCACGCACTCATCGAGCGTGTTGCGGTACGGGTTGTGGAACGGGAGGTGATGGACCTCGGGCAGGAGGGGGCCGAAGCCCTTGCGGTACTTGACCTTGGAGGTCGTCAAAGTCATCGCGGCGTAGGAGCGGCCATGGAAGGAGCCGTGGAAGGAGATGAGCGCGGAGCGCCTCGTGTGGTGGCGCGCGAGCTTGACGGCCCCCTCGATGGCCTCGGTGCCGGAGTTGGAGAGGAAGACGCGCCATTTCTCGCCGCCCGGGACGGAGCGGGCCAGCGCTTCGCACAGGTCCGAGAAGCCCTGGTAGTAGAAGTCGGTTCCGCAGATGTGGAGGAACTTCGCGGCCGCGCTTTGGACGGCCTTCGTGACGAGCGGGTGCCGGTAGCCGGTCGAGCAGACGGCGATGCCCGCCATCCAGTCGATGTAGCGGTTGCCATCGACGTCCTCGACCATGGCGCCCGCGCCGCCGGCGATCACGAGCGGGTACTCCTTAATATAGGACGGGGAGGAGAACTTCTTGTCCTTGGCGATGACGGCCCTGGCCTTCGGCCCGGGGGGAGGCGTCGCGATGCGGGGGTAGCCCGCCTTCACCGGCGAAGCGGTCTTGGGCATATCACTCCATGATGGTGCGGCTTTGCTCGCGCATGAACTGGGAGACGTAGTAGGGGCCGCAGCCGCCCTTGCCCGTGGACCCGGAGCCCTTCCAGCCGCAGAAGGCCTGCACGCCGGGCCACGCGCCGGTAGTCGCGCCCGAGGGGCGGTTGGCGTAGCAGACGCCGGCCTCGATCTCATCGAAGTATTTCTGGATCTCCTCCTTCTTGGCCGTGAAGATGCCCGCGGTGAGCCCGTACTCCGCCCGGTTGGATTCCCGGATGGCCTGATCCATATCCTTGACCTTGCCCACCGCGAGGATCGGCACGAAGAGCTCGCGCATGAAGATCTCGTGGTCGAGGGGCAGCTCCACGATCGTCGGGGCGACGAAGTGCCCCTTGTCGAAGACGCCGCCCTTCAAGCGCGCGCCGCCGAGGAGGATCCGGCCGCCCTTCTTGGCGGACTCGACGGCGCCCTCGAAGGTCTTGACCGCCTTGGCGTTGACGACCGGGCCGAAGAACACGTCCTTCTCGGAGGGGTCGCCGCACTTGAGCGCCTTGGTCTTCTCGACGAGCTTGGCGAGGAAGGCGTCGTAGACTTTCTCATGGACGTAGGCCCGCGAGCAGGCGGAGCATTTCTGGCCCTGCAGGCCGAACGCGGACTTCATGACCCCGGTCGCCGCGTCCTCGAGGTTGGCGGTTTCCGAGACGTAGGTCGGATTCTTGCCTCCGAGCTCCATCAGGGCCGGCTTCGGAAACGCCGAGGAGAACTCCTTGACCATGCGCATGCCCACTTCCTTCGAGCCGGTGAAGACGATGCCGTCCACGGCCGGGTTCTTCCACAGCGCGTCGCCGATCGCGGAGCCGGTGCCGGTGATATAGTGGAAGCAGGCGGGGGGCACGCCGGCGTCGCGGTAGCACTCGTAGAGCATGAGCCCGGTCCAGGGCGCGTCCTGCGCGGGCTTGTAGACGACCGCGTTGCCCGCGAGGAGCGCCGCCGAGGACATGCCGGTCGACAGCGCCATGGGGAAGTTGTACGGGGCGATGCAGACGAACACCCCGTAGGGGCGGAGCACGGAGCGCGTGTTCTCATTGGGCAGGAGCTTGGCCAGCGGCTTGACGAAGCCGTCGGCGTCGACGACCTGCTGGGCGTAGTAGTCGATGAGGTCCGCGGACTCCTCGGCGTCGCCCATCGCCTCCATGCGGCTTTTGCCGACCTCCAGGCTCATCACGGCGCCGATCTCGTACTTGCGCTCGCGGATGAGCGCGGCGGCGCGGCGCAAGGTCTCGACGCGGGACTTCCAGGGCCGGGCGCCCCATTCCTTCTGGGCGGCCTTCGCCTCGCGGCAGGCCCGGTCCACGTGCTCGGCGGCGGCGGCCGAGAAGCGGCCGAGCAAGGAGCCGTCGATCGGAGAGAAGTCGCCGAGCGGCTCCGATTTCGATTCCACGGCCTTGCCCGAGATCCACAGCGGATGGGAGCGGCCCATCTTGGCCCGCACGGCGGCGAGCGCCGCGTCGAACTCCTGGTGGAACCGCGTCAGGTCCATGTTGACGGAGGTGTAGGTGATCTTGAAGGGAGCGGCGCTAGCGGTGGACATTGGTCTTCTCCAGAGTGCGGTCGAGCGCGGTCTTGAGGCGGGAGACGATCTCGTCGATCTCCGCCTCGGTCACGGTGAAGGGGGGGGCGAGCATGACGAGATCGCCGTTCTCGCCGTCGGCGTGGCCGACGTTGGGCCAGACGACGAGGCCCGCGTCCTGCGCCGCGGCGACGAAGGACTCGGCGAACTTGCGCCCGCGGGCAAAGGGCTCCTTGCTCTTCTTGTCGGCGACGAACTCAACTCCCGCCAAGAGGCCGAGGCCTCGGACGTCGCCGACGAACGGCAGATCGCGCAGCGCGTCGAGCTTTCGATGCAGGACGACGCCCATCCGGGCGCAGCGCTCCACGAGCTGATGCTCCCGGATATAGCGCACAGCGGCCAGTCCCGCGGCGCAGATGGCGGGGGAATGGGAGAAGGTCTGGGCATGCTGCAGCGAGCCCGAGCCCCGGGCGATCGGGTCGATCACTTTTTTCCCGGCGAGCACGGCGGACAGCGGGACGTAGCCGCCGGACAACCCCTTGCCCAAAGTCATGATGTCCGGCACGACGCCGAAGTGCTCGATGGCGGCCCACTTCCCGGTGCGCCCGGAACCAGACAGGACCTCGTCGGCGATGAACAGCACGTCGTGGCGATCGCAGATCTCGCGCACGCGCCGGAAGTAGTCCGGGGGCGGGACCGACGCGCCGGTCGAGGAGCCGCCGACCGGTTCGGCGATGAAGGCGGCGACCGTGTCGGCGCCTTCCTTAAGAATCGCGTCTTCCAGGGCCGCGGCGGTCATCGCGGGCGAGTCCGGCGCGCGGCGGTAGGGGTAGGGAGCGGGAATCATGCTCACGGGCGCCAGCCAGGGTCCGAACATCTTCTTGTAGTGCCCGCGCGCGGAGGCGGACAGCGCCAGCAAGGTGTTGCCGTGATAGCCGGGCGCGCGCGCGATGAGTTTGTGCTTGCCGGGCCTGCCGGACTCGACCCAGTGCTGGCGGGCGAGCTTGAAGGCGGCCTCGACCGCCTCGGAGCCGGAGGAGAGGAAATAGGCGAAATCAAGGCCCTTGGGGCCGAGCGCGCGCAGCTCGGCGGCCAGCAGCTCGGCGGGCTCGTTGGTGAAGGCGGTGCCGTTGACGTAGGCGACCTTGCGCAGCTGCGCGGCCACCGCGTCGGCGATCGCGGAGACGCCGTGCCCGAGGTTGGCGACGTAGGCCCCGCCGCAGGCGTCCAGGTAGCGCCGCCCCTCGTCGTCGACGAGCCAGCAGCCCTCGCCGCGCACGATCAGGGGGAGCTCGCGGTCAAGCGCGCGGTAGAAAACGCCGGTCTCGGGGTAACGCCGGGCGGGCACGAATTTTATTGTAACATAAGGCCGTCGACCTTTCCCGCGAGGCTCCCCGCGTCCGCCAGACCGAGGCGGGAGCCGTCGAAGGAGCCCCCGGGGTCCTCGCCCAGCAGGAGGCAGGCGTTGTCGGGGACGATTCCCCGATGGACCTTTTCCTGCGAGGCCAGCACGCGGGCGCCGCGCAGCGCGTAGGCAACGCCCCGGGAGTTCCGGGCCGCCGCTCCGTTGATCATGACGTTCCAGCCGCCGCCATCGGGGGAGCGCCGCAGGGAGAACCGGTCTCCCGCGACGGCCTTGATCGTCTTGATGATCGGGTCGCGATCCGCGGCGAAGGAGTAGACGACCACGTCGCCGCGGCGCGCCGGGCGGCAGGCGTAGTAGCCGCGCAGCAGGCGAATGGACCGGCCGCTTTGGAACAGCGGCTCCATGGAGCGTCCGCGCACGGTCCGCGTTTCCGCGACGACGGGGCAGTCGGCCCGAACGCGCGCGGCGAGAGCCGCCAGCAGCAGGGCTACCGGCAGCAGTTGGCCCATGCCTGGACCGTGTTTCCGGGAGACGCGCACCGCCAGCCTTGGTCCAGGGGATGTCCGAACACGTTGGCGAGGCTTCCTCCCGCGTTGACGCAGCCGCCCGCGACGACCTTCTCCGGGATCACGCAGAGGATCGAGGACGAGGCCAACGCGGCGGCGCTTTGCCGGACGGCGCAGGTCCAGTCCGTCGGGCCGCCGGAGGCCGCGTCCACGTACGCCTTCGTCACGTAGTCGCCGGGGCTGGAGAACTCCCCGGCGGCGGTCGGGCCGTTGACGATCTTGTGGGCGTACATGTTCATCACCATGCTGCCGGGCGAGGACAGCGAGCCCACGTGGACGGAATTGCCGTCGCGCGCCAGGTAGGTGGCGCCCGTCGTGATCATCTGCTGGTAGACCCCGGACGGGGCGGGGTAGTAGGTGGTCAAGGTCACGCTTTCGGAGGCGAGCGGCGCCGCGAAAATCGAGGACAGAAAAAAGACGGCGAGCGCGCGCGGAAGCATAAGGGGACGGAGTTTAGCAGGGGATTCGCGCGTCCGTCAAGTTTATTTATCCCCCAGTCCGTGCGCGGCGATTTCCGCGGTCGGCACCGCGATGGCTTTGTAGGAGCCCGCCTCGAGCTGGTCGGAGAGCCAGGTCACGGGCTGGGGCCTGAAGGAGACCTCGACGAAGGTCCGGCAGCCGGCGGCGTGCGCCGCGCGCACCGCGTCGAGGTGGCGCTCGCAGGCGGCGGCCTGATCGGCGAGCAAGGCCTTGATGCGCGCCGGGTCGGTCTCGGCCCTGCCGGAGGTCCCCATGAACACCGGGACCGAGGGCGCCTTGAGCGGGATGGCCTCGAGCGCCGCGGCGAGCGCCGCCCGGGCGGGGGCGAAGGCCGCGGTGTGGTAGGGGCCCTCGACCTTGAGAATCTTGATCTTCACGGGCCAGTCCTCGGCGCGGGCGCGGGCCGCGTACGCCTCGAGGGCGGCCATGGTCCCGCCGAGCGTGCCGCGGCCGGCGGTGTTCCACAGGGCGACCGAGACGCCGGGCACCTCGCCCGCGGACTCGACGACGTCGTTGAAGTCCTCGGCCGAGACCGCGGCCAGGCCCATCGGCTCGGAGAAGGCTTTGCAGCGGTCGGAGAACGCGCGCGCGCGCGCGGCGATGAAGCGGCCGGAGTCCTCGAGGCTCAGGGCGTCGGCCGCGACCAAGGCGGCGACCACGCCCATCGAGTGCCCGATCGCGCCGTCGAGCCGGAGGCCGGGATGCGCCGCCTGGTAGGCGAGCCAATGCGCGGCGTGCGAGGCGTGGATCGCGCGCTGGGCGTTGAAGGTCAGGGCCAGGGGCTCCTCGGGCATCGTCGTCAGCAGCGCTTCCAAGTCGGCGCCGAGGGAGGGCTTGAGGCGCTCGATGGCGGCGCGGGCGGCGGGGTTTTTGAGCAATTCGACGCCCATGCCGGCCTCCTGCACCGATTGCCCGGCGAACAGAACGCAGATATTTCCGCTCATGAGATCATGAAGCTCGCGGCCGCGAAGCGGCCGGAGTGCGAGAGGGAGAGGCTCCAGTCCTGCGCCGCGCCGCGCCAAAGCACGCCGGGCAAGCCGCCGTCCTCGATGAGCGCGAGCTTGGCCGCGCTGCCGATCTCGTCGTTGGCGGAGGCGATGAAGTCCAGCGCCAGTTCGCGGACGAAGGCGCCGGGGGAGGCGGCGGGCGGGACCCCGGCCACGGTCCAGAGCACGTCGCCCTCGGCCGTCTCGTCGCCGATGTAGCCGCCGCGCAGGACCGCGACGCAGTGGAGCTTGTCCTCGTCGTCGTCGGTGAAGCGGATGTCGAGCTGGAGGCCGGTCGGGAGGTGGAGCGCCTTGCGCCGGAAGAGGTCGACCTCGATCTCGCGGAAGGCCCCGTTGGGGACCACGATCACGGCGCGGCCGAGCGCCTTATGGCAGGCTTCCTTCGCGCAGAAGAAGCGCCAGAAGGTCCGGAACAGGCCGGCGGGCCCCTGCCGGGCGAGGTAGGCGAGCTCGCGCTCGGTGAGGTGCCGCCCGAGCCATGACGGGTCGGCTTCGCTGAGATCTTCGGAGAAATTCTCGCGCAGGAGGGCGCCCTTGAGGTCCACGACGTCGTTGCCGGCGCAGTTGCGCGCCATCCGCGAGCCCCGCCACCACTCCTGCTGCATCGCGGCCAGACGGTCGAACAGCCGCTGGCTGACGTCGCGCGGGTTGGTCTCGCCGGGAAGCGCGCCGTCGATCAGGTCCGCCACGACCCGCAGGCGGTCTCCCTTCGGGGGGTAGGACGTCGTCGCGATCTGGCGGTCGGCGCGCAGGTACACGCAGAGGAACTTCGCGCCGGGGACCTCGAGCGCCAGCTTGCCCAGGAAGTCCTTGGGGCGGCGCGGCTCCAGCCAGCCCGAGCGCGAGCGCCCGGCCTCCGGATAGACGAAGACGGCGCCGCCCGCGCGCAGGATCCAGGCGCACTTGTCGAAGGCCTTCTGCCGCCAGGAGTCGCTTGCCGCGTCCTCGCCGCCGCGCAGGAAGGGGATGCAGCGGCATAAGTAGAGGAGTCCGCGGATCAGGGCGCTCTGCACCGGGCCGCCGAGCCTGTAGTAGTTCGTGTATTCCGGCGTGGACCAGGGGATGCGCCGCTCCTCGAGCAGGCGGCTCGCCGGGAAGACCGCCCAGTAGACGAGGAAGCTGTCGATCAAAGTCAGGTGGTTGGCGGCCCAAATGACGGGGCCGTCGTGGCCGTCGAGCTTGGCCCAGATCTCCGCCCGCAAGGCGTCGATGTTCTCGTCAAGGCGGTACTTGAAATGGAGGCGCGCGAGGGCGCCGACGACGAGGGAGACGGGCACGACCAGGACGCGGCTCAGCAGCCGCTGGAGGCGGAGGGCTTCGACGTCCTCCGCCTCCAGCGGCAACTTTAGGAGAGCTTCGCGGCGGAAGAAACGGCTGCCTGAAGGGCCGCGCGGACCTCGGCGACCTTCGCGCTCTCGATGGCGCGGCGCCGGCCGGCGGCCTCGGCGACCTCCTGCGAGACGCGCAGCTTCGCGGCGCTCATCTTGAGGCGCGTCCTGATCTCGGCCTCCTCGCCGCGCAGCTTGGCCAACAGGGCGGCGTCGCCGCCCGCGGACGCGCCCTTGATCTTGTCGACGGTCAACCCCAGCTCGCTGTTGAGCGCGTCGTAGCCGTCCTTGTCGTGCCTGTAGGCGGCGGATTTCGAGGCCGCCAGCTTGGCGGCGTCGGCGAGCAGGGCGTCGTAGTCCTTGGCCCGCGCGACGAGGGAGTTGAGATTGGCCAGGGCCTCGACGCGTTCGGCGCCCGCGAGCTTCTCGGCCTTGGCCGCCATCTTCTTGAGCGCGTCGGCCGTCTTCCAGCCGTCGCCCGTGGCCATCACGTAGGCGAAGGACATGACCTTTTCGAGGTAGGCGTCGTTCTTGGGCATGTGGCCCAGGTCCATGAGCATCTTGACCGATAGGCCCGGGGTCGCGGCGAGCGCGTCCTGCCCGTCGAGGATGCGCAGCTTCCCGAGCTCGCCCGGGGCGAGCTTGAAGTCCGCGGAGCCCTCGCCGGCGCCGATCTTCGCGGTCATCCTCGTGAGGAACTGGCGCTCGATGGACATGGTGATGTCGGCGAGATTGGAGGACTCGATGCCCATGCCCACGATGTGGCCGAGATAGGGGGTGTTGGCGTCGGCCGCGGCGTAGTTGGCCTCGTTGGTGGCGTATTTCTTGACGCCCGCCGTGATGCGCCTCTCCGCGTCCTCCGGCGTGATCGTGTTGAGATCGATCGCCTCGACGACCGCCTGCTTTCGCATGAATGCCATGTTCTTCGTTCCTCCGGGGTAGGCGGATTCTATTATTTTTCTTCCCAGCGTTTGAAGAGGACGCAGCCGTTGACGTCGCCGAAGCCGAACGAGGCTTTGATGACGTACTCGAGCTCCTTCTTCACCATCTGATGGGGGATGCTGTCGCCGACGGGAATCTGCGGGTGCACGTCCTCGCTGTTGATGGAAGGGTGCACGTATCCGTGGACGATTTGGTCCACGACGGCCACGCACTCGAGGGCGCCGGCCGCGCCGAGCGTGTGGCCGATCATGGACTTCGTGGACTGGATCAGCGGGAACTTCTCGATCGGGAGCTCCAGCGCCTTGATCCAGCTTCCGACTTCCCTCGGGTCCGCGCCGGTCGAGGTGAGATGCCCGTTGATCAGGGAGATGCGCTTCGGATCGAGCCGCCCGTCCTGGATGACCTGCCGGATGCAGCGCATGACCCCGTCCGGGTTGGGGAAGGTCATGGTCCCGCCGTCGCGCTGTCCGCCGGAGTTGGCGTAGGCGGCGACGACCTCGCAGAGGATCGCGGCGCCGCGCCTGCGGGCGCTCTCCAGGGTCTCCAGGCGCAGCACGCCCGCGCCTCCGGCCGGGACGAAGCCGCAGGCGCCGGCGCCCATCGGCTGCGAGCCCTTCTCGGGGCGTTCGTTGAAGCGGGAGCACAGCACGTCGCGCATCGCGTCGAAGCCGGACCAGGTCCCGGGATGGGTGCCCTCGGCGCCGCCCGCGTACATGGACTCGGAAAAACCGAGTTGGATGTGCTTGAATGCCTCGAAGACGGCTTCCGTCCCCGTGTTGCAGGCCGAGGAATTCGTGGTCGTCTGCCCTCCCAGGCCGAGGAACTTGCCGACGGCCACCGAGACGGAGCTCTCCATGATCTTGGGCACGATGTCGGTGCCCATCGGGCGCACGCCCATGCCCGGGTCCTGCGCGCCGGCCGCCGCGAGCGCGGGGCTGAGCTCGTCGCACAGCGTGTCCATGCCGCCGATGCCGCAGCCGATGATGGCGCCGGTCGTCCAATCGACGGGCGTGTCGTTGTAGCCTTTCTTCAAATCGACGGCGACGCCGGACATGCGCGCGGCCTCCACGGCGGCCATCGTCGCGTAGACCATCGCCTCGTTGAGCTTGGCGAGGTCGGGGCCGGAGAGCAGGGCCTCGGCCTCGTCCGGTCCGACGGGGGGCTTGCCGCCGATCTGGCAGGCGAAGTTGAGGGCGGCGAGATCCTCGTGACGGGCGATGCCGGACTTGCCGGCCTGCAGGGCGCGGCGGTACTCCGCCAGGCCGAGGCCGTTCGGGGCCACGGCGCCGATCCCGGTGACGACGACGCGCTTGGGAAAAGGGCTCATTTCAATTTCTCCGAGTCCTTGGGAATCCACAGCCCGGACACGACGCCGTGGAACGCGGCCTCGCCGTCCTTGGGCCCGCCGAGGAACCGGATGTCGGCCTCGGCCATGAGCTTTCCGTCGCGGAAGAAGCCGTCGGGCCCGAAGCGCGCCAGGCAGGCGAGGGTGTCGCCGGGGCGCACCATCTTCTTGAAGGAGCCTTTGTCCACGCGGGTGAAGAGATTGACCAGGTTCGCCAAGCTTTCGGCGCCGGCCTTGGCGCCCATCAGGTAGATGGCCCAGGCGACGACCGCGGTCTGCACCGCCATTTCGACCATCTTCACTCCGGGCACGACGGGATTGCCCGGGAAGTGGCCCGCGCAGTCCTCGTCCCTCCAGGTGTAGCGCGTCAGGACGTGCTGCCTGTCGATCTCGAGGATCCGGTCGATGAAGCGCATCGGCGGCCTCTGGGGCACGAGCGCGAGGACCTCGGCGGCGGTGAGGTCGCTCACAGCCCCATGCCCCCGTCCACCGCGAGGACGGCTCCGGTCAAGTACTGGTTCTCGATCGCGTGCCAGACCGTCTCGGCGACCGCGTCGGGTCCGCCGAAGGCGCCCAGGGCCACGTCCTTCTTGATCCCGGCGCGCTGTTCTTCCGCGATGGCGGCGGTCATGCTCGTCTCGATGAAGCCGGGGGCGACGGCCACGACGCGCACGCCCTTGGGGCCGAGCTCGGCGGCGAACTGGGCCGTGAGCGCCTCCAACGCCGCCTTGGACGCCCGGTAGATCGCGGAGCCGACGACGGCCTTGCGGGCCAAGACGGAGGAAATGTTGACGATGACGCCGGACTCGCCGCGCGCCATTTCCTTGGCGAAGTCGCGCATGAGAAACAGCGGCGCCTTGAGATTGGTGTCGAGTATCTTGACGTACGCCTCTTCCGTGACCATGAGCGCCGGCTCGTGGGGGCGGTCGACGCCCGCGTTATTGACCAGGCAGAAGGGGGTTCCCTCGGACAGCGCGGCGTTCAGGAGGATCTTTCGGCCTTCGGCCGTCGAGAGATCGGATTGAACGGCAAACGAATCGGGAATTTCGGATGCGACCTTATCCGCCGCGGCCTTGTTGCCGTTGTAGTGTATGCAGACCCGGAGCTGTCCTTCGGATTTGGCGTGGATCATCTTGGCGACGGCCGCGCCGATTCCGCCCGAAGCTCCCGTCACCACGGCGATATCGCTCATTGGATCTCCATGTAGCCGCCGCCCCACGCCAGGCCCGCGCCCAAGACCGCGTAGACGATCTGGTCGCCTTTTTGCAGCTGATCGAGGCGCTGGGCGATGGCCGAGGGCATTCCGGCCGAGGCGATGTTGCCCTGGGTCCGGACGTTGCTGATGTGGCGCTCCTTGGGCAGGCGCAGATGGCCGAGGATGCTTTCCTGCATGACGAAATTGGCCTGGTGCGTCACGGTGTAGACGTCCTCGGCGAAGAGCTTCTTGGCGGCGGCGATGCTCTCGAACATCTCCACCGTGCGGCGGATGGAGAACTCCCGGATCCTCGCGCCGTCCTGCCAGAAATGGCCCGCCGCGTCCACCCGCACGCTGTCGCAGCCCTGGGGGTCCGTGCCGTACACGAGCGGCTCGACCTGGACGCGCCCACGGTGCGCGGACGAGCAGACCTGGGCGGCCGCGCCGTCTCCCCAGATGTAGCCGTCGTAGTTCTCGGGGGAGTAGTCGGTGCGCGTCGTGTAGCAGCTGGTCTGCACGGTCAGGACGAACTCGGGGAACGCGCGGTCCTCGAGGTCTCCCAGGTACTTCATGTGCCGCGCGAAGGACGAGCAGGCCGCGTTCATGTCGATGTGCGGCCCGGAGCCGATGCCGAGCGCCTTGGCGATGTGGTTCGCGGCGCCGGGCACGAGATCGAAGGGGAGGTCGCAGTTGCACACGACCATGCCGATCTGCGAGGGCTTGACGCCGCAGCGGGCCAGCGCCTGCCGCGCCGCGCTCACCGCGAGCGTGATCGGCGTCTCGCCGTTGGCGCGCGCGTGGATCATCGCCTGCATCGGGTCCTTGTTTCGCGTCTTGACGATGTACTCCCGGGACAGGACGGAGTAGCGCTTCAGGATGCCCAGGCGCGAGGCGCACCATTCGGGCGTTTTCTTCAGGCCGACCTCCTTGTGCAGGAAGTCGTTGTCGATCTCCGTTTTCGGAAGAGCCCAGCCCATCCCGAGGATATGGAAGGGCGCGCTCATCAGAGGCCGGAGATCGCCTCGCCGCCGTCGACGCGGAGGATGGAGCCGTTGGCCCAGCGCAGGACGGGCCCGCAGAGGCCCAGGATGGCCTCGGCGACGTCCTCCGGCGCGGTGAGCCGGTGGAACGGGTTGCGCAGGCGCGCCTGCGCCTTCATCAGGTCGAAGTTGGGGATCGCGTTGCCCGCGGGCGTGTCGGTGATGCCCGCCTGGACGATGTAGGAGGAGACCCCATAAGGCGCCAGCTCCACGGCCATCGCGCGGCAGGACGCCTCGAGCGCCGTCTTCGCGGCCGAGACGGCGGCGTAGCCCTTCCAGGCGATCTCGTTGCCCTCGGAGGTCATGGCCACCAGGCGGGCGTCCTTGCTGAGCAGGCCCTCCTTGCATAGCTCGCGGCCCCAGAGAAGATAGTCGTAGCCCATCATGAAGATCGTTTTTCGCAGGTCGTCTTCCGTGAGGAACTCCTCCCGGTACGGGATCCGGGAATCGGCGAGGGTGTGCAGGGCGTCGCAGCCCTTCTCATGGAAGGCCGTGTTGACCGCGGTCCTGACCGCGGCGGCCGTCAGGCCGAGGGCGTCGGCCAAGCCCTGGATGGCCCGGCCGCGGAAGTCGGGGGTCTTGTCCTCGATCATCAGGCGGCAGGAGCCGGCCGCGATGGACTGCATGAAGAGATGCACTTTCCCGGGGCCGCAGTTGGACGCGACGCTCTCGAAGAGCTCGCCTCTTCCGTCCTCGTCGAAGAGGTTGACGTTGTGGGTGACGAGCCGGACTCCGGCCGCGCGGATCTGGTCGAAGTGGGGCTTGATCACCGACTCGACGGTGCCTTCCTTGTCCTTGTGTCCGATGAGGATGTTGAAGCCGGCGCGCGCGAGCCTCTTGGCCGTCGCCAAGCCGAACCCGGACGAGCCGCCGAGGATGACCGCCCAGAGGCCGGAGCCGTGGAAATCGAGGGGGTTTTTTTGATCCATGATCCCTCCATTATACCACGCGGCGAAGGGATCCTCGTTTTCAGGGCAGCTTGCCCGCGTCGATCATGCCCAGGCCCTGCACGGCCGGCGCGAGGCCCGGCAGGGGGGCCGCGGCCTTTGCCAGCGCCGCGCGGATCGCCGCGGGCGTCGCGGCGCCGCGCGCGAGCGCGAGCGCGGCCAGCCCCGCCACGTGCGGGGCCGCCATCGAGGTGCCGGAGTGCTCGACCCAGCCGCCGTCCTTGTCGACGGACCGGACGTTCACGCCGGGGGCGATGAAGTCCACCTCGGGCCCGCGGCTCGAGAAGTCGGCCGCGCCGTCCCCGGCGTCGGAGGCGGCGACGGCGATGGTTTCGGGATAGGCCGCGGGGAAGCTCACCGCCCCGCCCGTGTTGCCCGCGGCGGCGACGATGGTCAGGCCGGCCTTCGCGGCGGCCGCGACCGCGCGCCCGAGGGCCTCGCTGCCCTCGTCGGCGCCGAGGCTCATGTTGGCGATCTTGAGTCCGCGGCTCGCCGCCCACTCGATGCCGGCGATCACGCTCGAGAAGCTGCCGTTGCCTTCCGCGTCGAGGACCTTGACCGCGTAGAGCCGGGCCATCGGAGCCGCGCCGACGACGCCCCGGCCGTCGCGCCGGGCGGAGATCGTGCCGGCGACGTGGGAGCCGTGGCCCTGGTCGTCGTCCCACGCGTCGGGTTTTTTCGGATCGAGGGCGTTGAAGCCGCCGAGAACGAGGCCGGCCAGGTCCGGGTGCGTCCGCGAGATGCCGGTGTCGATGACGGCGACCGAAACGCCGGCGCCCTGGCCGCGCGGGGTGGTCCAGGAGGCGGCGGCGTTGACCCGGCGGATGCCCCACGGCTGCTCCGGGTCCGCGGGCGCGGCGGGCTTGAGGGCGTCGACGCGCGCGAGGAGCTCCCGGACGGCGGCGCCCGCCTCGAAGCGCGCCGCCGCCGGCGGCGCGGCGGAGGCCGCCTTCAGCCAATTGATCGTCCGGTCGGTCTCGATCAAGTCCACCCGGAAGGAGGCCTTGAGCGCGTCGTGGGCGTGCGCGGCGCGGAAAGCGGGCACCTCGACGACGACCGCGTTGATGGAGGGCAGCTCGCGCACGATCGCGCCGCCCGCGCGGCGCGCGAGCTCGCTGCAGTCCCGCGCGCTCACCTCCGGCCTGCAGGCGATGATCTTCCGCACGGGGCCGGAGGCCAGGGCGGGGGAGGCGTGAAGCGCGGCCAGCAAAGCGGCGAGGAGGGGGAGGGGTTTCATAGGCCCAAGGTTAACCGGGTCCTTGGACCCATGCTTGGGCCATAGGTCCCATTCATTCCTGGGCCTAAAGGCCTAGGTCTAAAGACTGGCGCGCTTGGACCTTATGCCTTCGCGCGCTTTCCCGTACGGCCCAGGCCGCGCGGGCGCCGCCTCGCTACAATTGAAGAAGCAGACGCCAGACCAATCGTAGGGAGAAAACCGCGCATGGCCCGACGCCTTCCCCGCACCGTCGTCCTGGGAACAGGACTGTTCCTGTCGGGCGCGGTCTCCGCGCTCGGCGCGAGCGTTCCGACGGCGGCGCCCCGCGCGGGAACGCCGGTCCCCGCCGCCGGCGGCTTCGCCGCTTCCCCCGGCGTCCTGGTCGGCGCCATCGAGTTTTCGCTGCGCTCCGTTCAAAGCCCCTCCCTTCCGTCCCTGGCGCCCGCCCCCCAGGGTCTCTCGCAGGCGAACTGGGACAAGCTGCTCCTGATCGTCGAGCGCGCGCGCGGCGCGGCCGTTTCCCGTCCGGCCCGGCCGGAGCTCGTCCTCGGCGCCGTTTCCGACGACCAGGCCCTGGCCGCGCTGCGCGCGGCCGACGCCGTGCTGGAGGGGATAGCCCCCGAGAGCCTGGAGAATCCCCAGGAGCTGGGCGCCGCGCACGAGCGGCTCTGGGACGGCCTGAGGTCCGCGGCGGCGGGGACCGTCGTCCCGGCCTCCGTTTCGCGAGGCGGCGGGTTGTCCCGTCCGTCCGCGCGCGCCGGAAAAGCCGAAGCTCCCGCGATTGCCGCTCCCTCGGCGGCCGCGCCGCGCCGCGACTCCCGGCGCCGCTGGGAGGCGAACCGCGAGGCCATTCTAGGCGAGGTCGAGAGCCTGCGCTCGCGGCTCGCGCATGACGCGGGCCGGCGGCTGGAGGAGATCGGGGCGGAGGCTTTCGAGCGGGAGCTGGACAAGAGCAAGATCTCGGTTCGCGAGCCGGGGCTGGGCAAGGCCGTGATGACGAAGGTGGACCAGAGCCGGATGATCCGCGTCGTCCACGCGCCGACCGAGCTGGCGTTCATCTTCGTGGACGCGGATGCCGTGCCCCGGGATTCCCGGCACCTGCGCCAGGTGATCGGCCGGCAATTTTTCGACGCCGGGGAGGACCGCGCGGACGGACGGCGCGGCCGTTCCGTGGTCGTGGCGTGGCGGAGGGATGGACAGATCGACTCCCTGGAGTTCCATGGGAAGCCGCGCCTTTGGAGCCGGGCGTGGTGGCGGAGCTACTGGGACGCGACCTACAAGACTCCGGCGCGCGGCGACGTCGTTTTCGGCGTCCTGATGGGGGGCATCCAGGGCGCGCTCGCGCTGGGTTTGGGCGCGGTGAAGCTGGCCATGCTGGGGACCCCCCTGATGCTGGCGCCGGTCTTCTTCACCATGGGCTTCGGCCTCGCCATCGGCGTGTTCATCAGCACCTATAAGAACTGGACGTACCGCGGCCGCCGCGTCAGCCAATTCCTCAAGGCGGCGACGATCAGCCTGGCCTTCGCCTATCCGGTGGTCATCTTCACCCAAGGCCTCGGCGCCGTGGCGCTGACGGGCGCCGGGCTGCTGACGCACGCCCACGTCCTCTCGAACGTGGCGCTCAACAACGTGGGCAAGGTCGCTTGGCAGCAGATTCCGGCCATGGGCGAGAAATACCGGCTGCTGACCGGGACGCTGTTCTGGGACATCAAGAAGGCCGCCGCGGTCAACCAGGGCTTCTACCTGATCAACTGGACCTTGCGGCTGGGCGATCTTCTCGATATCCCGGGGGGCAAGCTGATCTTCCTGGCCGGATTGCCGCTGGCCATGGCGATCTCCTACTGGTACGCGCGCAAGCATGGCTTTTCCGAGGCCGAGGAGATGCGCGGACTTCCGGCGCGCCTGGGCCGGCGGGGAACCGACGCCGTCCGTCGGATCATCGGGTGGAAGAGGTAAAGCGGATATCATGAAGAAAATGTGCTGTCGTCTCTTGGCGGGGCTCATGGCGCTCAACTCCTTGCCCGCTCCGGCTCTCGCGCAGGCCGCGCGCATCGTCGGTCCCGTGCGCGTCGCAGCCGCGCCCGCGGCGGCGCTTCCCGTTCACTCATGGACGGGGCCGGCGTCCGTCGCCGCGCCCGCCGAGGTCGGCGCCGTTTCTCTCGGCGCGCCGGCGCCGGCGCGCCCCGCCGCCGCGCTCGCCGAGTCGATCGCCGCCGCCGAGCCCGCCCTGCGGGAGCTGGCCGAACCCGAGACCGCCGGCTCCGCCGCCAGCGCCGCGGGCCGAGAGCTCGAGGACGTCCTGACC
>JACQJQ010000167.1 GCA_016204945.1 Elusimicrobiota bacterium
CTGGTTGACCTTGATCGGGTACACGCCGAAAAAGCGGCCGCCGTAGTCGTACTCCTTGATCACCTCGGTGAACGCCTCGTTGATCAAGGTCACGCGGCGGCGCAGGATGTCCTGGAAGCGGATCAGCACGGGCATCTTGATTCCGCGCTCGGCCACGTCATTGACGACGTCCAGGATGTCGATGGAGCCGGCGGGCTCGCGCTTGGGCTGCAGGGTCACGTTGCCCTTGGCGTTGACGCCGAAGTACTGGAGGCCCCAACCCTCGAGGTTGTAGAGCTGCTCGGCGTCTCCGATCGTCCAGGGCTTCGGCGCGGTCACCCGGAAATTATATCAATACGGCGAGAAGTGCCCGGGATATTTATCGCCGACGCACGGCGCCTTGAGGCACGGCGCGATCAGCTCGCGGTAGCCCCAATCGTCCTTTTCCGCGGCGGCCGCCTTGTACGCCGCGAGCGCCTCGTCGCGCCGGCCGAGCGCGTCGAGCAACTGCCCGGCGCGCACGCGGCTCCAAACCATCCAGCGCGTGCGCGTCCCGCCGCCGCGCGCGTCGGCCCCGGCGAGGAACTCGCCGAGCGCCCGGCCCTTGTCGCCGGCTCCCCACATCACGGTCCCGAGCAGCGCGTGGCTTTTGGCCAGATACATCGCCGGATAGCGCCCCGCCTTGACGCGCGCCTGGTACTCGCGAGCCTCCCTGAGGGCTTCGCCGTATTTCTTGTCCTCGTACAGGGCCACGATCAGGGCGGAAGCGAGCATGGAGCTGTCGGGGTATTTCGCGCGGACGCCGCGCATCAACTTCAGCCCCTGGGCCGAATCCCGCGCGCCGAAGTCGTCCTCGAGGAGTATTTCGACGAGGATGAGCTGGGCGGTGGTCTTGGTGTAGTCGCCCTTTTCGGCCGCGACGCGGATCGCCCGTAGGCCGCGGCGCCGGTCGCCGCCGAGCATGACCTTCGCGAGCCAGCCCGCGAACTTCGGGATCGTGGCGACGTAATAGTCGAACATGCCCAGGCCGAGCTGGGCGTCATGGAGCTCGGGGTCCAGCTTCACGGCGCGGCGGATGCTCTTCATCGCCGCGCGGCCGTGCCCGAAGGCCTTCAGCCAGCGGCGCTGCACGACGGCCAGGCGTCCGCAGAAGCCGTGAGCCGAGCCCAGGACGAAAAGCACGTCGGGGTCCTTGGGGTGCGTCTTGAGCCAGGCCTCCGCGACCTCGATCGTCTTGCGCGTCTTCGCCTCGAACGTCTTGATCAGCGAGGGGTCCGACTGCTCGCTCCCGTAGGAAAAACGGATGAGGTCGACGGCCGCCCGGCCCAGATACGCGTGCGGGTAGGCGGGCTCCAAAGCGATCGCCTGGGCCATGACGGCGTCGGCGCCGGCGAAGTCCATCCTGTAGACGGCGTCGATGCCCTCATGAAGAAGGCGGTCCATGTCGCGGGAGACCGACGTTTTTCGCGCGGCGGCGGGCGCCGACAGAAACAGCAAAATGAGCAATTGTCGCACGGGCGGGCGATATTCTATCATGGGCTCTGCTCTTTATGAAGGCCATCCTGGCCCGCGACGGCCGCGCCTCCCTCGCACGCGTCCCGATCCCCTCGATCGGAGACGGCGAATTTCTCCTGGCCGTCGAGGTCTGCGGCTTGTGCGGCACCGACGTCATGAAGCTCGACACGCGCGCCAAGGGCGCCGTTTTGGGCCACGAGCTGTGCGGAACGGTGGCGAAAGCGGGTCCGGGCTCTCCGTTTCGCGAGGGCGCGCGCGTCGTCGTCTCCCACCACGTTCCCTGCCTCTCGTGCCACTACTGCCGCAAGGGCCAGGAAAGCATGTGCCGGCAGTTCAAGGCGACGAACATCGAGCCCGGCGGCTTCGCCGAGTTCGTGCGCGTGCCCGCCCTGCACGCGAGGCACGCCGCCTTCCAGGTGCCCGACGGCCTCGATCCGGTCTCGGCGTCTCAAACCGAGCCGCTCGCCTGCGTTCTGCGCAACGTCAAGCGCATCGGCGCGGCCGAGGGCGACACGATCGGAATCGTCGGCTTGGGGGCCATCGGCCAAATGACCGGACAGCTTCTGAAGCTGTTCGGCGCGACGGCCGCGGGCCTGGATCTCGACGCCGAACGCGTCAAGAAGTTCACGCGCTGGGGAACGGCAACGAGTAATGCCGAGGAGTTCGCCCGCCTGGGTCGCGAGCAAAGCGGCGGGCGCGGTTTCGACGCCATCATCTTCTCCGCCGGCACGCCCGCCCTCGCCGTCCGGTGCGTCTCGTGGCTGCGCGACGGGGGCATTCTCAACGTGTTCGCGTCCTTCCACCCCGATCCGCTCATGAAGCTGGACCTCAATGAGGTCTACCACCGCGAGCTCTCCGTTCTCTCCTCCTACTCCCCGTCCCTCGCCGATCTCAAGGAGTCCTTCGACCTCATCGCGCGCGGGCGCTTCAACCCCCTGCTCCTGGCCCCCACGTCGTTTTCGTTCTCCTCGTTCGACGACGCCGTCCAGGCCGTGAAGTCGCGGCGCACGTTCAAGTCGGTGCTGGTGCCCGAATGAAGCGGATCGTCTATCATGGGCCGCGCGACATCCGGCTCGAGGAGGCGCCCAAGCCCGATCCCGGTCCCGGCGAGGTCGTCGTCAAGCTCGGCGCCGCCCTGACCTGCGGCACCGACTTCAAGGCCTACCGCCAGGGGCACCCCGTGCTCCTGGGCTCCTATCCCTCTCCGTTCGGGCACGAGCTGGCCGGCACGGTCGCCTCCATCGGCAGGGGCGTCAAGTCCGCGAAGGAGGGCGATCGCGTGGTCGTGGCGAACTCGGCGCCCATGGATGAGTGCTTCTGGTGCACGCACGGACAGAATCACCTATGCCCCGAGCTCAAGCTGCACAACGGCGCCTACGCCGAGTTCGATCTCGTGCCCGCCAACATCGTGCGGCACAATCTGCACCCGCTCAAGGCCTCCGTCCCCTTCGAGGTCGGCGCGCTGGCCGAGCCGCTCTCGACCACGATCCACGCCGCCGAGATCATGGACGTCCGGGAGGGCGACACGGCTCTGGTCATCGGCGCGGGGCCGATGTGCGTCATGCTCGTGCACGCCCTGCGCGCGCGCGGCGCGCGCGTCGGCGTGCTGGGCCGCTCCAAGGACAATATCGCGACGACGAAAATCGCCGGAGCCGAGGCGACGTTCAGCTCCCTGGACGGGCGCATTGACGAGGAAGTCCGCGCCTGGGCCGACGGGCGGGGGCCGGACCACGTCTTCGAGGCCGTCGGCAAAACGGAGACCCACCTGCAGGCCGTGGACCTGGTCCGGGCCGGCGGCAACGTCTGCCTGTTCGGCGGCTGCGCCCCGGGAACGACGGCGCCGCTCGACGTCCATCGCATCCACTACAAGCAGATCGCGATTCACGGCGTCTTCCATCACACTCCCCCCCACTTCCGGGAGGCGGTGCGCCTCCTCTCCGAGGGCAAGGTCAGGACGGAGCTCCTCGTCTCCGGCTCGGTGAAGCTGGCGGATATCCCCGCCTTCTTCGCCGCGAACGCGGACAGGTCCATCCCGAAATCGGCGGTGCTCGCTTGAGCCTCGCGGCCGACCGCGCGTTCCTCGCCCGGGCCTTCGCGCTCGCGCGCCGCATCCACCCGCGCGCGACGAGCCCCAACC
>JACQJQ010000152.1 GCA_016204945.1 Elusimicrobiota bacterium
GGCGGGAAATAAAAAATCATTATTTTTAATGAATTTATAAATGGAGCCACCAAAAGGGCCCCGAAGGCTCCTCGGCGACTTTCTCATCCAGAGGCTTGGCTGGCGACCAGGCCCGTGACGCGCGGCGGCTGCGCCCAGCCGGTCGCGGCGAGTAATGCCAGCAGGGGTAGGCTCATGATCAAGTACCTCCGGAAGCCCTATCATAGCCATACCCCAATGACGCGGCGGTGAAGCTGGGGTGAGAAGATTTTGGATGGATGCGGCGCCTTTCCAAGCGCCCAGGCCTTTTCGGGCCGCCGCCGCGGCGTAATTGTTCCAGGCGGGTCGAAAAACCTGGTTATGCGACGGAGCTTGGGGCTCTCTGCTTTTTTGTTTTTTTGGCGGGCCGGGGCGGCGGGGCCGAAGGGACCAGCCCCTTCTCCGGATCGTAATAGTCGAGCCCGGAGTGGTCGAGAACCTCTTCACCCATGAGCAGGCGCAGGGTGTTCTTGAGCTTGAGATGCTGAATGAAGAGATCATGCTCCGGCTTCAAGTCCTCGCGGCACTGGGGGGACTTGAAGTAGAAAGAGAGCCATTCCTGTATCCCCTTGAGCCCGGCGCGCTTGGCGAGGTCCAGGAACAGGACCAGGTCCAGCACTATGGGAGCCGCCAGGATGGAGTCCCGGCAGAGGAAGTTGATCTTGATCTGCATGGGCATGCCCAGCCACCCGGCGATGTCGATGTTGTCCCAGCCTTCCTTCGCGTCGCCGCGCGGGGGATAGTAGTCGATGCGGACCTTGTGGTGGAACTTGCCGTACAGCTCGGGGTACAGCTCGGGCTCGAGAATGGTGTCGAGCACGGACATCTTGCTCAATTCCTTGGTCCTGAAGGAGCCCGGGTCGTCGAGAACCTCGCCGTCGCGGTTGCCCAGGATGTTCGTCGAATACCAGCCGCTCAGCGCCAGCATGCGCGCCTTGAGCATGGGCGCGACCGTGGTTTTCATCAGGGTTTGGCCGGTCTTGAAATCCTTGCCGCAGATGGGCGCGCCGGATTTTTCCGCGAGTTCGACGAGCGCGGGGATGTCCCCCGAAAGATTGGGCGCGCCGTTGCCGTAGGGCGTTCCCGTCTTGATGGCGGCGTAGGCGTAGATCATGGACGGCGGGATCGCGGGATCATTGTCCTGGAGGCCCCGCTCGAAGGCGTCGATATCCTCGTGGCAGGCCGCGGGGGCGGGGAGAATTTCGGTCGAGCCGCACCAAAGCATGACCAGCCGGTCGCAGCCGTGCTTCCTCTTGAAGGCCTCGATATCCTCGATCACCTGTCGGGCCAGGTCTTGCTTGGTCTTCCCCCTTTTGGGATTGGCCGCTCGAATGTTCTTGATGTAGGCCGCGTCATACACGGCGGACATGGGCCGGATCGCCTCCAGCTCCTTGCGAACCGGCGCGAGCTGAGCCGCGTCCAGGACGCCGGCCTTGGTCGCCGCGACGAACATGTCGTCGGAGAAGAAGTCCCAGCCGCCGAAGACCAGCCGTTCGAGGGGAGCGAGGGGCACGAAATCCTTGATGAGCGGCGAGCGGTTTTCGTAGCGCTTGCCGAGCCGGATCGCCTGCATCTGGGTCACGGATCCGACGGGCGAACCGAGGCCTTTCTTGACGAGCTCGACGCCCGCGATGAAGGTGCTGGTCACCGCCCCCATTCCCGGGAGCAGGACGCCGAGCTTGCCCTTAGCGGGCGGGATGAGGCTGTGCTTGTTCATGATGATGGACTCTCCTGAGGTACAGCATGATCGCGAAATAGAGGCAGCCGCCGATCGCGGCCGCCCACAAAAACTCATATACCATGTCGATGAACGCGAGGAGCACGAGCAGGTAGATGAAGTCGCGCTGGGCGAGCGCGTTCTCGAGACGCGACAGTTTGGATTCGAAGCCGCCCCCCTCCGCCTCATCGACGACTCCGGCCTCGGGGCCGCCGTCGCGTCGTCCGGCGCGGCGCGCGCGGCGATGCCGCCACGCGGTCCAGGCCGACGCGAGGACGGCGGCGTCGGCGACTCCGGCCAAGAGCAAGGTGTGCCGGTGCCCGGAGAGCCAGAACCCGGCGCCGAGGCACGCGAACAGCGCGAGGTGCACGAGATTGTCGCCCCAAAAATCGAGGTCGGAGCCGAAGGAGCTTTCCTGAAAGCGCACGCGCGCGAGCTCGCCGTCGCAGCCGTCGAGCACCGAATGCAGCCAGACCAAGAGGGCACCCGTCGCGTAGCTGAGGCGGGTATCGCCCAGGAAAAACCCCGTCCCGACGAGGCCGAGGAGCGTGCTGAATATGGTCATTTGATTCGGCGTGACCGCGGTGTCGAGCAAGGCGCGGCTGGCGGCCAGCGACAGATGCCGGTCGAAGTAGCGCGCCATGAAGCCGTCTTGAGGCTTGGGCCCGGCCGCCATGAGCCAATCGACGGTCGCGGGCGAGGAGAGCGGCGCCTCGAGGCGCCGGAAGGAACCCTCGGGCAGGGACTGCTTGACGCGCGCAAGCACATCCTCGCGCGTGGGAGCGGCCTGCACGACGCCGAGGGCGGAGGCGTCTTCGTAGCTGACCGAGGAGGGAAAGTTTTGACGGGCGATAAAGGCCAAGGTTTCGACTCGGATCAGGTGGTCGGCGGAAATCCCGAGGTATGGGGGCTCGCATTCGTTCAGCGCCGCATCGTCCTGAGAGACCCAGCGCATTTCCAGTCCGGGCGGCAGACGCAGGGCTTCCAGCCGCGCGGCGTCCGGCTTCGGCGCCGTGATGAAGACGGACCGAAGGCCCGCGCGCGCGAGGGTGAACATCTGGCGCTCGAGCACGAGCATGCCGCCGACGCGCTGCCAGAGCATCTCCGGGTGGGGGACCCAGAGGATGGCGCGCGTAAAGACGTTCGCCGGATCAGCCAAGCGCCGCGGCCTCCCCCGCGCGGGCATATGCCGCGCGGATGGTTTTGAGGCAAAAGGCGGCCTCGGACAGGTTTTCGCCGCGGCCGCGGCCCGCGCATTCATTTTCGAAGGCCGGCCACATCGCGGCGAGCCAGTCGGGGTGCGCGGAGCCGCTTGAGAGCTTTTCAGGGAAGCGGGTCGTTTCCTCGAGGCCGCCCGCCTTGACCGTCAATAAATCGTCGCTCAGCTCGGCGGCGCCGTGCCCCCCCTCGACGAACGCCGAGTTCGAGCGCTCGTCCGCGCGCCAAGACAGGAGAACCTCGCCCGAGGCGCCCGGCGCCCGGAAGCGGGCGGCCGCGACTTCATCGACGGCGCCGGCCGGACGCAGGTCGATCTCCTCGAGCTCGAGCCCGTCTCCGAGCAGGCGGCGCATCAGGTAGAGGTTGTGCCAGCCGTGGTCGACGAGAATGCCCCCGCCGGAGATCGCCGGGTCCGTTCGCCAATCGCCGGGGAGGGCGGAGACGGAGGGACGGGTTCGGAGGACTCGAATCTCGGCGCGGCGGATCGCGCCGATGCGGCCGGACGCGGCAACCTCGAGCAGGCGCAGCCACTGGGGGGAAAAGGCCCAGTTGTTGACCGTGTAAACGCAGACATTCCGGGCGATCGACTCCAGCCTGATGGCGGCGAGCGCCTCGGGATCCAAGGTCAGCGGCTTTTCGGAGAGGACATGGACGCCGGCGCGAATTCCGGCCAAGACGGCGCCCGCGTGATGTCTTGGGGGGGAGCACACGACGAGGGCATCCAGGGCCGTCTCCCCCGCCAAAAGGGCCTCATGGGTTTCATAAACGCGCGCCGACGGCAACATTCTTCTCGCCGCCTCGCGGCGGATGGAGGAGGGTTCGGCGACCGCGTTCACGGCGACGCCGAGCGCGCGCAGGGAGGGTAAATGCGCGCGCTCGGCGATCATGCCGAACCCGGCGATTCCGACGGAGCGGATGCCGTTCAGAGCGAACGCCTCTTCGCCACGACGCGGATCGCCTCGCCGAGAAGATCCAACCCTTCCAACGCCTGCTTTTGCGCGATGACCAGGGGGGGGTTGATGCGGAGCGACGGGTTGTACGCCATCGTCAGCACCCCGCGCTTCAGGCCTTCTTCGAAGATTTCCCGGCAGACGGCCTTGTCGAGCGGCTTTTGGTCCCGCGGGTCGACGAGATCCGCTCCGATCATCAGGCCCCGTCCGCGGAGGCGGCCGATCAGGGGCTGCCGGGATCGAATCTCCTCCAAGCGCTGGAGCATCGCCGTCCCCACCGCCGCGGCGTTGTCGACGAGTTTGTCGCGCAGGATGATCCGAAGCGTGACGTCGCACGCCGCCGAAGCGAGCGGATTGCCGCCGTAGCTCGATGACGAGCCGGACGGGTTGGACCAGGGCTTGGCCTCGGCGATCTCGTCGCTCGTCACGACGCCGGAGACGGGGAATCCCCCCCCGAAGCCCTTGCCGATCGTCATTATGTCGGGGACCGTCCCCTCGTGATCGCAGCCGAACATTTTCCCGGTGCGCCCGAAGCCCGTGATCATCTCGTCGGAAATGAACAAGGCGCCGGTCTCGCGCGCGAGCTCGCGTACGCCCTTGAAGAAGCCGGCGGGCGGCACGACGTTGCCGCTGGTGCCTTGGATGGGCTCCAGGATGATCGCCGCGACCCGCCCGGTCGTCTCGCGCCTGAGCATCTCGCGCAGGAATTCGAGGCAATGAGCGCCGCAGTCGTGAGGTCCCGTCGTTCCGAACGGGCACTTGCGGCTGTCGGGGTACGGAGCCAGGTGCAGGCCCGGCGTCATCGCGCCGTAGTTGTTCTTGAAGCCGTCGTTGAGCAGACCCATGACGCCCATCGTCTTGCCGTGGAAGCCGCCCCAGAAGCCGACGACCTCGAACTTCCCGGTCTTCGATTTCGCCAGGCGCAGGGCGGCCTCGACCGCCTCGGCGCCGGACGAGTACAGCTGGCAGCGCTTGAGGCCCTTGGGCGTTACGGACGCCAGGGTTTGGAGAAAACTCACGCGGTGCGGCGAGGTGAACGAGCCGACGGCGGTCTTCGCGGCCTGGGCCCCGACGATCCTCGCCCACTCGGGGTGGCCGTAGCCGAGCGAGGCCACTCCGATTCCGGCGACCAGATCCGTGTATTCCCTCCCGTCGACGTCGCGCAGAGACGCGCCGCTTCCCCCATCGATCGCCAGCCGCGCGTACAGCGCGATGGTCTGCAGGCCGGGCGCGATGTATTCCTGCTCCTGCTGGAAGAGTGCCTGCGACTTCGGGCCGGCGCCGTAGGGAGCGTCCGTCGGTGCTTGCGGCGTCATGATTTCGGTCGTCTCCCGTTGGCGACCTGGCGCAGGCGAAGACGCAGGCGGCGGGCGATCTGCACCGCGGCCTCGGCGCGCACGCGCGCGAAACTCGGCCAACTGTTGATGTCGATGATGTAGATCTTTCCCTCGGGGGTCGTGATGGCGTCGCCGCCGAACACCTCGACTTTCACGGCCTTGGCGGCGAGCTCGGCCTGGGCGGCCAAGTCCTCCAGCTCGAAGGGCAGGCGCCGGGCGGAGGCGGGATCATGATAGAACCAGGTGAACCACTGTCCGGGGCCGACGCCGTAGAACTTGATAAGGTCTCCGTCGATATGGCGCTGGATCGCGAGATCCTTGATCTCGCGGCTTTCGAATTCGCGGCAGACGCGCGCGGCCTCGTCCCAGTCCTTGGCGAATACCACGTCGTAGGCGCAGGTGTTGTGCACGTCGCCGCGCTTGAGCCACCATCCGCCCGGCGCCCCGAAGGCCGGCGCCGCGCGGTTCGCGGCGGCCGTCGTGCGGCGGACTTCCGTCGGGGGATATGACAGGCCGGGCGTGCGGGCGAACGACTCGAGCATGCGCGTGCGGTAGCAGCCGAGGACGGAATCGGCGGGATTGACGGCCGTGACGCCGGACTCGGCCTCGATTTTTCTCAGGCGCACGAGGCGCGAGTAGGTCTCGCACATCGGGACGATGAGGCTGTAGCCGCTCACGTCGGCGCGATCGAATTCCTCCGGCGTCATCAGCTCGACCTCGGTCTTGAGGATCGAAAGCTGGTCCATGACGGCTTTCAGCACGAGCGCGTCGTCGGACTCGCGCCCGGGGGAATTTTGGATTTCACGTAAAATTCCAAGGGCCTTCATTTTTCCCCCATGACGAGGAAGGATTCGGCCGCTAAAACGTCTTCCGGGCGGTCCACATCGAGGGTCGTGGATAAAATCACGCCCGATACGCGCGCGCCGGAAGCGACGAGCGACGTCCAGAAATCGCGCAGGCGCCCGTGCGCGGCCGCTCCAGGGAGGGCGCGCGCCGCGGCGCGCGTCATATAGTATAGGCCGCTGGTCACGGCGCGGCGGGTTTTCGCGTCGGGGCCGACGGCGGTGACGCGGCCCGCTCCGTCAACGTCGGCCCAGAGAGGCTTCTCGTCGTCGACATGCCGCGTCAGCGCGAGGCCGGCGTCCGCCCCGGAGGCGCGGCACTCCCCGGCGAACCGCGCGATGTCGGCGGGGCGCATGAGCGCGTCCACGGTGCTGATCAGAAAATCCTCGTTCCCATCGGCGAGCCGCAGGCTCACGAGGCGAAAGCTCTCGAAGGACGAGGCGGTGTCGGCCGAGAGGAACAAAAACGGGACGTCGGGGAAATTGGACGACAGATAGGGGCCGACGGCGTCGCCGCGCGAATTGGCGAGCACGGCCACCTCGCGGCAGCCTGATGATCGCAGGGCGCCGACGACCCAGTGGATCAGCGGCTTTCCGGCCACCGGTATCAGGGGCTTGATGGTGTTGGGATGGCTCCCGGCCAAGCGCGAGCCTTCCCCCGCCGCGATGATTCCCGCCGCGATCGTCATTCGAGCGCCCCCTCGAGCTCGGCGACCGAGCGGACGGTCCAGTCTTGGCCCACGTCGGGAGCCTCGCCGCTTGCGGCGATCAGGGCCCGCTTCATGCCGACGCCGGCGGCGCCCCGCATGTCGCGCGCGATGGAGTCGCCGACCATCACGCAGTCGGCGGGAGACGCCGACACCCCCGCGGCCGCGTAGAGAAATATCCCCGCCTCGGGTTTGGCCACGCCGAGCACCCCGGAGTCGGCCACGACGGAGAAAAGGGAACGCAGGCCCTCGGCGGCCAGGATGCCGTCGAGATTGCCGTAAAAGTTCGACACGATGCCGAGGCGGTAGCGTCCCGCAAGACGTTCAAGCGCCGGGACCAGGCGCTTGAATTGGCCGCGGCAGTCGGCGACGAAACGTTCGGCGATGGGGTCGACCAGGCGGGGTTCGGCGCGGATGTCGAGGGCTTTCAGCACGTCCTCGACTTGAAGCCGCACGGTTTGCGCCAGATCCAGGCCCTTCAGCGCGTGGCGGACCGGGAGGCGGTCGTCCGAATCATAGAAAGCGCGATCAAAGCGGTCGCGGGCGACGTCAAAACCGGCTTCCTTATAAATGGGACGGAAGCGCTCGATCCAGGTGGTTCCGTCCGCGTCCAGGGTCCCGCCATAATCGAACAACAGGGACTTCATCTTGAGATTATACTTCATAGCGCCCGGGCCTTGACAATGATGGGCAAACCTGTTATAAATCGGTGCCGCACAAAAACGCGCCGAGTCCGACCTCCCGGGAAATACGGGGGGGCGTCGGCGCTTTTTTAATGGTCCGTGTCTTGGCGGACCGAGAACTCTGCGAAGGAGATCAATGCCCAAGCTCGAGGCGGTCAAGGCTAAAATCGGAGCCCTGAAGGGGCTTGCGGAGATGTTCCTTGGCCCCAAGGACGTTGTCGGCATCGATGTCGGCTCATACGCGGTCAAGGTCGTTCTCTTTAAGCTCGAGGCCGGCGCGTACCAGCTCAAGGCCTGGGGCCACCTGCTCCTCGGCGCGAAAGCGGAAGCGGGGCCTGATGAGAAAAAAACGGCCGCGGTCAACGCGCTGCGCGCGTTCTTCATCGAGAAGGGCGTCAAGGTGAAGGAGGTTTCGACGGCCCTGTCGGGCAACGCCGTCATCGTGCGCTACGTCAAGTTCCCGCGCCTGACGAAGGTCGAGCTGCAGGCGACCGTGGCGACCGAGGCGGAGCCCTTCATCCCCTTCGACATCAATGAAGTCCAGCTCGGTTTCCACATCCTCAGCGAGATCGTCGAGGACGGCCAGAAGAAAATGGAGACCGTGCTCGTCGCAGCGAAGCGCGAGCTCGTCGCTCAGCGCCTCGAGATACTGCAGGGCGCGGGACTGACGCCCGCGATCATCGACGTGGACAGCTTCGCGCTTGAGAACGTCCATGAGCGGCTCCGCGACGTGAAGGAGGGTCCGGGCGCGACGCTGTATCTCAACATCGGCCACATGGTGACGAACCTTTCGATCGTGGAGAACGGCGTCACGCGCGTCGTGCGGGATATGTTCATCGCGGGCAACACCATGACGAAGGCGATTATGAAGGCCTTTCAGTGCGACGCGGCCAAGGCCGACGAGCTCAAGCATTCGCGCGGCGTGTTCGTCGACCCCGCGGAGAAGGAGAAGGCGCTCGCCGACGGCGATCGCGACGGTCTCGGCGTTTCTCAGGCCGTCGGGCAGGTCGCGCGCGACCTCGTCGCGGAGGTGCACCGCTCCGTCGACTTCTATCTTTCGCAGGGACCGGATCGCTCGATCGGCCGAATCATGCTCGCGGGCGGCACCGCCCGCCTCAAGAATCTCGACAAGCATCTCGCGCAGGAGCTGAAGGTGCCCGTGTCGGTGCTTAATCCGTTCTCGTTCGCCAAGGGCGGCGAGAACGTGCCGGAGTCGCTGGCCGCCTCGTTCGGCGTGGCGGCGGGGCTTGCTCTCAGGCAGAACAGGGATTGGGAATAAGGCGCGATGATCAAGGTCAACCTCGTCCCAGCGGAGATTCTCGCCAGGGCCAAGCAGCGGCAAATGCTGCTGCAGGCGGCCGTTATCGGCGGCGTGATGGCTTTCGTGCTGGTCGGCGTCTCGTTCGGCCATTGGTACGGCAAGCACGCGCTCGAGATCACTTTGGCCGCGGACGAGGCGGAACTTAAGCGGCTGGACCGGGTCGTCAAGCAGGTCGAGGAGCTCGAGAAGGCCGCCGCCGCCGTGCGCGCGCGCCTCGGCGTCATCGAGGGCCTGCTGCTCGGGCGCTCCTATTACCCCATTTTCATGTCCGAGTTCGCCCGCTCGGTTCCGGCCGGCGTCAGGGTGAACTCGATGGGCACTTCCGCCGCGACCGCGGACGCCATCAAGCTCGCGATCTCCGCCGTCGCGAATTCCAGCGACGACATCGCCGCCTGGGTGAAAACCCTCGAGAAAAACCCCAAATTCAGCGTGATCGAACTCGGGCCCGTGACCGCCGCGGGCTCCACGTACAATTTCGCGATGACGGCGACGTACACGAGCAACTGAAATGAGCATGCAGCTTTCGAAGCAGCAGCAGCAGTATCTGGGCGCGGGCGCCATCTTGTTCGCCCTCCTCGGCGCGGCCTACGTGAAATTTTTCTGGCTGCCCATCGCGCAGGCCAAGGCCGAGGCGACGGCGAAGATCGAGGAGATCGAGGGCCGGATCGCGAAGGCCAAGCAGCAGGCGGCCCGCCTCGAGCGCCTCCAGGCCGAAATCGCGAGCCTGAACGAACGCGCGATCGAGGCCGAGAAGCGGCTGCCGAAAACGAAATCCGTCCCGGACATCCTGCTCACCATCGCGTCGCTCGCGCAGAAGAACCGGGTCGTCGTCCAGAGCTTCACGCCGGGCCCGCAGAGGGTCCAGCAGTACTTCACCGAGCTTCATTACCCCCTGTCGATTCGGGGCTCGTATCATAATATCGGCCGGTTTCTGGCCGCGATCGCCCTGGAGGAGCGGATCTTCAACGTGCGCAACGTCAATTATCCCGCGGCCGACGCCATGGGAGACATGACCGTGACCTTCACTTTGCTTTCATACCAATACAAAGGATGATCTCTTACGCCCTCGCCGCGCTTCTTGCGATGACGAGCGCCGCGGGCGCTTCCCCCGCGACGCCCGCCGCGTCGACCGGGACCGCCTTGCCGATCGGCGGATCGACGCAGACCGTGTCGAGCCTTTACACCGGCGACCGCGTGCGCGACCCGTTTTTGGCCGCCGCGATGGGGGCGAGCAGCTCGCGGCGCGTCGAGGACGCGAAAGCCGGCGTTCCCGAGGTCGTGGACATCCACGGCATGACCCTTCGCGGCATCATGAAGGATCGGAAAGTCGATTACGCCCTGTTCACGGCCGAGGGCGGCGGCACCTACCTGCTGCGCGGCGGCAGGCTTTACAACGAGCGCAACAAGCCGGTCCCGGGCATCACCGGCGGCATCAGGATGAAACAGAAGACCGTGGAGCTTATCGCGCCCGACAAGGACGTCCAGGTGTTTCGTCTGGGCGAGGATGAGAAAGAAAAGGAGAATCCGTAGCCGCGGAGAATCTATGATCAATCACCAGCTGAGGTTTGTCGCCGCGAAGAAAGCCCTGTCCGCGGCGCTTGCCGTCGCTCTTGCGGTTCCGGCGGGCGTCCTTCCCGCTTTCGCCGCCGACGCGCAGCCGGCCCCGGCCGTCTTCCAGGGCGTTGAAGTCTCCGATGATCTCGTCGCGATCAAGCTCAGCACCCCCGCCCTGTACAACAGCTTCTTGACCCAGACGCCACCGCGCCTTGTGATGGAGCTCCTCGACACCAAGCACGAAGGCCCGTCCCAGTCCGCGAAGGGGAAGGGCTCGCTTCTGGCCGGCGTGCGCTCCAGCCAGTTCGAGAAGTCGCCGCGCCTGATCACCCGCGTCGTCATGGACCTGGTGAAGATGGCGGGCTATAAAATCGGCACCACCACGGCCGGCCTGACCGTGCAGCTCGTCGGCGCGGCCGCGGAGGAGCCCAAGACGGCCGCGCCGTCCGAGCCGAAGGCCGCCGCCGCTCCCGCGCCGACGCCTCAGCTCCCCGTCGTCAAGCCCGTCATCGCCAAGCGCGCGGCGGCCGCGGCCGCTCCCGTCGCCGCGGCTGCTCCCGTCGCCGCGGCTGCCCCCATTGCCGGCGTCGCCGCGCCGGCGCCCGAGCAGCCCCCGGTTTCCGCTCCCAAGGCGAAGCAGCGCATCAACGTGACGGCCGCGCAGGCCATGCGCCGGGCCGGTCTCGACGCGACCATGAATATGGGGCTCGCGGCCACGGCTCAAAGCTCGGACATCACGAAGACGAAGGCCGATTCCGCCGGAGAGGCCGAGGATTTGGAGCGGGCCGGACGCGCCCCCGGCGGGAGGATATTCCGCGATATCATGAGCCGCCTGCCGCGCGATGTCGTGACTCTGGATTTCGACAACACCGACATCCGCGACGTCATCCGCCTGCTCGGGGCGAAGGCGAAGCTCAACATCGTGTTCGGGCCCGACGTCGCCGGGTCGTTGACCCTGCATTTGACGGACGTTCCCTTCAACGAGGCCTTTCGCACCGCGCTGTCGATGATGAAGCTGACGACCGATCAGGTCGGCGACAACATCCTGCGCGTGATCACGCCGGCCGAACTCACGAACCAACGCACGACTTCGACCGCCATCACCAAGGTTTACGTCCTCAGCTACGCCAAGGCCGCGGAGGTCAAGGCGACGATCGACTCGGTGCGGAGCGCGGAGGGCCGCAACGGCAGTTCGACCGTGGATCTGAAGACCAACACCTTGATCGTGACCGACTCGCTGGAAGGCCAGCTGTCCACGGAAAATCTCATCGCGCAGATGGATCAGCGCCCGCGCCAGGTGCTCATCGAGGCCAAGCTTGTCGAGATCAGCGCGAATTCCGGCCTCAACTACGGCGTGCAGTGGGACTATCAAGGGGTACAGAGCGGCCGTCTCGGCGGCCAGCAGGGTACCACGCTCGTCGGCACGACCAAGAGTCCGCAGGCGTCCGCCAGCCCCGTCCTGCCCCCCCTCGATCGAAACGGCAACATCGTCGAGGGCGTCGGCGCCTCCGGCCGCGGCACGGGCGTGAATCTCGGCAATACCGCGTTCGGCGCGCTGACCTTGGGCCGCATCACCAACAACTTCATACTCAACGCCACGCTGACGGCGGCGGCCACGGAGGGCAAGGCCAAGGTCCTGTCCGAGCCCAAGATCGCCACCCTCAACAACCAGGCTGCGACGATCAACGTCACGACGCAGACCCCTTACACGACCGCGAACGTGTCCGCCACGGGCGCGCAGAGCATCACGATCACCTATGTGACCACCGGCATCAACCTCACGGTCACGCCGAGCATCAATGCCGACGGGCGCATCACCCTGGAGATCAACCCGGACGTCAGCCAACCCTCGGTGGCGTCCCCCGGCGCCGCGCCGGCCATCGACGCCCGCAAGGCCAAGACGACCGTGCTCGTGCGCGACGGCGAGACCATCGTCATCGGGGGCCTCATCAGCGATTCTTTCCGGGATACGATTTCCAAGGTGCCGCTTCTTGGAGACATCCCGGTTTTGGGCTGGCTCTTCAAGAAGAAAACGAAGACTCGGGATCGGGTGGAGCTCCTGATTTTCGTCACCACGAGAATTCTCCCCGACTGACCGCGTGTTCGCCGGTCTTGTCGGTACCGTCGTCGCCTCGGGCCTGCTGCTGAGGGGGGCGTGGGACGTGTGGGCGCAGTCCCTGATTCTCTTCGGGCTTCTGTTCTTCTGCGCGGTCTGGCTGTGCCTCCATTTCTCCGCCGGCCTGCTTCCTTGTCCCGATACGAGGCTGCTCGCCTGGGCCGCGGCGCTCGCCGTCATGTCCGCCTGGTCCGCCTGGATGAGCCGAGTTCCGGCCTACGCGTGGCCGGCCTGGGCCGCGACGGCGGCGGGGCTGGCCCTGTTCCCGCTCATCGCCGTGCTCGATTCCGAGGGCCGCGCGCGCGCGGAGCGCTTCCTGCGCGCGGCCGGCTGGGTCCTCGTCTTGCTCGCCTTTTACCAGCGTCTTCGCGGGGAAGCCCGGCCTCCCGCGGCGCTGCTCAATCAGAACGTGTTCGCCGGCGCGATCCTGCTGCTGCTCCCGATCGCGTCCCGCGCCGGCGATTGGGCCCTCGCCGGGGGACTCCTGATCTGCCTGTGGTGGACGCGCTCCGTCGGAGCCTGGCTCGGGCTGTCGGCCGCCTTGATTCTGCGTCGGCGCGCGGCTGGCGCGGTCGCCTTCCGGTTCGGCGCCGTCGCCGGCTTCGTCGGCCTCGTCGTCGCCTACGCCAAGCTTCAGTCGCCGGAGATTCTGCACCGCGTCGAGTGGTGGAAGGCGGCGTGGCGCATGGCGGCCGACGCTCCTTGGCTCGGTCTTGGGCCCGGCGCGTACGCCTACGCGCTGCCGGCGTACGCGCCCGGCAGGCCCGAGCTGTCTTCTTTGTTCGCCCACCAGCATATCCTTGAGCTCGCCGCCGAGCGCGGCTGGCCGTATGCCCTGTTGTGGCTCGCGGGTCTCGCCGCGCTCCTCAGGCCCGCTTCCGCCGCCCGTCGCTTCGGGCCCGTCGCGGCGCTGATTCATGGCCTGGTGGATTACGCGCTTTCCGTGCCCGGCGTGTTTTGGCTGTTTTGCGCGTCGACGGCGCTCGCGGCGCCGGAGTCGGGGCGTTTCGTCAACGTCCCGCTTCGTTGGCGCGCGGCGCTATGCGCCGCGGTTCTCGCCGCGGCCGGTGTGGCCGGCGTCCGCGTCCGGCGCGGCTGGTCCGCGGACCGCCTGCGCGCCCAGGCGGTCGAGTCGATCAGGAGCGGACGCCTCGCGGAGGCCGCCGATAAGCTGGCGGCCGCCGATCGCTCGTCGCCTCATCCCGAAACCGCGCGCCTTCGGGCGGAAATAGCCCTGGCCCGCGGCGGCGGGGAGGCGGAGGCCGCCGCGCACCTCGAGCGCGCGATCGCGCTCGATCCTTATCGCGCGTCGAACAGGGTTTTGCTTGAAGCCTTGAGGAAGACGCATGGACGCTGAGCGCCGGATCGCCGGTCCGGAGACGGTGATCGCCGCGGCGCTCGCGGCGCTTATTTTGGCCCTGCTTGGCGGCGCGTGGGCGCGCGGCTTGTCCGTATTCTGGGGAGACCTCACGTACCTGCATCACGGCTGGCGCGCGGCGCCCGCCATGCTGATATCCGCCGGACGCGCGCCTCTCTGGGAGCCGGCGCTTTACTTCGGCATGCCGATGGCGGGCTCGATGCAGGGCGGCCTTTTGTATCCGGCGACGATCCTCTACTACCTGTTCGGCTTCGCGACCGCGACCGCCTTGTTTCAGGCGCTGCATCTGCTCGCGGCCGGTTGGCTGTGCGCGCTGTGGCTGCGCGCCTGCCGCCTGTCTTGGGGAGCGAGTTTGGGCGGCGCTCTGCTGTTCGCTTGCGGCGGCGTGATGATCGCCCGCCTTCCCTTCCTGAATCACCTCGCAACCTTGACGTGGGCCCCCGCGCTCGCGCTGTTCTTCCGGCGTCCCGCGCCCTTGGCCTTGACGTTGGCTCTGATGATGTTCGCCGGCTATCCGGCCTTCATTCCGGGCTGCGCGGCCGTCGCGTGGGTCGCGGCCTACGCCGCTTGCCGCCGGCCATGGTCGTGGAGCGGATCTTTTTTCGACTGGGCCAAGGCGTCCTTTTGCGCCGGCGCCCTGACCGCGGCGCAGCTCCTGCCCGGCCTGGAGCTGGCAGGGCATTCCCGGCGCTCTTCCGGCATCGGCCTTGTGGAGGCGATGACCTGGGGCTTCACGCCCGGCGATCTGCCGCAGTGGATCGGGCCGGCGGCGCTCGGGGCGGCGCGCTTCCGCCCGGCCGTTGACTGGGCGACTTGCGTTTATCTCGGCATCGTCGGCGCCGCGGCGGCGGCGTGCGGCATGTTCGTCCTGCCGCGGCGGCGGGCGCTCATTCTGGGCGCGGCCGTCGCCGCCGTCGTGTTCCTGACTCTGGGAGATTCCACCGCGCCGTCGGGCGCGTTGTGGCGCGGACTGCCGCCGCTGCGCTTCATCCGCTATCCGGGCAATCTGGCGTACGGCGCCATGCTCCCGCTCGCGGCCTTGGCCGGAGCTTGGTTCTCGAAGAGCCGCACGGGGCCGGCGTTGGTGCTCCTGTCCGCGTTCGAGCTGGCGCTGCTCGGCCGTCTGGCGACCCCGTTCGCGCCGCGAGGCCTGTTCACGGAGCCCGGGCCCCTCGCGCGGACTCTCCAAGAGCTCCAGGGCGACGCCCGCTACATGATTTCGCCGCGGGCTCTCCAGGCATCGAGGGGAGCGGACGTTTTCGATTGGAAGCAGCGCCTTTACGGCCTGACCAACGCGCCTTACCGCCTGCGCTCGGCCGCCAATTTCGGCGAACCGCTGGTTCCGCGGGCTTCCTACGCGGTGATGGACGCCCTGTTGAGCCTGCCGAGCGCCGACGCGGCGGCGGGCTGGATGCCGTGGATCGGAGCCGCGAGGCTGCTGACCCCAGAGCCCGCGAACTCGCCGAAATTGGCGGCGGAGGCGCGCGTCCTTTGGGAGATGTCGAGGTCGCGCGGACCGGTTTCGCTCGCCTATCAATTGACGCCGAGCGACGGGGCGGCCTTGCCGGCGGCGTGGCCCCTGTCTCCGCCCGCCGTTTCCCGCTCGCCGCTGGTGGTTCGTCGTTCGCGCGAGGACCGATTTGAGATATCCGGGAGGGGCGCGGGGTGGGCCTACGTCGCGGAGCCTCTCTATCCGGGCTGGACGGTCCGGCTCTCCGCGCCGGGCGGCGAGCGGCCAGCGGTTCCCGAACCCGCGCTCGGCGCCTTCCAAAAAGTCGAGACGCCCGCCGGGTCCTGGATCCTGCGCTGGCGCTACGAGCCCGGGCCATGGCGCCTCGGCCTGCTGCTCGCCTGCGCCTCGTGGATTATGCTCGCGCGGTCTTGGTATCATCGAGCCGTCGACTTTGGAAGAATTGGATGACCCGCAGGGATCGCATCGTCGTCGGGGCCGTCGCGACGGCGGTGCTCGCGCTGACCGCGTCCGTTTGGGCGCATTCCGGCCGGACGTTCTTCAATCACGGCGATCTGTACGCCTATCATTGGCCGCTGCGCCATCATACCGCGGCGGCGCTCGTCGAGGGCCGCCTTCCGTTCTGGAACCCGTACGTCATGCTCGGGGTTCCGCATGCGGCCAACCCCCAGGCGGCGTTGTTCTATCCCGCGGCCGTTTTGAGCTTTCTACTGCCCGTCATGACCGCCTTGGTTTGGGATCAAATCCTGCACCTGTTATGGGCCGCTCTGGGCGCGTTCCTGCTCGCGCGTTCGGCCCGGCTGCCCCGCGCCGGAGCCGCCGCGCTCGCCGCGGCTTACGCGCTCTCGCCCTTCTTGATCTACCGCGTGACCGCGGGCATCCCGACCTTGATCGCCGCGCTTTCCTGGGCTCCGTGGGCCTGGCTCGCGTGGCTCGGCGGCTCCGCGTCTTTTTTGGCGGCCGTTTTCGCGCTTCAGTTCTTCTCCGGGCATCCGCAATTTCTTGTCATCAACGCCGTCGGCATGGGCGCGTGGTCGCTCGCTTTGGGGCGCGGCCGGGAGTTCGGCCGGCTCGCCGCGGCGGCGTGCGGGGCGCTCGCGCTCGCGGCGGCGCAATGGCTGCCGACGTTGGAGCTGCTGCGCGGCTCCAATCGCTCCGATTGGCCCGCGCAGTTCACGGCCGCCTATTCACTGCGTCCCGCGGACCTGCTGATGTGGCTGTCTCCCGGCGCTTTCGGCACGCCTCTTCACGGAGCCTGGGACGACGCGGTATCCGTGTTTTATGAGAGCGGCGGCGCGTGGCTCGGCTGCGCCGCGCTGGCGCTCGCGGCGGGCGGCATCATGCGCTCGCGCTCGCGGCGCGGGCCCGTGCTGCTCATGGCGCTGGGAATCGCGCTGTCGCTCGGCGTCAACGGCCCGTTCGGCCCGCTCTTCAGCGCTCCGGGATTCTCGTATTTGCGCACGCCCGCGCGCTGGTCTTTTCTCTCCCTGTGGGGCTTTTGGCTGCTCGCGGGCGCGGGCGCGCGCGCGCTGTCCGCCTCGTCGCGGGCCGCCGGCGCGCTCCCGCTGATCGCGCTCGCCGTGCTGGCGGAGCTTGGGTCGTGGGACGCCGCTTTCCTGAAGCCGGCGAACGCCCGTCTTTTCACTCAGGCGAGCCCCCCCGTCGCCGAGCGCCTGGCCGGCCGCCTGTCGCGCGTGATCACGGATCCGGCGCTGGCCAATCCGAATAAGACGATCGTCTATAGGATGCGCAACGTCAACGGGTACGACGCGTTTTACCCCGGGAGCGCCGCGGCGTGGGCTGGGTCGGCCGAGGGAGCGCCCGCCGCCGACTCGAGCCGGGTGCTGGTGTCGCGCTGGGGGTCGGAGGCGGCACGGCGCGCGGGCGTGGCGGCGCGCCTTTCCCCGGGGGGCGTCGAAACGGCCGCGGGCGCGTGGCCGCTGGCGGCGTTCATCGATCGGGGGGGAAACCGCCTGATGCCGGATCCGCTGCTCGCGATCGACAGGCCCGAGCGCTGGCATGTCACCGGCGAGATTCCGAAGGGCGCCGCGGCGGTCGCCTTGTCCGAAACCCGCTGGCCGGGCTGGCGGGCGTCGTCGGGCGGGCGCGCGATCGCGCTCTCGCCTCTGGGCCCGGCATTCCAGTCCGCGGCGCTCCCGGCGGGCGGCCGGTTCGTCGACCTTCGCCTCGAGTTCTGTCCGCCGCGGTGGTTCTTATGGGCCGCGCTGTCGGCCGCGGCCTGGGCGCTGTGGTTCGCGGCGCTTGTCCGCGGGCTGGAGCCGTCATGAGCCTGAAAAAAACCTTGTCGGGCGCCGCTGTTTTCGCGATCACCGGGATATTCCTTTGGCTGGCCCTGCGCAAGGTCGAGCCGGCGGCGCTCGGCGCGGCGCTTTCGTCGGCGCGCTTGATCTGGCTGCTTCCGATGGCGGTCGTCGTTTGTCTCGACTTGCTCGTGCGCGCCGCGCGTTGGCGCGTCCTGCTGGGGCGCGCCCGCGTCCTGCCCGCGCCCCTATGGGACCTGTTCAAGCTGGCGGCGATCGGCATCGCCGTCAACAACGTCCTGCTGCTGCGCCTCGGGGAGCTCGCGCGCGCCGGCCTCGCGGCCCGGCGCCTGTCCATTTCGGCCGCCGCCGCGCTCGCGAGCGTGGCCGTGGAGCGAGCCCTCGACGTGACCGCCCTCTTGACGCTCTTTCTCCTGGCCTCCCGGCTGGCCCCCGGATTCGCCTCCGTCCAGGTCGAGCGCGCGGCGCTGCTTCTGGTCGCCGGCGCGATCTCATCGCTGATCGTCCTGGCCGCGGCGGATAATTCGCTCGCGCCCGGCGGATTCGCCGAACGCCGTCTGCGCCGCTGGCCTCGGCTGCACAACTTCATCGAGCAGCTGGCGCTCGGCGCCGCGGTCCTTCGCTCGCCGTCGGCCGCGGCGAGAGCCGCGTGCCTCAGTCTTGCGCTTTGGCTCGTCGACGCGGCCTATTATTGGGCGGGAGCATACGCCTTCGGCATCGGCGAATTGGTTGATTATCCGCGCGCGATCCTGACCTTGTCTTGGGCGGGCGCCGTCTCCGCGATTCCGGCCGCGCCGGGCTCAATCGGCACGTTTGAGGCCTTCGTCGCCTCGATCCTGAACGCGTTCGGCGCCACGCCGGCGACCGCGCTCGCTTACGCGCTGCTGACCCACATGCTCGCCTATCTCATGGTGACGGTCGCGGGCCTCGGGTTCCTGTCGCGCGAGGGCGTGTCGCTCCTGCGGCTGCGCGAGGACGTCGAGCGAGAAAAATGAAGCTGAAGCTCCTTAATATTTTGGCGTGTCCCGTCTGCGGAGGCGAGCTTAAGTTCGCCCAACTCGAAGTCTATCCGGACCACGACGTGGAAATCGAGGAGGGGGTTCTTTCCTGCAGGCTGTGCGCGCGGGAGTATCCGATCATCGGCGGCGTGCCGCGGCTGCGCCCCCCGGACCCGGTTGCGCGCGCGACCGTCAAGACGCGTGACGCGTTCGGCTGGGAGTGGCTTCGCTACCCCGGATCCCTTCCCGGCGACCGGGAGGTCTTCCTCGAGGAGACGATGATTCCCCCGCATGCCCTGGCGGGCGGGCTCGTGCTCGACGCGGGCTGCGGCATGGGCCGCTACAGCGCCGTCGCCCTGTCGCTTGGCGCGGAGGTCGTGGCGGCCGACATGTCCGCGAGCCTCGAGCGCGTAGCCGCGCTCGCGCGCAAGCAGGCGAAGTTGCACGCGGTCGAAGCGGATCTGCTGCATCCCCCCTTCAGGAAGGGCGTCTTCGACGCCGTCTACAGCCAGGGCGTCCTGCATCACACCGCCGATACGCGTGCCGCCTTCAAGGCCGTCGCGGCGCTGGTCAAGCCGCAGGGGCTGCTCGCCGTGTGGCTGTACGGCAAGGCCGGACGATTCTCGGACTTCGCGTCGAACCCGCTCAAGCCCGGACGCTCGTGGGTCGCCCGGCACCGCCGGATCGCGTGGGGAGTCGTCCTTCTGCGCCATGTCGTCAGCGACTTCGTGCGCGCGTTCACGACGCGCATGCCCATCCGAGCCGTCTACGCGCTGTGCCGCCCGTTGACCTGGCTGGGGGCGGTGCCCGGCCTTAAGTGGTTCACCTATTCCGTGGATCCGCGCTATCAGGTCCGCCTTATCGAAAACTTTGATTGGATTTCGCCGCCTCACCAGCGGCACCACACGAAGGAGGAGCTGCTGCGGTGGTACGCGGATGAGGGGTTCTCGATCGTCGATGTTTTGGCGCACGGCCTCGTGCCCAAGCCCGGGGCGCTCGGGCGCAAGAACCATCCGAAGCCCGCCCCGGCGCGGGTCGTCATGGTCAGCGCCGGCTTTTGGCCCGCCTTGGGGGGGGCGGAGCGCCAGGCCCTGGAGCTTTCGCGCGCATTGCGCGCGCGCGGCGCGGACGTGCTCGTCCTGACGCGCCGCGTCGGGCGGACCTCCCCCAGGGATGAGGTCCAGGGCGTTCCGGTCCGGCGATTGCGCGTGCTCGGAAGCGGCGTGCTCGACTCGCTCTCCTTTCTTTTCGGCGCTCTCTTCTGGCTGCTCAGGCGCGGCGGGGACTACGACGCGATCCACGCGCATCTCGCCGGCTCGCCCGCGCTTGCGGCGGCCCTGGCGGGGAGCTGGCTCGGCAAGCCCGTGCTGGTCAAGCTCGGCGGGGGGCGCGGCATCGGCGAGATCGCGGCTTCCTCCCGCACCGGCCTCGGCCGGCTCAAGCTTCGCCTGCTGGCGCGGCTGAAGCCGCGTTTTCTCGCCGTGGTCCCCGATCTCGCCGCCGAGGCGCGCGAGTATCTGCGCGGCGTGTCGATCGAGATTCTCCCCAACGGAGTGGACACGGCGCGCTATCGCCCCGTTTCCCCGGAGGCGAAGCGGGCCCTGCGCGCGCGCCTCGGCTGGAGCGGCGTCGTTTTCCTATACACGGGGCGTTTCTCCCGCGAGAAGCGCCTGCCTTGGTTCTTGAAAATATGGGAAGAGGCCGCGCGGGGCCGCGAGGCTTCCCTTATTTTCGTCGGCGACGGGCCGGAGCGGGCCCTTCTCGAGCCGTCGCTCGCGGGGAGTGCCGAGCGAATCCGCGTCATCGCGCCCATGGACGACGTGTCGGAACTCTACGCCGCGGCCGACGCGTTCGTCCTGCCCTCGGCCTCCGAGGGCCTGTCGAACTCCCTGCTGGAGGCCATGTCCTCGGGGCTGGCGGTGATCGCGAGCGCGGTCGGCGGAAGCGCCGAGACGCTCGAGGACGGCGTCACGGGCCTGCTGTTCGCGCGCGACGACGCCCGGGCGGCGGCGGCCTGCGTGGGCCGTCTTCTCGACGAGCCGGGGCTGGGCGCGAGGCTCGGGATGAACGCCCGCCGCGTCTGCGAGGAACGCTACGCGTTGACGAGCGTCGCGGCGCGCCTGGAAGAGCTTTACCGGGGCGCGCCTTGAGATTGTAGACTGTCGGGGTATGTGCGGAATCTGCGGCGTGGTTTACGGCGACGGGCGGGCTCCCGACAAGGGGGTCCTCAAGCGCGCCAACGACGCCATCGCCCACCGCGGCCCCGATGACGAAGGCTACCATGTCGACTCTCCCGCCGGCCTCGCGATGCGGCGCTTGGCCGTCATCGACCTCGATACCGGCCATCAGCCGATCTCATACGCGGATGAAAGCCTCTGGATCGTTCTCAACGGCGAGATTTACAATTACAAGGAGTTGAGAGCCGAGCTCGAGGCCGGGGGCCATCGGTTCAAGACTAGGTCCGACACCGAGGTCGTTCTCGCGCTGTACAGGGATATGGGCCCGAAGTGCGTGGACAGGCTGCGAGGCATGTTCGCGTTCGCGGTATGGGATAAGGGCAGGCGCCGCCTGTTCATCGCGCGCGACCGCATCGGCAAGAAGCCGCTGTGCTACGCGGTGCGCCCGGACGGGACCCTCCTGTTCGGCTCCGAGCTGCGCTGCCTGTTCGCTCTGGACCCCGCCCTGTCGCGTGAGATCGATCCGGTCGCGGTCGACATGTATCTCACCCTTCAATATATCCCATCCCCGCGCACGATCTATCTGTCCGCGCGCAAGCTTCCCCCGGCGCACACGCTGACGTGGGACGACGGGAGGATTTCCATCGAGCGCTATTGGGATTTGCCGGTCGGGCAGGCGCCGATCACGCGCGACTTCGAGGAGGCCAAGCGCCTCCTGCGCGAGACGCTCAACGAATCCACCCGCCTGCGCATGATCGCCGACGTCCCGCTCGGCGCGTTTTTGTCGGGCGGCGTCGACTCCTCGATCATTGTCGCGCTGATGTCCCGGCTCGCGTCGAAGCCCGTGAAGACGTTCTCGATCGGCTTCGAGGAGGAGCGCTTCTCCGAGACGAGATATGCGCGCCTCGTCGCCGAGCGCTACAAGACCGATCACACGGAGTTCATCGTCAAGCCCGAGATGGCCGATGTGCTCCCCAGGCTCGCCTGGCATTACGGGGAGCCCTACGCCGACGCCTCGGCCCTGCCGAGCTACTATGTCGCGCGAGAGACGCGCAAGTTCGTCACCGTGGCGCTCAACGGCGACGGCGGCGACGAGAACTTCGCGGGCTATATCCGCTACTTCGCGATGAAGGCCGCGCGCCTGGCTGATGCGCTTCCCGAGCCGGCGCTGGCGGCGCTGCGCGCGGGCGCCGAGCTCCTGCCGGAGCGCGACGCGCCCTTGGGCAACGTTTGGCGCGCCAAGCGCTTCCTGCGCTCGATCCTGTCGAACGACCTGCCCAGGCGGCACCTCAAGATGGTCGGCTTCTTTCCCGAGGACGACAAGCCCGCCCTCTATTCGGAGGCGTTCAAGAGGCGCCTCGGCGCGTCGATCGGCGAGGCCCTGCGCTACATGCGCGCGGCGTTCCCCTCGTGCGAGGGCGAGGAATTCGACAACCGCATGCTCTGCGAGGACTTCAAGACCTATCTGCCCGAATGCCTGATGGCGAAGGTGGACGTGGCGACGATGGCGTGCTCCCTGGAGGCCCGGTCGCCGCTGCTGGACCATGTTTTCGTCGAGACGGCTTTCCGCATGCCGGGGGACTGGAAGCTGAAGGGCCTGCGCGGCCACAAGCACATCATGAAGGAAGCTTTTAAGGACCTTCTGCCGGATGAAATTCTGCGCCGCCCGAAGATGGGCTTCGGCATTCCTCTCGGGGCGTGGTTCCGCGGCGGGCTCAAGAGCTTTTGGGAGGAGAACGTCCTGTCGTCGAAGGCGCTCGCGCGCGGATACTTCGAGGAAAAGACGCTGCGGGGCCTGTGGGGCGAGCATCAAAGCGGGAAAAGGGACCACGGCTATCGCCTGTGGGCGCTTCTGATGCTGGAGCTCTTTCACCGCCACGCCGACGGGGCGCCGACCGCGCCCGAGATCGCCGCGCGCTGAGCGGCGGTTATCCGAGCCCGAGCGCGGACAGGATCAGCTGGACGCCGATGGCCGCCAGCAGCAGGCCCATGAGGCGGGTGATGATGTTGAGCAGGGTGGGGGAGAGCTTCTTGGCGCTGTCGGCGGCGAGGGTGAGCACCCAGTAGCTGAGAAGCGCGACCAGCGCGATCAAGGCGTAGAAGACGGCCTTCTGCGCGGCGCCCGAGGCGCGCCCGGCCAGCACGATCGAGGTCGTGATCGCTCCGGGACCGGCCAAGAGGGGCACCGCCAAGGGCGTGATCGCGATGTCGTCCTTGCTCATGCCCTCGGCGAACTCCTCGGGGGTCTCGCGCAGCGGCGACTTTTGAGCGCGGATCATGTCGAGCGAGGAAAGAAGCAGCACGAGGCCGCCCGCGATCTGGAAGGCGGGCAATGTGATCCCGAACAGGCGGAAAATCCCGGGCCCGAGCAGGGCGAAGGCCGACATGACGCCCGCGCAGGCGATGCAGGCGGTGCGGGCCATGCGCCGCCGCTGCTCGGGGGTGTCGCGGGCCGTCATCGCCAGGAAGGTCGGAATCGCGGCGAAGGGGTCCACGATCGCGAAGAGCGAACCGAAGGTCAAGAAGGCGTACGCGAGCATGATCAGTCCATTCTAGCCTGCGCTCAAGCCGCGCCTACACGCAGCGGGCGCAGACGTTCTCCCGGACGCGCAGCATGTGCGTGTCGATCGGGATCAGGCGCTGGATCTCAACGCTTCGACTGGAGTCAGGTTGAACCGAGAGGCAATCCCCAAACCCTTTCGGTTCTCGTAAATGGAAAAGCACAAGTTGCATAGAACGTATGAGATTATATATCCATTCGGAATATAGAGTGCTCGCAGCGCAACCTCCAACGCTCCGATGCATAATCCGTAAACGATTTTTCCCCGTCTGCCTGCCGGAGCGGTCACGGGGTCAGAGATGACATGGAACGCGAAGATCAGGAACCCGACCGACATCGAAGCTAGCGGCCAAACAGCCAAAGATGCAACCGTTGCGCCGGAGTCTCTTAAAGCAGGGACCCAGGTCGATAAAACCGCGACTAAAAAAGTCAGCAAAACTCCCGAAAGACTGATGCCGAGCAGGTAGGAAAGCGAAACCGGGAGCGTTCCCGCAAGACTGCTTACGGTAAAACCTAAGATCGCGACCACGATGAAATTATAATTAGATCGCCACAGCTCGGCGTCGGCCGTCACATATTTCGGCACCAATAGCATGCAGACGAAAATCCCCACGGCGGAAGGATTGAAAATTGGACCTCGACCGACTCGCAAAAAGTACTTGGACGCGAGCGCCACAGCCACGGTTAAGTGGAATCCCCAATAAAGCGTTCCGTACCCCTCCATATTCAAGTAGACGGAATTGCAAACGCCAAGCGAACTGAGCAATATATACCCGGGAACGGCGCGGAATTTTCTCAACAACCGTTCCAGTATGATGGTCATGCCAATGAGCGATAAGTACAGGGCAACCGGACGCCTTTGTCCCAAGTAGTGGAAGGTGGCGATGATGTAGAGAATCTGTGATGCGGCGTGAATTCTCAGCGCCAGCGAGGGCCGATTCAATAAAATGAAAAGCGTCTGCGCAAGAGCGCGAATTCTCGGTGCCTGCGGGATTCGGATCATCGAGGGGTATCCTGTTCCGGCTCTTCAATTCTTACATACTGGTTGGGCCTGACATTTGTTTCGGAAACACGAGTGCCGTCGGGCCATTGAACCGTGAGCCTGACTATTTTTTCTTCCGCGGGAATTCCGAACAGCTGTCTTTGCGAGCTTTGGGACTGGAAGCCATTTGTCGGAAAAATTTCTCGCACCTGATGCTGCCGGGTCGTAAACAGATCGACACGCGCGCCAATCGCATTCCGATTGGATTTTCTGCCGATCACCTCGACGCCCAGCCAGGAGCCGTCGCCCGAATACTCGCCCTGATACAGGATCGGATTCGAATCCACGTTGGCAACAATCATGTCTCCAACACCATCGTTGTTGTAGTCGATTAAAGCCAATCCGTGCCCGCCCTGAGAATCTCGGACGCCCAGTTCCCACGCGCGCTCTTCAAATGCCCCCGCCACATTCATGAAGATACAGCTCCGCTGGCCATCGGAATTTATGATGGTGCTTCGTCTCGGATCGCGCGGCATCAGATATTTGAGTGGCTGCGGCATAACGTACGAC
>JACQJQ010000165.1 GCA_016204945.1 Elusimicrobiota bacterium
AAGGATGACACCGCCTTCCTCCTCGACTTCGAAGTCGAGGAGGAAGGCGGTGTCATCCTTGACGCCGTCGCCGTTGGGCGAGAATAGGACCGGGTCCGCGGTCAACGCGGCCGCGGGAGGAGTGTTGTCGATGCGCACGATCTGCTCCGGAGTGGTCGCCCGGTTGCCCACCTCGTCCTCGGCGAAAAACACGTAATTGTACGCCCCATCCGGGAGGAGGACGCCGTCCCTGCCGCGCCCTCTCCAGGCGACCGAGAGCGGCAGCTGGCCGGCGCCCGAGGACACGAACACGTCGTCGCGCCGCGTGTCCTGCACGATGATCTTCCAGCCGCCGATGGGGCTCGCGTCCCTGTAGTCGGGGATGAGCATGGACTCGTCCTTGACGCCGTCGCCGTTGGGCGAGTACAGGTTGGGGCTGCTTTTGGCCGCCAGCGCCGGCTTCGTCGTGTCGATGCGGATGCGCTGGGGCGCGGTCGCCACCCGATTGCCGGCCACGTCCACCGTCTCGAGCTCGAAGAAATAGTCGTCGTCCGGGAGCTGCCGCTTGTCGTCGCGCTCTCCGGCCCACTGCAGGCTGCCGGGGACGTCGCCGCGGCTCTGGAAGGTGCGCTGCGCGGTCTTGGCCTTGTCGAGGATGCGGAAGGTCCACTCCTTGAGCGGGTTGAAGGAGGGGGCTTTGAGCGCGAAGGTCGCGTGGTCCTTGAAATTGTCCGCGTTGGGTGATATGGCGGCAAGGTCGGACTTCACCTCGGGAGCGGGTCTTGTCGCGCCGATGACGATTTTCTGATCCGGGGTGGCGGAGGAGTTTCCGGCGACGTCCCTGGCCTTCAGCGAGTAGCCGTAGGGACCGTCGGGCAGGGGCATGCGGTCGTTGTCCTTGCCGTCCCAGACGACGGACTTCGGCATCGCGTCGGCGGGGCCCGTGAATCGGCGCACTTCCTTGCCCTTGGCGTCGACGAGGGAAAGGCTCCAACTGTCGAGCGGCCCCGCGTCCTGCGCGCCGAGCGAGAAGGTCGCGGCGTCGAGCGCGCCGTCGCCGTTGGGCGAAAACAACGGCGCGTCCGTCGCCGCGTTCAGGACCGGCGGCGAACGGTCGACGCGCAGCTGCAGCTTGGAAGTGGCCGCCTTGTTGCCGGCGATGTCCACGGCTTCGAGCACGTAGCCGTAAACGCCGTCAGGCACGGGCTGCCCGCCGTCGTCTTCGCCGCCCCAGGGGATCTTGGGCAGGGGTTTGGAGCCGGGGTTTCCGGTGATCGCGCGCGCCTGCTTGCCCACGTCGTTGAGGATCCGGATCGCCCAGCTTTCCAGAGGGTGCGCGTCGTCGGCCCTCACGTTGAAGAGGCCTTGGTCCTGCATTCCGTCGCCGTTGGGGGACAGGAGATCCGGCTCCACGCGCAGGGAGAGCGCGGGCGGCGTCGAATCCACGGAGAGGGGTTGGGGCGTGGTGTTGGCGGTGTTGCCCGCCTTGTCGATCTCCGAAAGGATCACCTGGTATTCGCCGTCCGGGATGGTGGAGCGGTTCTCGAGCGATCCGTTCCAGGGAATGCGCGCGGGGGGATCCTTGACGCCGGCGAAGCGGTGCACGGGCTTGCCATTGGAGTTGATCAGCTTGAGCTCCCAGCGCTCCACCGCCTCGGGGGAGCCGCTGGCGATGCGGAAGTTGACCTCGTCTTTGACGCCGTCGCCGTTGGGCGAGATGAGCATGGGAACCACTTCCACGGTGGAGACGAGCCCGGCGCGGTTGATCGTGATCGGCTGGGGCGCCGTCGTCACCCGGTTGCCCGCGAGGTCGTCCACCGTCAACTCATAGGCGTACGTCCCGTCGGGGACGTCCTCCTCGAAATCGCCGCGCCCATCCCAACGCGACGCCGCGGGAGGCTGGCCTTTGCCGCGCATCGTCCGCACGGCGGCCCCATCCTTGTCCTTGATGGTCAGCAGCCAGCCGTATAGGCCGTTGGAATCCGAGGCCGACAACGCGAAGGAGGCCTCGTCCTTGGTCCCGTCGCCGTTGGGCGAGAACAGCGAGAGGTCGACGGAGGCCGCGGCCTGGGGCGGCGCGCGGTCCACGATGAGCGGAGAAGGGGCGATGGCCTGCTGGTTCCCGGCCGGCGTGACGACCTGCAAGGTGAAGAGAAAGGTCCCGTCCGTGACGAGCCGGCTGCTCGAGTCGTGGCCGTCCCATTTGAGCTCCTTCGGCGGCATGCCCTTGCCGCCGAAAGACTTGATGAGCGCCCCGAGCTCCGCCTTGTCGGATCCCGGCGCCTGTATGTCGAGCTTCCAGCTGGAGATGCTGACCCCGTCGGGAAAATTGAGCTTGAACGTCACCTGGTCCTTGACTCCGTCGGCGTTGGGCGAGAAGATCAGCGGAGCGGCGGAGGCCGCGGAAGACAAGAGCAGCAGGAGCGCGGTCCGGATCACGGTCGACTCTCCTTTTTCTTCGTCCGCTCCGGGGAAGTGGGGGTGCCGCTGGTGACCTGGACGGCGTTCTGCGTGATGCGGGCGCCGGCCGCCTGGGCGCGCGCGGAGGCCGCTTCCACCCACTTCCCGTCGGAGGCGTGCCGGGCGATGTCGGCGTACGTCGTCTGGGCTTCGGCCCAAAGCTCCTTGCGCTCGTAGTATTCGCCCAGCTTCGCCAGCGCCGCCAGCCTGTTGGGGTCGGTTTTCGGGACGCCGGCGGCCGCCGTCTGCAGTTCGGCGACGGATTTGGCCTCATCCTCGGACGCCGCGTGGATATCGGCCAGGCGCAGCGTCAGCTCGAGCCGGCGGGCGTCGTCGGGGGCGAGCCGGTCGCGCAGGCCGGTCAGCAGCTCGACCGCGAGAGGAAATTGGCGATGCTCTTCGTATAAGGCGACGAGCTCGAGCGCGGCGTTGGAGCCCTTCGCCTCCTCCGGGTGCTTCTTGATGTACTCGCGCAGGGCGACCGCCGCCTCGTCCCATTTCCCCAGGCGGCGCAGAGCGAGCGCCATGTTGAACAGCGCCACGGGAGCGTAGTCGGTCGAGGCGTGCTCCGTCACGACTTTCTTGAAGGCCTCCGCGGCGGGCGCGTGCTCCTCGAGCTTGAAGCGCGAGGCGCCCAGGTGAAAGAGGGCGGCCGCCAGGCGTTTTTCTCCCGGGTAGTTGGAAGAGAAGCGATCGAAGGCGAGGGCGGCGTCCTTGTAGCGCTTCAACTGGTAGTAGGAGTCGGCGATGAAGAATTCAGCGTCCATCAGTTCGGAGCGGCCGGCGAGGCGGCCGATGAGCGGCTCCAGATTCGTTACGACGGCGGCATGGTCGCCTTTTTCGTAGAGGTGGGCGGCGATGCGGAAGCGCGCCGACGCGCCCGCGGGGCTGTCGGCGCGGGCGTTGGCGATGCGTTCCAGCGCGTCGAGGGCCGCCCCCTTGCCGTCGGGCTGATAGAGCAGCTGCGTCAGGAAATCCAGCACCTGCGCGGCCTCGGGGCTGTCCGGGGCGGCCTGCACCAAGGATTCGAAGGCGGCTACGGCTTGGACCATGTCCTTGGCGTTGTAGCGGCTTTGTGCGATGCGCAGACGCGCGTGGTTGACGGCGGGGTCCAGGGGATACTTCTGCAGGATTCTCTCGTAGGTGGCGATGGCCAGGTCGTGCTTGCCGGCGCGGAAATAGGTGTCGGCGATGGCCCAAGCGGCCTTGGAGGCCTGCGCGCTGTCCGGAAAGGAGGTCTCCACCCGTTCCCACGTCTTGAGCGCCTGTCCGTAATATTCCAGGCGGTAGTAGCACCAGCCGGCCTGCAGGGCCGCTTCGACGGCGAGAGCGTGCCCGGGATGCGCCTTTTCAAAAGTCTCGTAGGCCTCGAGCGCCTCCAGATACTTCTTCTGATTGAAGCGCGAGGTGCCGGCTTCGAACTCGGCCGCGACGAGGATGTCGTCGGCGAGTTTTCCGTCGGGCAGGACGGTTTTGGCCGGCGCCACCGGCGGGCGGCGGCTCAGCGCGGGCAAGCGCCGCCAGGCCTCGAAGGCCTTGGCGTATTCGCCCTTGGAGAAGTGCGCCCAGGCCGTGCCGTCCACCGCGAGCATCGACTCCGGTGCGGCGGGGAAGGTTGCGAGAACTTCTTTGTAGATGTCCAGGGCCTGGTCGAAAAGGCGTTGGCGATAATAGCCTTCGGCGACGTAGAGCAAGGTGGCCGCTCGCCACGGATTGAAGGTGGGCTTGGCGTGCTTCATGAGGTACTGGTAGCCGGAGACCAGGTTGCTGAAATCCGCGGCCAGCAGGTTGGCGCGGCTGAGCAGGGCCAAGGCCACTTCGCGCAGCTCCGTGCGCCGCTCCTCGCCGAGAGGCGCTCCGGGCAGGAGGTCGAGGGCCCGTTGATAGGCTTTGGCCGCGTCCCCGTAGCGCTGCTGCGAAACGAACACGTTGCCCAGCAGCAGGGCCGCGCCGGGAGCCAAACGATGATCCGGCTGCTCGTTGAGCAGGGTTTTCAGCGCGAATTCGGCCCCAGCCCACTCGCTTTGGCGCTGATGCGTCCAGCTCTGCTTGAAGCGAGCGGTGCCGCCCAGCGCGCCCGGGAAGCTGGCCGCCATGTCGGCGTAGGCCATGTTCGCTTCCTTAAGACGGCCTTCGCGCAGGAACGCCTCGCCGATCATGAACAAGCTCGGTTCGGCGAATTCGCTTTTGGCCGCCATCTGCAGGACGCTCTGGAAGCTGCCGCGCGCGGCGAGGTAGTCCTGCCGCTCGAACTGGCAGAGCCCGATCTTGAACATCGCGGCCGGACGATAGGGACTGCGCGGCGCCAGGCGCAGAAAATCCTCGAAGGAGGATAGCGCCGTCGGATAGTCCTTGGACACGTAGAAGGCCTCGGCCTTCAAGTAGCGGGCCAGCTCGACCAGCGGATTGGCCTGGTCCCCGGTCTCGATCTTGCGCAGGCGCTCGACGGCGACCAGCGGGCGCCCAAGCTTGATCTGGGCGCGGGCCGCGTAAAGATGAGCGTAAGGCTCATCGAGCTTCTCCAAGTAGCGCAGCGAGTCCGAGGAATTCCCCACTTCGAACAGGGCCACGCCGTAAACCAGCGCGAAGCGCGGGTCGTCACCGAAAGCGGGGTGCTCGCCGAGGGCGGCGCGCAGCTCTTGAAACGCCTCGGAGGGCTTGGACAGCGCCAGCAGAGCGCGGCCCTGGAGCAGCCTGGCCTCCGCGCGCACGGGACCGCCCGGAGAATCGGAGTACACGCGCGCCGCCGCCACGCGGGACTCGGCGTAGCGCTTCAGGTTGAACTCGACCTCGGCCAAGCGCAGGCCCACCGCCGTCGCGAGATGATCCCCGCGCGCGACGGCGCGCAGGGCCTTCTGGAACTCGCCGCGAGCCTCCTCCAGGGCGGCGTCGGCCGAGGCGCCGGTTTCGGCGATCTTGATCGCCTGCCGGTACAGTGATTCCGCGTACATCGCCTGGGCCTCGGGCGCGCGCAAGTCCTTGTCGTGCTTGTTCGCGAATTCCTGGTAGCTCTTGGTCGCGGCGCCGTAGTTGCCGCTCTCGAACAGCGTCCCCGCCGTGCGGAACAGCTCGCGCGCGGGCGTGTCCGCGTTGGTGAATTCCTCGGGCAGGGAGTGCGCCGCGACGGCGCTCAGGACCAGGAGCGCGGTCGGGACGATCGGGGTTCTCTTAAGGGGAAGTCGCATCGGCGCCACTACCGCGAACTATAGCCCCGTCCGCTTTTTTGCGCAAGCCCCAGTTCACTTTTCGTTCTCCGGGCTCAGCGCCGCAGGCGCTGAATCTTCTCTTTGAGGGCGGCCATCGTGAAGGGCTTCTGCAGAAAGTCCATGGCTCCGAGCTCGAGAGCGTCCTGGACCGTTTCGGCGTCCTTGAGAGCGCTCGTCATGAGCACCGGCACCCGCTCGATCCGGCGCTGGGAGCGGATCCAGCGGCAGAGGTCCAGGCCGTTGCCGTCCGGCATCATCACGTCGAGGAGAATGATGGCCGGCTCGTGTTCGGCCAGCCACGCGCGGGCCGACGCCGTATTTTCGGCGACGTGCGCTCGGTAGCCCAGGGATTCGACTCCCAGGGAAAACAGCGCGCGCATCTCCTCGTTGTCGTCGACGATCAGCGCCCACGCGTCGTTTTTCACGGCTCCTCCCCGCCGCTCGTCCGCCGTCCCTTCAGGAAGTGGGTGTTGATGATGCCCAGCCGGCTCTTGGCCTCGTCGAGCAGCGCGTTCAGCTCGCGCCTCTCGTCCTCCCCCAGGCCCGCGTTCTCGGAGAGCCGCTGCCGGCACTTCGTGAGCAGGGCGTCGGCCTCGGCGGCGTGCGCGTGGTCCCGGTAGATGAGCCGGCGCAGGGTTTCCGCCATCCTGCCCGTTTCGCGCACGTAGGCGTGCAGGAGGTCTCCCTTGCGCTCCGAAATATCGACCTCGAGATTGCCGCGCGCGATCTCCGCCATGGCGCGGCGCATGCGCACGAGAGGCCCCGCGATCTTATGCGACAGCCACGTTCCGATCAGGAAGTTCCCGGCGACGAGAGGCACGACGGTCAGAAGGAAAGCCTTGAAGAACGCCGCCACCTGGTCCAAGCGCCGCCAGTCGCGCGCGAGAGCCGCCGCCTTGGAAAACCCCCAGCCGACGAAGACGCCCTCGAGCGTGACGAGCAGGAGCAGAGCCAGGATGATGGGAAACTGAAGCTCGGAATCGACGTAATAGCGGCGCCGCACGATGGGGATTATAGCCGTGCGACGCGATTAATCAAGGCCCAGGCCGGAAAAGGGGAACGCCTTCGTCCCGCAGCAGGCGCCGTTTTTTTTCGATGCCGCCGGCTCCGGAGTAGCCGGTCAGGCGGCCGTCGGCACCGACGACGCGGTGGCAGGGCACCAGCGGGGCGAACGGATTCCTGCCGAGCGCCGTGCCGACGGCGCGCGCCGAACCGGGCCGGCCGATTCGCCGCGCGATCCAGCCGTAGGTGCGGACTTGCCCCTTCGGAATTTCAGCGCAGGCCTTCCAAACCGCCTGATAGAAAGGGGGATACGTCTTCATCGCGGCAAGCGTCTTCTTGGAGAGCTTCATTTCGGGACTATTTTACCGAGGATCCGGGGACCGGCGGCGCCCGTCGCGGACGGCGCGTTGCCCGTCATTCCATCGACGGCGCGCGCGGCGAGCCAGGCGAAGCAGGCGGCCTCCTTGGCCATGACCGGAATAGGCGTCGCGCCCACGCGCGTAGGCGAGAAGAGGGCGCGCAGGCGGCGCATCAGGTGGGCGTTGAGCGCGCCGCCGCCGGAGACGAGTATTTCCGAGAGCGGTCCCGGGGCGTTCTCAAGAACGGCGAGCCACAAGGAGCGGGCGGTCAACTCGCACAAAGTCGCGAGCGCGTCCGGAAGACTCCGCGTCGTCAGGCGCGGATAAATCCGATCGAGCAGCGCCGGGCCGAAGGTCGAGCGGTCGAGGGATTTCGGCGGCGTCCTGAGGAAATAGGGGTCGGCGAGGAGGCGCTTCAGCAGCCTCTCGTCGGCCGTTCCCGCCGCGGCGATGCGCCCGCCGGCGTCGAAATCGCGGCGCCCCCGCGTCGCGCGGCGCACGGCCTCGTCCAGCAGGGCGTTCCCGGGGCCGGAGTCGAAGGCGGCGCGGATCCTGCCGCGGTCCAGGATGGTCGCGTTTGAAATGCCGCCGATGTTGACCACGGCCCGCAAAGGACCGCGTCCGTACAGGAAAAGGTCGAACGCGGGGACGAGCGGCGCGCCCTGGCCGCCGGCGGCCATGTCGCGCGGGCGGAAATCGGCGACGACCGTGACGCCCGTCCGTTCGGCGATGACGGCGGGCTCGGCGATCTGGAGAGTGTTGGGCGGCGCCGCGTTCGGGCCGTGCCAGACGGTCTGGCCGTGGGAGCCGATGAGGACGGGGCGGGCGCGGCCGGCGATCCTCAGGGCGGCGGCGGCGAAAGCCTCGCCGAGTTCGACGTTGAGGCGCGAGAGTTCCGCGGCGGCCAGCCGGGACGCGCCCAGGACGCGCCTTTTGAGCTGCGCGGAGTAGGGATAGGTCCGGTGGCGAAGCACGCGCAGGCCGTCCGCGCCGATGCTCACGAGCGCCGCCGTCACGCCGTCGGCGGAGGTCCCGGACATCAGGCCGACGGCCAGTCGTCCGCTCACGCGCCGCGGCCCCCCAGGAGGCAAGCCAGCGCGCCGTCGAGCGTCGGCTGCCGGAACTTGTAGCCGAGCTTGAGAAGCTTCCGCGGCGCGGCGCGTTGGCCGCCGAGAAGAAGCGAGGCCATTTCCCCGAAAACGAGCTTCAGGGCGAACTCGGGCGCCGGCAGGAGGGCCGGGCGGCGCAGGGCGCGGCCGAGGGCCTTGGCGAACTGGGCGTTCGTCCGGGCCTCCGGCGCCGTGAGATTCACGGGGCCGGAGAGCCTCGCGTCGGCGACGGCGAAAAGGATCGCGCCGACGGCATCGTCGATATGGATCCAGGGGAACGGCTGGAGGCCCGATCCGAGCGGCCCGCCGAGGCCGAGTTTGAACGGCGGCAGCATCCTCGCCAACGCGCCGCCCTTTGCGCCGAGAACGACGCCGAAACGGGCCAGGACCGCGCGCACCTCGAGCTTGTCCGCGGCGCGGGCCTCGCGCTCCCACTGTCCGCACAGCGCGGAAAGGAAGTCCGAGCCCTGCGGCGCGTCCTCCGCGCATTCGCCCTTGGGCGCGGCGCCGTAGTAGCCGACGGCGGAGGCGTTGACCAGGACCATCGGGCGCTGCCGCGCCCGCGCCATGGCGGCGAGGAGGGCGCGCGTCGAGTCGATGCGGCTCTTGATCAGGGCGAGCTTGCGCTCGGGCGTCCAGCGCGCGCCGGCCACGTTTTCGCCGACGAGGTTGACGACGGCGTCGGCGCCGTCGAGGGCCATGACCCAGGGGCCCGGATCGCGCCCGTTCCAAAGGCGGGAGTCGACGCGGCCTTTCCAGCGCAGCTGGGAGCGCGCCGGGTCGCGCGTGAGGAGGACGACCGCGTCGCCGCGCCCGAGCAGAGCCTCGATCAGGGCGCTTCCAACGAAGCCCGTGCCGCCCGCCAGGACCGCTTTCATGACGATATTGTGGAACATTTTCGGGGGTTGAATCGTATGGAATAGGCATGGGGATCATCCGCCGTCCGCTGTTTTGGATCGTGGCCGCCGGCGCCTCCGCCGCTTTGGCCGCGCGGGGCGCCGGCGCGTTCGCGCCGCGGCGCGACGACGGCTGGCGGGAGGCGGCGTTCGCGGGCCCGGTGCGCGTTGCGGGCGTGCTCGACGCGCCGGTGCGCCGGACGCGCCGGGGCTGGCGCACGCGGCTGGCCTTCGGCTCGCCCGCGGGAACCCAGCGCGCGCTCGTCTGGCTGCCGCGCGGACGCGGCATCGGCGATCTGGAGAAGGGCCGCGAGGCGGTCGTCGACGGCAAGCTGCGGCCGCCGCGCCGACCGCGCGACCCCGGCGATTTCGACGAGGCGGCGGCGCTCGAGTCCGCGGGCTGCGCCTGGGTGCTTCACGCGCGCGCGATTTCGGTGTCGACCGCGGGCGTTTCCGCCCGTTTTTTGCCGTGGGCCTGGTCCCAACGCGCGCGCCTTTCCGCCGAGCGGGCGTACGAACGGCGCCTGTCGCCGGGGCGGGCCGCCCTGCTCGCGGGCATAGCCCTCGGCGACGCGGGCGCCTTGCCGGACGAGCTCGCGCGGGCGGTGCGCGACGCGGGGGCCGCGCATCTGCTCGTCGCGTCGGGCTCGAACATCGCCCTCGCCGCGGCCGCGGCGGCGCTGCTCGGGCTTGCGGCCGGCTTCAGGCCGGGGCTTCGCGCCGCGTTCACGCTCGTAGCCGCGGGATTCTACACGTTGATGACCGGCGCCGATCCGCCCTGCGTGCGGGCCTGGGTGATGCTCGCCGCGGCGCTCGGCGCGCGCGCTTTGGGGCGCGAGACGACGGCTTCCGCGGCGCTGACGTTCGCGGCGGCGGTCATGCTGGCCGTGGACCCGGCGTCGGCGCTCTCGCCGAGCGCCGTCATGAGCGTCGGAGCCTGCGCGGCGATCATCTGGGCGGGGAGCGCGGCGGAACGCGCGGCGCCCCCCGGCTGGCCGCGGCCCGTCCGCTCGGCGGCGGCCATGTTCCTGGTCAGCCTTGTTGTCGCCGCGGCGCTGTGGCCGCTTTGGATTGCCGTATTCGGGCGGGCTTCCCTTATCGGCCCCCTCGTCAATCTCATCCTGGTTCCGCTGTCGGGACCCTTGCTCGCGGGGGGCTTCGCGCTGTGGGCGGCCGATCAAGGCTTGCCCGCCGCGGCGCCGGCGGCGGGCAAGCTTGTCGGCGCCGGGCTCTGGCTGTTCGAGCGCGTCTGCGTGCGGGCCGCGGCGGTTCCGTGGGCGGCCGTTGAGCCGCGTCCCTGGACTGGAGCGGAGATAGCGGCCTGGCTGTCGGTTTTCGGGGCGCTCGCCGCCTGGCCGAGACGGCGCGCGAGCGCGGCGCTGCTGGGCGGCGCGCTGATCGCGCTCGGGTCCGGGCGCGCTCTCGCGCCTCGGCCCCCGATCTCGGCCCTGTTCCTCACGGACGGGAGCGCGCTGCTGCGCTTCAACGGCGGGCCCGCCCGGCATCTGGGGGCGAAGCCCCCGCGCGCCGTCGCCCGGCGCTCGGCGCGCGCGCTCGGCGCCGGGACCCTGGAGCGCGGCGCCCTGGGCGGGCCGTGGCGGCTGAGGCTCGGTTCGGTCGAAATCCTGTTCGGAGGGGGCGAGGGGCCGTTCGTCCGGAGGGGGGAAAGTTCATTTGCTATGATAGGCGATCCTCGGGCGCGCGCGTTCGAGGTGATCATCGATGGCGACTCATACCATGTCCAAGACCCCCTCCGGCCGGGCGTTCAGCTCGATCCTCCTTTTTCCGAACGAGGCAAAACCCGACTCGTCGCGGGCGCTGGCGCTCATTCGCTCCCTGCTCAAGGCGCGGGGCGTGCGCGCCGCGACGGCGACGGGCGCGCCGCCGGCGCGCTTGTTAAGAGACGCCGATCTCGCCGTGGCGCTGGGCGGCGACGGAACCATGCTGCATGTCGCTCGCCTGGTCGCTCCGCGCGGCATTCCCCTGCTCGGCGTCAACGTCGGGACCTTGGGCTTCCTCTCCGGGTCCGAGGCGGGCGATCTGAAGCGCTGCATGAGCGCGGTTCTCGCGGGACGTTTCGTCATCGAGGAGCGCTCGATGCTTTCGACGGAGGTTCTGCGCGGCGGCCGGCGCGTCTTCGGGCCCGAGCCGGCCCTCAACGAGGCCGTGATACGATGCGGCGAACAAGCGCGGGCGATCACGCTCTCGACCCGCTCGGGAGAGCGGTTCGTGGCCGACTATTTCGGCGACGGGCTCATCGTCGCGACGCCGACGGGATCGACGGCCTATTCGTTGGCCGCCTCGGGGCCGATCGTCGATCCCTCCCTCGATGTGACCCTCGTGGCGCCGATCTGTCCTCACACCCTGACGCAGCGGCCGCTGATCGTCCCGGCGCATCTGCCCTTGACCATCCGTCTCGGGAGGCGGCGCGAGGGCGAGGCGCCCCGCGTGCTCGTTTCCCTCGACGGTCGCTCGGGCTGCGAGCTGCAGGTCGGCGACGAGGTCCGCGTGTGCCGGGCGGAAGCGCCCTTGCGCCTGCTGCTGCCGCCCGGCCGTTCATTCTTCGAGGTGCTGCGCCGGAAATTGAAGTGGGGGCAGCGCTGAGATGCTGAGGCGCCTGAAAGTCCTTAACTTCGCGGTGGCGGAAAAGGTCGAGCTGGAGTTCGGCCCCGGCTTCACCGCCCTGACCGGAGAGACCGGAGCGGGCAAGTCCGTCCTTCTCGAGGCCCTGAGCTTTCTTTTTGGCGCGCGCGGCTCGTCGTCCTGGCTGCGCGCGGGAGCGGAAAGGCTCGAGGTCGAGGGCGTGATCGACGCGGCCGACCTTCCCGCCGCGCTGCGCCGCGAGCTCGGCATCGCCGCGGAGACCGTGGGGCTCAGGCGCGAGTTGGACGCGACCGGCCGCACGCGCGCGCTGATCGCGGGCCGCTCCGTCCCGGTGGCCGCCCTCGCCGGCATCGGCGAGCGCTTCGCCGATTTTCACGGCCAGCACGAGAGCCGCACCCTGCTCGCGGCCGCCTCCCAGCTCGAGCTGCTGGACCGGTTTGGAGGCCTCGATGCCGAGCGCGCGGCGCTGTCCGAGGCTTACGCGCTTTGGGCCGGACTTAAGGCGCGTTTGGAGGCGTCCTGCCTATCCGAAGCGGAGCGCGAGCGTCGCGTCGACCTCCTGCGCTTCCAGATCGAGGAGATCGACGCCGCGCGGATTCGGGCGGAGGAAGACGAGGAACTAGAGGAGCGCCTTCCCCGTTTAAAGAACGCCGAGCGCCTGCGCGGGCTCGCGGACGCGGCCCACGGCCTGCTCTACGCGGACGAGAGCGCGGCCGCGGCCCGTCTCTCTAAGGCGTCGCGCGCCGTCTCGGAGCTCGCCAAGATCGATCCGGCGGCGGGGGCGCTGCATTCCGAGCTCGAGGGCGCCCGTCTTTCCATCGACGCGGTCGCGCGCGAGCTCGGCGCCTATCGCGACTCCGTCTCTTCCGATCCGGCGGCGCTTGACGCCCTGCTCTCGCGCCAGGACGCGCTGGCGCGCCTCAAGAAGCGCCATGGCGCGACGCTCGCGGAGGTCCTCGCCGCGCGCGCGCGCCTGGCCGGGGAGCTCGACGGCCTCGTCGACGCCGACGCGCACCTGGAGAGGACGCGGGGGCAGCTTGAAAAGGCTGAAAAAAGGCTTTCCGAACTTTCGGGCGACGTTCATGACAAGCGGGTGAAGTCCGCGAAGCGGCTCGACGCGTCCGCGCTCAAGGAGCTGAAGGCTCTCGGCCTGCCGCACGCCCGCTTCTCCTGTTCCGTCGAGATGGAGGAGGGAAGCTGGTCTAAAACCGGCGCCGATGCCGCGGAGTTCCTGCTCGCGCCGAACCCCGGCGAGCCGCCCCGTCCGGTGAGAGCCGCCGCCTCCGGCGGCGAGCTGTCGCGCGTGATGCTGGCGCTGAAGACGGCCTTCGCTCAGGCGGACCGCACCGCCCTGCTCGTGTTCGACGAGGTGGACGCCGGAGTCGGCGGCGAGGTCGCGCGCGCCGTGGGCGAGCGCCTGTCCGCCCTCGCGCGGGGCCGCCAGGTGCTGTGCGTCACCCACCTTCCCCAGGTCGCTTGCTTCGCCCAGGTTCACTTCCACGCCGTCAAGGACGTCGCGGCGGGCCGCACGCGCCTGCGCGTCGACCGCCTGGACGGCGCCGGCCGCCTCGAGACCGTGGCGGCCATGCTTGGAGGCCGCGCCACGGGCGCCAGCCGCAAGCACGCCCAAGAGTTGCTGGAGAGCTCTCTCGCATGACGAAGAAAGTTCGGACGCGCTTCGCGCCTTCCCCGACGGGCTTCCTGCACATCGGCGGCGCCCGGACCACTTTGTACAACTGGCTCTTCGCGCGCCGCCACAAGGGCGACTTCATCTTGCGCATCGAGGACACCGATGAGGTGCGCTCGACCGACGACTCGGTGAGCGCGATCCTCGATTCGGTGAGGTGGCTCGGCCTGGATTGGGATGAGGGGCCGATCGACGGGAAAACGGATCGGGGGCCGCACGCGCCGTACTAC
>JACQJQ010000010.1 GCA_016204945.1 Elusimicrobiota bacterium
GACCAAGAAGGAGGCACAGGCATGATCGGGCAGGTCGGGCAGGCGCTGGCGGAGGTTTCCTGGGCGAAGCTCTCGGCGCCCGCCAAGGAGAAGTTGAAGCATTGCGTGATCGCGAACTTCTCGGTCTCGGTGGCCGGGCTGCCGTATGCGCGGCTGCCAGAGCCGGCCGCGTCGCGCGATGGACACCTGCTCTTTTCAGGCCGGCGCACCGCGAACGCCCGCGACGCCGCGTTCTGGAACGCCGCGGTGATGCTCGCGCGCACGCAGGACGAGTTCCACCCGATCGGGAATCTCCATGCCGCGACCGTCATGATCCCGGCGGCAATGGCCGCCGCCGAGGTGGCCGGCGCGTCGGGGCCGTGCTTCCTCGATGCGCTTGCCGCCGGCTATACGGCCGCGGCCGGCTTGTCCCGCGCCTTCTCCCCGAAAACCACTCCAAAGGGGCTGCGCTCGTCGGGCCTGTACGCGCCATTCGGCGCGGTCGCTTCCGCGGGGCGCATTGCCGGCCTCGATGCGGCGGGCCTCGGCAACGCCGTGGCTCTGGCGGCTTCGATTGCCGGCGGATTCACCCAGTGCTGGGTGGACGGCAGCGACGAATGGCAGCTGCACGTGGCGCAGGCGGCGGCGAACGGCCTGCTCGCGGTCGATCTCACCCGCGCCGGCGTGCGCGGCGGAGAGCACGCGCTGGACGGTAAGGCCGGCTTCTATCACGCGCACGCAGGCGTGATGCCCAAGTTCGCGGATATCGTCATGGACTTCGACGCCGACCACGCCGTGCTCGACACGGTCATCAAGCGTTACCCGGTGAGCGGCATCTGCCAGCCGATCGTGCGGCTGTCGGAGCGCATTGCCGCGAAACACCGGTTGAAATCAGAAGACATCGAGCGCGTGACGGTGTGGATGAATCCCTACGAGATGCGCTACCCGGGGACGCTCAACAAGGGGCCCTTCCGCTCTTTCTCCGACGTGCTGATGAGCGCGGCGTTTTGTTGCGCCAGCGTTCTTGCCTGCGGGCGATTCGAGTTCAGGGACCTGTTCGACCCGCGTAATGCCGCGCGCGACCGGTTGATCGGCGTCACCGAGGTGCGGGAAGATGCGGCGCTGCCGACGTTGAGCTGCCGGATCGAGGTGCAGCCCAAGCGCGGCAACAGGATCGCCCAGACCCTGATGCACGGCGGCGGTGCGCTGGCGATCGACGCCACATCGATCGACGCCTGGGCGCTCGAACTTTGGCAGGAGGGGGGACGGTCAGAGGCGGAGTTCCGAGCGTTCCGTGCGGCTGTAGATGCTCTGGAGCGGACCTCTGCGAGGCTGCTACTAGACAGCCTGCCTCAAACTGCCGTTGCCGAGCTGGCAGTTACTTAGGAGACTCGGACGGCGGGGGTGTTTCCTGGGCGGTCGCCGCGCGGCGGTACTTCGAGGGCGGGACGCCGACCTGATTCAGGAAAAAGCGCGTGAAGTTGCTTTGAGCGGAGAAGCCCAGCTCGGCGGCGACCTCGGCGATCTTCTGCCGGGTCAGCGACAGGCGCGAGATGGCGGTCTCGACGCACAGCATGTCGAGGTAGTGCCGCGGCGAGAAGCCGGTGCAGATCTGGAACAGGTCGTAGAAGCGCGAGCGCGACAGGCCGACCTGGTTCGCCAGGTCGTCCATGTTGAGGTCCTTGTTGGGATTGGCGCGCAGCAGCGCGATGGCGCGCCGGATGCGCAGGTCCTCGAAGCGCGAGCCGCGCCACAGCGGCGAGGCGGCGCGCCGGCGTGTGAGGTAGGTCTCGACGATCGAGAGCAGCAGCTCCTGCAGCATGAACTCCAGCCGCGCGGGAGACAGGAACCGGTCGTTGAGCACCTCGATGGCAAGCGTGTCGGCGAGCTGGCGGATGCGCGGCGTGATCGGCTCGCGCGGCTGCGCGAGGGGGCGCGGGTCCTGCGCGGCGAACACCGCCGGAAAGCTCTCGCGCAGCCACGCGCCGGCGGCGTGCAGCACCAGCACTCTCGAGGCATCGACGGCGATGTGGATCTCGCCGGGGTTGAGAAACAGCACGTCGCCCTCGCCCTGCTGCAGCACGATGGCGGGGTCTTCCTGCGCTTGCACCGGGTCCTGCGGGCCGAGCTCGACCAGCACCAACCGCCCGAACCGGCCCTCGAATAGCCTGACTGTCCTCCCCATGGCGGAAAGGATACCTCAGTACGCGAGCCAGCGGGGCCGTTTCGCCGAA
>JACQJQ010000161.1 GCA_016204945.1 Elusimicrobiota bacterium
GCCTTGTACGGGGCCTTGCCGCGCAGGGCGACGGACATGACCAATGAGCTCTGGAACCAGCCGCGATGCTGGTCCGAGCCCTCCAGGTAGAGATCGGCGACGACGTCCTCGCCGAGCACGGCCAGCCAGGAGACGCCGGAGTCGAGCCAGACGTCGAGAATGTCGGACTCGCGGCGGAAGCCCCCCGCGAGGTCCGGGTGGGCGGGAAGAAAGGGCCAGTCGGACGGCCGCAGGACCTCGCCCCAGCGCTCGAACCAGAAGTCCGTGCCGTCCGCGGCGGCCTTCTTCTCGATCGCCTCCAGGACGGCGTCGTCGAGGACCGCCTCGCCGCTCGACGCCGAGTAGAGGACCGTGATCGGGGTGCCCCACACGCGCTGGCGCGAGAGGCACCAATCGGGGCGGTTGGCCACCATCGCGGCGATGCGGTTGCGGCCCTCGGCGGGCACCCACCGGGTCGCCTCGATCTGGGCCAGCAGGCGCGCGCGCAGGTCCTCGGAAAGCTTCAGGAACCACTGCTCCGTGGTGCGGAAGATGACCGGATTCTTGCAGCGCCAGCAGTGCGGGTAGGAGTGCTGGATGTCTTTTTTCGCGAGAAGCATCCCCTGCTCGGCGAGATCGGCGAGTATCTCCGGATTCCCCTCTTTGAGGATGTGCTTGCCCTTCCAGCGGGGAGCCTTGTCGGTAAAGACTCCCGCATGATCCACCGGATTGAGGATGTCCAGCTGATAGCGCTTGCCGGTATCGAAGTCGTCCTCGCCGTGGCCCGGCGCGGTATGAACGATTCCCGTCCCGTCCTCGGCGGTGACGTAACGGGCGACGACGGCGCGGCCGCTTTGATCCGAGGGCGACGGCGGGTAAGGAAGCTTGTAAGACAGCCCCCCGCTCCCTGGAGGAGCGTCGAACACCTCGCCCTTCCAGGCCTTGATCTCCCGCCAACTCGTCGCCCCGACGATCGCCTTGACCGCGTCAAGGCGGTCGCGGCCGATGAGCAGGGCGCGCTTCGTCCCGCCGATCTCGGCGGCCACGAGGACGTAGTCCAGGCTCGGATTGAACGCGACGGCGCGATTAGCCGGCAAGGTCCACGGCGTCGTCGTCCAGACGACGAGTTCCGCATTCTCCAGAAGCTGCTTGTCGCCTTTCGAGAGCCGGTCGGTGTCGCTCTTGCCGTTGGCCGCGAGGTCCGAAAGGAACGGCCGGATTCTCAGCGCCACATAAATCGAGGGCGAGGTCTTGTCCTTGTACTCGACCTCGGCGTCGGCGAGCGCCGTCTCGCAGGTCGGGCACCACAGCACGGGCTTGAGGCCGCGGTAGACGTGGCCCTTTTGGACGAGCAGGCGGAACGCGCGCAGGATCTTGGCCTCGTAGTCCTTGGCCATCGTCTTGTACGGACGCTCCCAGTCGCCGAAAAGGCCCAGGCGCTTGAATTCCCCGCGCTGGAGGCCGATGAAGCGCTCGGCGAAGGCGGCGGCGTCCTTGCGGAACTTGGGGATGTCGACGACCCCGCGCTTGCTCATCTTCATCTCCTTGAGCAAGGCCGTCTCGATCGGCAGGCCGTGGCAGTCCCAGCCCGGAACGTAGGGAGCCGCGTGGCCCATCAGCGCGCGAGCCTTCACCGTCATGTCCTTGAGGATCTTGTTGAGCGCGTGCCCGATGTGGATGCTTCCGTTCGCATACGGGGGGCCGTCGTGCAGGACGAAGGACGGGCGGCCTTTCTGCCGCTCCCGCAGCTTTTGGCCGAGCCCCTCCTCCTCCCAGGCCTTTAGAAGCTCGGGCTCGCGCCTGGGCAGGTCTCCCCTCATCGGGAAATCCGTTTTCGGCAGGTGAATGGTCGCCGACCAGTCGGTGCGGGCTTCGGCCATGAGCCCATCCTACAAATTTATTCATTCCCCCGACCGCGAGAACACCCCTAAAATTGAGCGTATTAATCAGCGAATCTTCGACTTGATTTTGAAACAACCCGGGGCTATACTCGGGACGCTTGTGCTGAATATCCCCTCTTTTCTCCTCTTAGCGGCGCTTTCGGCCGCCCCGGCGGCCGCGCAGGCCCCGACGGGGCGCGCGGCCTCCTCGCGGGACATCGAGATGAAGGTGACGCTCGAAAGCGTGATGGAAAAGAGGCTGGAAACGGTGCTGCGCAAGGTGCTCGCCTCCGAGGACGTCTCCGTCGTGGCCAACGTCGAGCTTTTAGCCGAGTCGGACCGTCCCGAGGTGGAGGTTCTGCCCGGCGTCGTCGTCAAGCAGACTCCCTCCTCCGCGGCGCCCATGGAGCTGCCCGCCTCCCTGGTGAAGAGGATCACCCTCAGCGTCTTCCTGGCCCATTCCGCGTCGGACGCGGACATCGCCTCGGCGCGCGCCGCGACCGAGCGCCTGGTCGGACTCAAGCCCGAAAGAGGCGACGTCCTGAACGTGGAGAAGGTGGGCGCGCCGCCTCCCAACAAGCTCTCCCGCTCGCCGTTCATCGAGCGGGCCCTGAACCCCGGGACCTTCCTGCTCCTGGCCTGGCTGTTGGCCGCCTGCTGGGGCCTTATCCACGTCTCGCGCCGCTTCCTCGATCCCCTTCTCGGCGTTCTGCGCGAGGCCGTCCAGAGCCGGTCCGACGCGGAAAGCCGCCGGGCGGCCCCCTCCGCGGAGGAGGCGGCCGCCGAAACGACGGCCGCGCCCGACGCGCTCGCCCCCGCGGCGCCCGCCGGCCCGGACGAGCGCAAGCACCCCTTCTCCTTCATCCAGGAGCGCGACCTGCCCGCGCTCGAGTTGCTCCTGCTGGAGCAGTCCGACGCGACGGCGGCGATCATCGTCCAATATCTTTCCCCCGCCCTCGCCGCGCGGGCCTTGGCCTCGATGACGGCCAGCCGCCGCGAGGACGTCCTGGCGCGCATGAGCAAGCCCGCTTTGATCGACCAGGCGGAGGTCAAGAAGATAGAGGAAGCCATCCTGGCCAAGATCGACTACATCATGGGCGGCGAGGAAAAAATCGTCTCGATGCTCGACCAGGCCTCGATCGCGATGCAGACCGACATGCTGGAAACCGTCCGCCGCCATGATCCCGAGCTCGGACTGCGCCTGGATCGCCGGCTCGTCATGATCGAGGACATCGCCCTGCTCGACGAATCCGGCCTCACCGCCCTGAGCCGCCAGGCGACCGTGCGCGGCATGGCAGTGGTCTTGAGGGCGCTGCCGAAGCTGCATGCGACGGTCCTGCCCAAGCTCAAGACCGGCCTCGGCGAGTGGCTCACGCAGGAGGCCGCGCTCATCGGCGACCTGCCCGAACAGGTCAAGGAGACCGAGATGCGCCGCGTGCACCAGGCGCTCGTCCGCCTGGTGCGGGAGGGTAAGATCGTCCTGCGCAAAGGCGTCCCGCCCCATTCCAACGGCGCGGAGTCGAACGGCTCGACCAACGGCGCGCACTAGAGGCGATCCCCCATGGACTTCATGACGATTCTCGGCGCGGCGGTCGGTTCCGGGGTGATCTTCTTCATCCTGAGCACCGGCAACATGACCCGCTTCCTGCTCAACCCCGAGGCCATCATCCTGATTTTCGGCGGAACCTTGGGCTCGGTCCTCATCAGCTACCCCTGGTCCGTCCTGCGCCATGCGCCGGGCGGGCTCATGATGATGCTGCGCCCGCCGCGGCGGCCGACGCCGCAGCTTTTGATCGGCGCCTTCGTGAAGCTGGGGGAATCCGCCCTGCGCGACGGCCCGCAGTCGCTCGCCGCCTCGATCCCCGGGGCGCCCCACCCGTTTCTCGCCGACGGCCTGCAGATGCTCATCGACGGCCTCGACGCCGAGGTCATGCGCGAGCGCTTCGAGCGGGACATCCTCGCCACGCGCCAAAGGCACCTGCAGATCTGCGGCATCTTCCGCTCCGCGGGAACCTACGCGCCCATCTTCGGGCTCCTCGGCACCCTGATCGGCGTGGTGCAGGTCCTGCGCAACATCACCGACCCCACCGCCATGGGCTCGTCGATGGCCGTGGCCATGACCGCGTCGTTCTACGGGATTTTCTCGGCCAACTTCCTCTTCCTGCCCATCGCCACGAAGCTGAATTTCTACTCGGAGGAGGAGATGCTCAATCGCGAGCTCATCGCCAAGGGAGTCGTCGCCCTCTTCCACGGCGAGGCGCCCTGGCTGATCTCGCGCAAGCTCGAGGGCTACATGTCCTATTATCTGCGCCGCGACGGGGCCAAGAAATATCGCGCCGGCGCATGATCCCCTATCTCCATCGCCTGCCCGTGGCCACGGTGGAGGACAATCCGCTCTGGCTCGTCGTGCTGGCCGACATGATGACCAACCTCATGCTCTTCTTTCTCGTCATGTACGCCCTCTCCCTGCAGTCCCCATCCGCCCGGGCGGAGATGGCCCGGGCCTTCGACGCGGCCGACGTCGTCGACGTCAAGCCCCGGCCCGCCGATGAGCGCGCCCTGCGCGAGTTCCAGGAGCTGAAGGCGGCGGCCCGGCTCAAGGAGCTGTTCGCGGACACGACCCTCGCCGAACACGTGATACGGGTCCGCCTGCGCAACCAGATCCTGTTTCCAAGCGGGCTCTCCACCCTGTCGGCCGGGGCCGACGAGCCTCTCATGAAGCTGGCTCGGGTGCTCGGCGAGCTGCCCAACACGGTCGTCGTCGAGGGCCACACCGACGACGTGCGCCTGAGCAGATCCCCCTACCGCAGCAACTGGGAGCTGTCCGTCTCCCGCTCGAATTCCGTCATCGAGCTGCTCGCGCGCCGCGGGATCTCCCCTGAGCGCCTCGTGGCCGCCGGCTACGGCGAGCATCGTCCCGTGGCAGCCAACGACTCCGCGGAGGGGCGCGCGCGCAACCGGCGCGTGGAAATCCTCATCCTGCGCGGGGAGGAGCCTCGGCCGTGAACGAGGACCTGACCCAGCTGTGGATGGTCCCGTACGCCGACCTGATGTCCACCTTGGTGCTTCTGTTCATGTGCCTTTTCGCCGCCTCCTACTCCTCCCGCTCGCCCGAATACGACCGCGCCCTGGCGCACGTGGAAAAAGAGATGTCCAGCGGCCCGCAGGCGGACAGGCGCTTCGACGAGACGGAGCTGGCCGTCCAGATCAAGCGGGAAATGGCCCGCCTGCGCCTGAGCGATTTCGGCGTCCGCGTGACCTCCCGGCAGGTCCGCCTGACCTTGCCCAATCCGGTGCTGTTCGACGAAGGCTCGGCGACGCTGTCCCCGGACGCCGGAGCCGTTCTGGCGCCGCTGGCCCGCCTTTTCTCCAAGTGCGGGAACCCGATCCTCATCGAGGGCCACACCGACGACGTGCGCATCGTGGGAGGGCGCCTGCGCAGCAACTGGGAGCTGTCCGCCGCGAGGTCCTTCGCCGTCGTCGGGTTCCTGATGACGCAGGGCCTTCCCGCCGAGCGCTTCAACGCCCGGGGCTACGGCCAGTACCGCCCCGTCGCCACCAACCTGACGGCCGAAGGCCGCCTGCAGAACCGCCGCATCGAGATCAGCCTCATCCGCGAGATCAAGAAGGAAGGCTGACGATGCGAACGAGCGTCCTGGCCCTTCTGTGCGCCGCGCTGCAGACGGCCGCCGCCGCGGACAAGGAGGCGGTCATCAACTCGCCGGCCATCAAGCAGTACTACCAGGACGCGCTCGCGTCCTACGCGCGCGACGACTACCGCGAGGCGATCATCAAGTGGACCGCGATCCTGAAGGAGGACCCCGACCAGCGCACCGCCAAGACCATGATCATCGAGGCGCGCCAGCGCATCGCGGTCCTGACCAAGGAACGGCGCCGCCGAGCCTTCGCATTCATCGCCTCGGGTCAATACCGCAAGGCGTTTCTCGAGCTCCAGGTGCTGCTCGATCAGGATCCCGGCGACCCCGAGCTCCAGGCGACCCAGCGCCGGCTGGAGAGCGTCATCAAGCTGGCGCCGCGCATCAACGCTAAAACGCGCGCCGCGCGCGCCGCGGCGCTCGGCCTCAAGGGCTTCCTGGCCGTCCCTCCGGATTTAAAGTTGGCGCACAACGGCCTGCGCTACGCCCGGGAGCTCGCCGCGGACGAGGAGCTCTACGGCCGCCTGCTCCGCCTGCTCTACGGAGAGTACCCGGCGCTGGCGACGGCGGACGCCGTGACCCCGGGCATGAAGCTCCTGGAATACAAGCACCACGTCGCCCTCCACCAGATCTACGACGCGAAGCATCACCTCGCGGTGATCACGCTCGACGAGATATTGACGCTCGAGCCCGAGGACTTGATGGCGCTCAAGCGCCTCGGCTCCGCCTACTACTCGCTGGGCCGCATGAGCGAGGCCCGTTCCGCCTGGTCCGCCGCCCTCAAGCTCGCGCCGCGGGACAAGACCTTGGCGCGCTTCCTGGCCAAGATCGACAAGGCTAAAAAGTATAGGAGTAACGCAGGGAAGCGGTGAGTTCCTTGTAGGTGTTGGCGGACGCGATCTTGTCCTTGTTGACGTTGCCGCCCAGGCCGAACGTGATGTTCACCTGCTTGCTGCAGCTCCAGGTGTACTCCGAGTTGGCGGACATCAAGGTGCTGTCGGCCGGAAGCGAGGGCGACGTGTTCTTCGTGGCCGTGTAGGTGCCCCAGAACTGCCCGCTCCAGGCCGCGCTCAGCGGGACCGACAAGCCCGGCCCGAAGGACTGGCTGGTCCGCTTGGAGCCGTCGTTCTTGTCCTTGGTCTCGGACTGCGTCGCGCCCAAGGTCGCCCCCCAGCGCCGCGGCAGCTTCCAGCTCGAGGAGAAGCCCACCGTCTGCGTGTCCAGGTTGTGGGCCAGGCGGTTCTTGTCGCGGAATTGGCTGCTCTGGACGTTGAGCGAAACGCTGTGTTTCTTGATCAGCTGGCCGAGCGAAACGCCGATCGTGGTCGTCTGGTTGTCGAGCACGGTGCGGGGCTTGCCCTGGGCCGTGTTGAGGGAGGCGTTGACGCCCAGGCTCGTCGCCGTCGGCATCTGCAGGGAATGGGACATGGTCAGGATCTGCTGGGTCGTCGTCGTCTTGTTGGGATCGTTGGCGAGGTTGTCGCGGTACTGGTTGGCGCCCAGGTTCAGGGAGTACCAGGCGGCCGGATAGACGCCGAGCTGAAGGTCGTAGGTGATGCGGTCGCCGATGATGCCGGGATTGCCGAAAGCCACGAAGTTGACGCCCGCGCGCTGGTAGTAGGTGCGGATCTTGAAGAGCTTGCGCTCCCAGTTGATCTCGAAGCGGGTCGCCGCGTCGTTGGCGGGGCGCCCGCCGCTGTTCGCCCAGAACGCGTTCTTTTGGTAGGCGAGCACGAACTTCAGGCGGGAAACGGGCTCCCAGCCCAAGTCGAGACCGTAGCCGGAGTTCTTCTGGGCGATCAGGCTCGGGCCGCGGAAGTTCGGGGACTGCGGATCCGCGCTCAGGGAGCCGACCTCGTCGCTGCTCACGAAATAATTCGCGTTGACCTTGACGCTCGGGACGGGCGCGACCCCGAGCTTGCCCGAGTACAAGGAACGGGCGTAGCGCCCGTTGGTCGTGGCCGTGCCGGCCTGGGACGCGATGGTGCGCCCGCCGAGCACGACCCAGTCCCAAATCCCCTTTTTCTGCTCCAGCATGACGCCGCGCATGCCCTGCCCGGAGACCGCCAGGGGTCCGAGGTTGGGCGAGATGTCGCCGCCGTAGATGGTCCCCCAGGGGGCGTAAAAATTGCCCACGATGATGAACGGATCGAAGACGTTCCCGGGCGTATGCAGAAGGTAGAGGTTGATCAGGTAGGAGTTGTTGTTGATCTTCCCCACGGTGTTGAACGTCGTGGCCCCCGACACCCGCTTCCAACCGGCGTAGCTGGAGCTCCTCAAGCTCGTCGTCAAGTTTCCCTCCATGTGGTAGGTGACGACGTCGGGAGGAGGCGGTATGGGCTTCTCGACGATCTGAAAGCCCTTGTAGTCGGACTCCAGCAAGGTCTTGTTGCCCTTGACGAGGAAGACGCGGTAGAGCCGGCGCCCGGACATCGTGTCCGGGATGTGGAACGGCAGGGAGATCGCGGAGACGGCCCCCGCCGCCACCGCCTCCCGGGGCGACACCTGCTCGGTCCGGGCGATCAGGCGGTACTCCAGGTCGTAGACCTCGCCCACCCAATAATACGTTCCCGGGTCCCACTGGCTCGTGCCCGTATTGACCGCGAGCGCCTGGAGCGAGACGACGTCGCCGGCCTGCGCCGGATCCGGGGCCGGAACGGTGAACTGCAGGCTGCCGGCGTCGGAGGCCAAAGCGCGCGCGGGCGCCATGACGAGCGCCGCCGCGAGCATCGCGCCGTATCCGGGTGGTCTCAAGGGCGATAGGGTGCGCTCACGATATGTCTATTTCTTTTCGAAGCGCATGCGCACCTTCTTCGATTTGCCGTCCTTGTCCTTCATGTCCAGATCCAGGGCCCGGTCCTTGACGGCGGCCGCCTCGAGGATCTTGAGGCTCTTGTTGAGGTCCACGGCCTTGAGCGCGTTCTGCCACGTGCCGTAATCCTGCGGGGACATGGCCCGGGCCGGCTCGGGCGCCTGCCCGCTTCCCGCCACCTGCGTCTGCTGGCCGGCGCGCAGGGCCGTCGTGCCCTTGGCGTTGGTCACGTCGACGAAGCCCTCGTAGACCTTGACCGTCATCGGACCCGTTCCGTAGTTCACGTCGGCCTCCGTCCCGCGCACGGCGGCGACGGCGTTCGGCGTGCGCACCCTCATCCCGGACTTGCCGTGCAGGAGGCGCGTCCACGCGTTGCCGAACTGGGTGAACACGCTCGTCGGTTTGCTGCCTCCGCCGCTTTCCATCTTGAAGCTGGAGTTCTCGTTGATGCGCAGCTCGGCCCCGCCCACGAAGGCGATGCCCACGCGCACCCCGTGGCCGGTCTTCACGACGTCCCCCTCCCGCAGCATCTCGTTGAACTTCAGCGGCCGGAAGGCCTCTTCCCCGGCTTTTTGGAACTCGGCTTTCCCCTCCATCGAAATGACGACTCCCGCCACGGGCGAAGCGGCGCGCGCCGGCGCGCTCGCCAGGAGCGACAGACACGACGCCAGGACCACGGCGCATCGACTCATGCGGCTGCTATTCGTTTTCATCGGGACTCTCCTTTATCTTCACGAAGTGGACCTTCAGCGACGTGCGGGGAACGGCGACCAGCATGTAAGGCGCCGGTTTGCTCGCGGGCGCGGCCTGCGCGCTCTCCGCGCCGAAGAGCCGGGCGTGGGCGATGAGGCGGTAGCGCACCTTGAGCGTGGAGCCCAGCGAGCTCATGTCCTCGATCTCGACGCGGGCGGCGGCGTCCCCGCCCCCCGCCAGCACGGCCACGACCATATGCTCGGCGAAATCAATGAGCGGAACGGGCTCATCGCTCAGCCTCCGCCAGAGCCTCCTCCAATTAGCCTGGCTCTTGATCAAGAACGCCGCCGTCTTGTTCGACAACGGCGGCGTGACGCCCGCCCAGGTGTTCTCCTTGACGACGGTTTTGGGCTGCTCCTCGGCCGCCGCCGGCTCCTCGCCCTGCTCCAGCTCCACCGGCGGCGCGGCCCCCTCCTCCGGCTCGGAGGCGGCGGCCGCGACCGTCGGCGTCGGCACGACCGTTCCGGGAAGCGGCGGGCCGCTGAGGCTGGCGCGCGCCTGCCCATGGCGCAGCTGGTCGAGCAGGGCGGACAATTCCGCGCACGACAGGCTGCCGTCCATGCCGGTGAAGGCGTAATCGTCAAGATTGATCCCTTGATCATGCATGATCTGCCGGATCGCCATCCAGACCTGTTCGCCGCCCACGGAGGCGCAATCCTGCGCGAACGCCCCGGTCGAGAGCGTCGGGGGGCGGGACACCGACAGCGTCTTGCAGTTGTTGCCCACGCTGTCGTCGAAGATGGTCAGGCAGGCGATGGCCAGGCCCTCGTTCATGTCGGTGGGAATGGGCGCGGAGACGTTGTAGCTCAGCGTGTCCGCGGGCGACAGCATCGGAATCGTGATCGGCGTGCCGGGCGCGGTCAGCCCGCCCAGCGTCACGCGCAGGAGCGTGTTCGTCTCCGTCGTGTTGCCCTGGTTGAGCACGGTGACGCGAAAGGGGATGTTGCCGGCCGAATCCGTCGGACCCGCGACGTCGAGCCCCGTGACCGCCAAGTCTCGGGTCAAGGAGGTGTTGGCCACGGAGAAGCTGTAGGGGACCTGGCTCGTCGCCACGACGTTGCCGTTGACGTCGAGCCCCTCGACCTTCCACCAGTACGTCTGCCCGGTGGACAGTCTCTGCCTGGGGTCGCTGGGATTCTGCGGATACGTCAAGGAGCTCGCCCCGGGAGACGTCGTCTGGATGAACAGGGCGTTGTAGAGCGAGGCGTTGTCTCCCACCGTGACGCGGTAAGACACCGCCCCGCTCGAGTACCATTGGAAGGACAGGGGATTGTCGGTCAGATTCCGGGATCCGTTGGGCGGGTAGATCAGCAGGAGGTTGGGCGAGGACAAGGTGAAGGTCTGCGTCTGCTCGAGCGCGACGCCGTCGAGGGAGGCCAGCGCCTTCAGGGTGTAGACCCCGGGCCCTTGGAAGAAGCCGGAGACGGGCAGCCCGTTGATCTGGCTCGCCGCGTTGCCCACCGTGCCTCCCACGGAGTTGCCCGCGTGGCGGAACACCGTGTTGCCGTTGGGCGCCAGGACGGAGAATTGGAAGGTGATGCGGTTGACGCTGGCAACGCCGTTGTTGATGATCTGCGTGAACCCGATCTTCTCGTTGGTCGAGAAGGTCGTCCTCTGGGCTCCCGTCTGGTCCAGTATGGCCACGCCCTGCCCCGTGAGCAGCCCCGCGGACGCGGACAGCGGCGCGAGCCACAAGGACGCAAGGACGCAAAGGAATAATCCGTTCATCGGACCACCGCCACCTTCTTGATCACCTTGGCCGTCTGGTTGTCGCTGCCGCCCTTGATCTTGACCATGACGCTGTAGACGCCGGAGGCCACGGCCCGGCCCGCGGAATTGTTGAGATCCCACTCCGCCCGGTAGACCGGAGCCGCCGCGCGGCTGATCTGCGAGTCGGAGATTTCCCGGACGAGATTGCCGGCGATGTCGAAGATGAGGATGTCGGCCTCGAGCGGGGCCAGCGCGCTCTCGAAGCGGATCGTCGTCGCGCTTCGCGCGGGGTTGGGGAAGGCGAAGACGGCGGCCTCGGGCAGGGGGTCGAAGACGAAGCCGAGCACCCGGAACTCCCCCTCGAGCAGCATGACGTCCTGGAAGGGCGTGTAGCCCAGTCCCGTGTAGGCCCGGACGGAGTAGGAGCCGGGCAGGAGGCCGCCGATGGTCCAGCGGCCGCTCGGCTGCACCTTCACCTTCGCGACCTGGCGCCCCTGCTGGTAGAGCTCGACGAAGCTGTCGACGGAAGCCGCCCCCAAGCCTCCCCCGCCTCCGAAGGAGGAGGAGGTCAACGTCGACAAGGTTCCCGTCAAAGTAGCCAGAGCGTAATTGATCTCCAGGAAGAAGTCAACGTTGGAGGAACCCATCGCGATGCCGTCCTGCCAGAGGGAGCTCGAGAAGCCGTTGACGGTCCAGGTGACGCGGAGCTTGTAGCTGCCCGCCGACAGCCCGTTGACGACATAGGTGCCGCTGCCGTCGGCCAAGGTGAACGTCGTGGCCACCAAGGCGTCCGCGGAATTCCAGCAGTCGACCTGCACCGCCGTGATGCCTTGGGTGGAGACGTCCAGGACGCGCCCGGAGATCTCGTTGAGCGGCGAGGCCGCGGCGCTCGTGGACGCCTGGTTCGAGAAGGCCGACCAATTCTCGTCGCTGTCGGCGAGCGCCAGCCGCAGGTAGTAGGTCACGCCCGGAAGGAGCCCCGTCACGATATAGGACTGCGCGTCGCCGGGATTGATTCCCGCCGTGGAGATGAGAATCTGGGCCGTCGAGGTGCTGGCCGCCGCCGCGGCGTCGGTCGAGTAGAAGAGGCGGTACTCTCCGGTTTCGAGGCGCCCGGCGCCGGCGTCGTCTCCCGGGGCGGTCCAGGTCAGGTTGATGCGCCCCGGCGAGGAGCCGCTCGCGGCCGCCAGGTTGGCGACGGCGGCGGGCGGCGTGATGTCCTGCCAGGTGAAGGTCGCGCCCGAGACGAAGAAGTCGCCCGCGTTCGCGGGCAGCGCGTTGTCGGAGGCGCGCGCGGCGATGAAGTAGCTCGTGCCGCTCTCGAGGCTCGCCTGCAGCTCCGGCGTCGGCGACAAGGACCACGCCGCGGTCCCCGCCGCGACCGAGGAGACGGCCGTCGGCCCCCAAGCCTGCGTGAACCAGTTCCACCACTTCTCGTCGGAGTTGCGGCGCAGGCGGACCTCGATCGCGGACAGGCCCGAGGGATTGGCCCCGGGATCGTTCGCCGTGCCGTTGATCGACGCCAAGGCGGACACGGTGGAATCCGGCGCGGGCGCGGCCACCGCGACGGTCGGCGTCGCGAGGTCCATCACGAAGGTGGACGTCGCGTAGGTCGTCGAGTACAGATTGGAGGTCGTCGAGGAGCGCGCCACGGCCCGGTAGGTCGCGCCGCCCGTCAAGGGGAGGGCGCCGGGCGCCAAGGTCCAGGCCGTGGTCCCGGAGGCCGGCATCCAGACGGGCGTTCCGGAGTTGAACTGCGAAACCGGAGCGGGGTTCCAGTAGGGGCCCGCCGGCGGGTTCTCCTGGATGAAAACCTCGGCGCCTTGGACGCCGAATATGCTCGTGGCCGCGCCGCTGATCTGCGACAGCGACGAGGCGAAGGACGCGTCCGGCGGCGAGGTGATCGAAACGCCCGGGCCGGCCGTGTCCTTGAGCACGTAGAACGCGTCGAGCGCGGTCGTCGTGCTCCCGGCCGCGTCCCAGGCGCGCACGGAGATGTAGTTCGTGACGCCGGAGGCCAGCGCGTTGAAATCGACGGGCCACGCCGCGATGTAGGACGTCGTGTTGGCCACGGAGGCGATGTTCGTCCAGGCGATGACCGCGGCGTTCCCGGTGCCGGGCGCCAAGCTCGCGCTGTATTGGAACGCGGCCAAGCCGCCGCCCGCGTCGAAAGCCTGGACCGTATACGTCGTCCCGGCGGCCGTGCGCACCACCGCGTCGCCAGCCTGGGCGTCGACCAGGTTCGGCGCCGTCGTGTCCTTTAAGATGTGGAAGGCGTCCTGCAGGAACGTGGAGTTGTTCAGGGGCGGGCCGTTGAAGACCCGCACGGAGATGTAGTTCGTCACGCCGTCCATCAGGGAATTAAAGAATCCCGCGGGCAAGGCCCAGGGCGTGTTGAAGGCGTCGGCCGGGCCCAGATTGGTCAGCACGTCGACAAAGCCCACGAGGTCGTTGCCCAAGCCGCCGGCCGTCGTCGAGGCCTTCACCTGGAATTTATCGAGGTGCGACCCGCTCGTGTCGCCGAAGAACACGCTGTAGAGGCCGCTGTCGCCGCGGCGCCAAGCGGCGTCTCCGGCCTGCGCGTCGGTGATCGTCGGGAAAAGGGGCGAGGGCGCGGTCAAGGTCGAGCCCAGGTTGACGAAGTCCGTGGGAAGGCCGTTGTGGTTCACCGCTCGGACGCGGAAATAGTAGCTGGTGTTGCCGGCCAGGCCCGTGAACGTCGCGCTGGGCGCCGCCCCCGCCGGCGCCGTCGAGAAGGCGACCGAGGAGGCGAACGCGTTGAAGTCCGAAGCGGTCGAGAGCTGCACCGTATAGGTGGTCACCGAGACGGGATTGCCGTTGGCGCTCCAAGAGACGGAGAAGCTCGTCACCGAGACCGCGGCGAACGTCGACTGCGCCGTCGACGGGACGTTGGCCAAAGTGGACGTCGCCGGGTACGCGGAGTACAGGCTCGCGGTCTGCAGGCCGTTGGCGCGCACGAAGAAGTAGTACGTCGTGTTCGCGTTGAGCGCCGGCGCGAACACCGTCGCCGTCGTCGCGGCCACGCCCGCGGGCGTGCTCGAGGCGAAGACGGACGCCGGGGGATTGGCCGGCAGGAGCGAGGCGACCAAGGTGTAGCCGGTGGCTCCCGGCACCAGCTCCCAGGTCGCCGTCACCGAGCTGGCGCCGACCTCGACGAAGCCCGCGATCGCGGGGGCGGGCAGGAAGCCCACCAAGGTCCGCGTCGAGCCCAGATCGACGAACTCGGTGGGCACGCCGTTGTGGTTCACCGCGCGGACGCGGAAGTAGTAGGTCGTGACGCCGGACAAGCCCGAAATCGTGGCGCTCGGCGCCCCGGCCGGGGCGGTGGAGAAGGTCACCGAGGAGGCGAAGGCGTTGAAATCCGCCGCCGTGGAGGCGTGGATCGTGTAGGTCGTGACAGAAAGCGGGTTGCCGTTGGCGCTCCAGCTCAGCTCCGCGCTCGCGGACGTGACGACGCTGAAGGTCGACGCCGCCGTCGCGGGCGCGTTGGCCAAGGTGGACGTGGCCGGATAGGCCGCGAACAGGCTCGACGTCAGATTTCCGTTGGCGCGCACGAAGAGGTAATACGTCGTATTCGCGCTCAGCGCCGGCGCGAACACGGCCGCCGTGGTCGCGTTCACGTCCATGGTCGTGCTCGAGGCGAAGACGGACGCGGGAGGATTGCCCGGCTGGAGGGAGGCGACCATCGTATAGCCGGTGGCTCCGGCCGTCAGGCCCCAGGTCGCCGCGATCGAGCTCAGGCTGACGTCGACGAATCCGGACGGCGCGGGAGCCGCGAGGGAGCTGAACAAGGTCGTGGTCGAACCCAGGTGGACGAAGGCCGTGCCGACTCCCGCATGATTGAGCGCCGCGACCCGGAAGTAATAGGTGGTGTCCAGAGACAGGCCCGTGAAGGTCGCCGTGGGAACGGCTCCGGCCGGAGCCGTCGAGAACGTGATCGAGGCCGCGTACACGTTGAA
>JACQJQ010000166.1 GCA_016204945.1 Elusimicrobiota bacterium
ATGGGCCGCTTACTGCGGCTGCTCGCCATGGACTTCCCAAGTCCTCGTCTGGCCGGAGGGGCTCCATGAACAATTCCCACCCAGGTTTTCGCGAAGCGAAAACCCTGGCGCCGAAGGCGTCATGTCGTTCAAGTGCTGATTCAAAACCCCGTGAACTTGGAGCCTCGAATACTTGACAAAAGATGATAGAGGACATACACTCTAGATGTTAGGCGGCTCTAAACGGCGCGCTTCAACGCCATCGGCATGAAAAAAAAGCGGAAATCGGCGAAAAAAAGCATCAGCGGCCCGGTGCCCGACGTCATGGACATCAAGACGCTCGCGCTGTACCTCAGCATGGGCCGTTCCAAGATCTACGGCCTCATCCGGCTGAAGCGCATCCCCGCCTCGCGCATCGGCCGCCAATACCGTTTTTCCAAGGATCTCGTCGACGCCTGGCTGAAGGAGCGGCTGATCATGCCCCAGGAAACGCAGATCGCCCTCTTCGACAAATCCGGCAAGTAGGCCGCCCGCCCGCGCCGCCTCCGACGACAAGAACGCGGAGTTCGTCTTTTCCTCCGTCGAGCCTCCGTCGAGAAAAACTTGCATCCCCGTCGGAGACTATGCTAAATTCTCGCGGTCGCACCCCAGGGATCCAGGGGCATCGATCCCGGCGTCTGCACGGAGGTCACGAAAATGGCTGAGAAGGTTCAGAAGGTCGGCGTTGAGCGGGTTCAGGGGTTTCTTTACTACATCGACAAGCAGGGCGACGTGTCCCGCGCCAAGATGGCCCGCGGCGGCAAGAAGGGCGGCAAGACGGAGAAGGTCGCCAAGGTCGGCGTGAAGAAGCAGTCCGGATTCCTGTACTTCCTCGACAAGAAGGGCGACGTGTCCCGCGCGAAGATGGTGAACGCGTAAAAACGCGTCCGAGACAATCGCCGAAGCAGACCCCCGGCGCGCGAGCGCCGGGGGTCATTTTTTTTGCCATAATCCGGACGTGAGCGAACCCGTCCTGGTGGTCGGCCCCGGATCGATCGGCCTCTCTCTCGCCGCCGGCCTGCGCCGGGCCGGCCTGCCGGTCGCGATTCTGGGGCGGGACAAGGGCGTCGAGCGCCGCCTGGCCCGCTCCGGCTTCATGGTGACCGCCTTGGACGGCGGGCGCGAACGGATCACCGGCCTGACGCGCGCCCGCTCCCTCAAAACCCACGCCGGCGCCGCCTTCTTCTGCGTCAAGTCCGGCGACGCCCGGCGCGCGGCGGTCGCCGCGCGCCGGCTCATCGGGCCCGGCACCGTGGTCATCGCCCTGCAGAACGGGATCGGCCACGAAAGGATATTCCGGCGCGCCTTCGGCCGGCGGCGCACCGTCATAGGCGTTTGCTACTTCGCCGCCGATCGGGCCCGACCCGGCGAACTCAAGCTCAACGGCGGCGAGGACGTCCTGCTCGCGCGGCATCCCGGCAACGAGCGCGCACTCGAGTCCGCTCGCGCCCTGCTAACCAGCGCCGGCTTTCGCGCGCACATCAAGGACTCCGAGGTGGGCATGCTCTGGACCAAGGCGGCCTTCAACGCCGCGGTCAATCCGCTCGCCGCCGCCTGCGCGGTCGAAAGCGGCCGCATCGAAGCCGACCCAGCCCTGCGCGAGGTGGCGCTCACCGCGCTGAGCGAGGCCGCCGCCGCCGCCTCGGCGTCCGGCCATCGCCTCGACTACGTCGACATGGCCGACAGGCTCATGCTGTCCTGCCGCAACGCCCCGCGTCAGCGCAACTCGATGCTCCAGGACCTCGCCGCCGGCCGCCGCACCGAGGCCCACGCCATCATCGGCCCCCTGCTCCTCGCCGCCCGGCGCCGCCGCGTGCCCGCGCCGACGCTCGAAATGCTGTCCTCCGTGATCGCGCGCCTGGAGAGGAGCTTGAGAAAAAAATGAGCGCCGCATTGCTGGACGGCAGGGTTCTGGCGTCCCGCCTGCTCGCCCAGGCGCGGAGGCGGGCATCGGCGGTCGCGCGCCGCCTCGGCCGCGCGCCGCGCCTGGCGATCGTCGCCGCGGCGGACGCTTCCGCCGGCAGCTACCTGAAGGCCAAAATAAGGGCCTGCGGCGCCGCGGGCGTCGACGTGGTCGTGCACCGCCTATCTCCCGGCCCGCGCGCGAAGACTTTGGGCCTGCTGGCCGACCTCGCCGGCGACGCATCGATCGACGCATTCATCCTCGAGACCCCCTATCCGAGGGGCGTCTCCGCGTCCGATGCGGCCGCGGCCATCCCCCCCGACAAGGACGCCGAGGGCGTCACGCCCGGAGCCTACGGCCGCCTTTTCCTCGCCAAAACGTGGAAAGAAGCCTCCGGCCTCGCCGCGCCGTGCACGGCGCTTGCGCTCGCCCGCCTGGCGCTCGCCGCGGGCGCGCCCCTCTCCGGGCGCCGCGCCGTGGTGGTCGGCCGCTCCGCGACCGTGGGCCGCCCCGCGGCGCACCTGCTCTCCACGCTCGACATGACCGTGACCTTGGCCCACTCGCGCACCAGGAGCCTGGCCGCGCTGTGCCGCGAGGCCGACGTGCTCGTGCTGGCCGCGGGCGCGCCCGGACTCATCCGAACCTCCTGGGTCAAGCGCGGCGCCGTCTTGCTCGACGCGGGCGTCAACGTCGTGCGCGGCCGCCTGGTCGGCGACGCCGCGCCGGGGGCCGCCGCGCGCGCCGGCGTCTTGACGCCCGTGCCCGGCGGGGTGGGGCCCGTCACGACCGCCTGCGCGGTGCTCAACACGATCCTGCTCGCGGAGCGCCGAACCCGCTGACCGGGCGCCGTTTACTGCGCCCTGGCGAAAGTGCACCTCGCCACGGCCATCAGTTTGTGGGGAGGCTTTTGATCGAAGAGGGAGTGCTCCTGAAAGCTGGTGAAGCTTCCTTCCGGCTGGGCGAACATGACCGTACGGAGGAAAAGGGCGTCGTTCTTGTAGATCAGAAGTCTCGAATTGTAGGGGACATACTCGATCTTCACATCCTTGAAGGACATCTGATACACCGGTCTTCCGTCCCCCTGGTCGTCGACTTTCGGCAGCTTGACGAGCTCCGAGCGATCCCTCCCGATCTCGATCATGCAGGTCGGCTCCAAGCCTCGATGCGGCGCCATGGATTTTTTGACGTCCTTGACGATTTGGGCGCCGTCTCGGGCCATCCGCTGCTCGTCAAACGTCGCCGAAGCCTGAACGACGGCGAAGCACGCCAATCCGATGACGATTCCGATATGCCGCATGGAGCGCCCTCCCGAGAAACGACCTCGTCGTCAGTATAACGTCAGCCTCCCGTTCTGTCAATGTCGCGAATCAACTCACGCAAGATGTGACCGAAGCAAGGCTCGTCAACTCATCTAAGCTGTTACTGGACTGTACACGTGTACAGTCGACTTGGAGGTGACAGGAATGAGTCCGTTGGCGAAGAGAGAATACGCGAGACTAAGTATAACCACAGCAGTTCATCGAGGACCGGGATAATCAACGGCAGTATTGATAGCTTAGCCATTGTATTCCCGTCCAGCTTATCGGTTTATTGCGCCCGAAGCAGTGTTCTCATATGACTCAATGACCGCAGAGTGGTCCTTAAGATCGGCCATCAACCTTGCCACGCGTCCTGCCTTATCGCCGACCGGCGTATTCTGAGCGGCTTCATCGAACGTGCGCACGTATAGCGATTCCAACCCGCTCGTGGCACGCAGGAAATTCATGAAAAATAATTTCGATTGCTCCGACCGGACGATAATGAATTTATAGTTTGTACAGCCCGCACCCGACATATCGTACTTGTAGATGATAAAAGAGCCGCTTTCGGTGCGTGAAATCGGTTCTTTTTTAATCGTATAACTCGTGCAATTAGACGCGTCCGTTATTTCGATGCCTCTGTTGCCGTATGGGGCGTTGGCTGGATCAGGATTTGCGGCACGCGTTTTCGTGGTAAGAACACCTGCGAACACGACAAAGGCTAACGCGGCAAGCGTTGAGATTCTCAATTCCATAAATGCCCCCAAGATTTTCTTCCACAATGTTGGCAGTATACCCCCGAGCCGTGATTCCCGCAAGAGGACTGCGATCATGCCTCGGCGGGGAAAGCCCGCTAGAAGCCGGGCGACAGCGCGGGACAGCGCGTCTTGAGCCAGGCGGAGAGCTCCGGATCGGTGAATTTGAGCTCATGCTCGCCGCCCTCATAGACGAACAGCTCGCGATTGACGACCGTGCAAAGATGGCCGTGCGCGTCGCGGAAGGTCGAGCGCGCGTCGGGACGCCCTGACGGCGACTCGCCCATGCGGAAACCCGCGTCGAGCACGAGGCCCGCGTAGCTCGTGATCTCGACGCCCCCGCGCTCGGCCGGGTCCACCCGCGGCGAGACCACGACGCTCCCGCGCTCAAGCGCCTTGATCTGTGCGGTGGCCGGGTCGATATGCGCGCGGCCTCCGTCGCTCAAGCGCACGGACACGGTTCCGGCCGCCTCGTCCATCGACAGTTCGAGCGCGCCGGTTCGAGGAAAGAAATAGAACTCGCGCGCCGAGGTCGTGTCCGGGTCGCTGTCCTCCCCGGCGCCGTACGAGCTGAACACCAGCAGCAAGCCGTCGTCGAAGAAGCCGTAGGCGCGATACACCAGGCCGTTCGTCGACATCGGACCGATCGACACGAAGCACTTGCCGGAGTCGAAGCCGTCCGCGTAGCCCTGGGTGCCGCCCACATGCGCCGGATCGACGCGGGGGCAGGCGCCAGCGGCCGGAATGCCGAGCAGGAAGGCCGCGCCCACGGAAAGCGTAAGCCGCATCCTAGACCGGATCCCGAACGAGAAACGGGTAGCGAAAGTCCTTCGGAGGGTCGAACGTCTCCTTAATGACGCGGGGCGAGACCCAGCGCAGAAGGTTCAAGTAGGAGCCCGCCTTGTCGTTGGTGCCCGAGGCGCGTCCGCCGCCGAACGGCTGCTGGCCCACGACGGCGCCCGTGGGCTTGTCGTTCAGGTACAGATTTCCGGCGGCGTTGACGAGCGCGCGCTCCGCCTCCACCAGCGCGCGCCGGTCCTGCGCGAACACCGCGCCGGTCAACGCGTAGGGCGAGCTCTCGTCCACGAGCTTGAGTGTTTCCCTCCATTTGCTCGACGGATACGGGTAAACGGCGAGCACGGGGCCGAAGATCTCCTCACACATGGTCGCGCTTTTCGGATCCGAGGTCTCGATGAGCGTCGGCGAGATAAAGAAGCCGACGGAATCGTCGCAGGTCCCGCCCGCGACGATCTTCTCGGCCTTGCTCCTCTTCGCGGCGGCGATGTAGCCCTTGACCTTGTCGAACGCGGCGCGGCCGATCATCGCGTTGATGAAGTTGCCCGGATCCTCCGGGGAGCCCATCTCGACGCGGGCCAGCATGTCTTTCATGGACTTCTTCACTTTAGGCCACAACTCGGCGGGAACGTAGGCGCGCGAGGCCGCCGAGCACTTCTGCCCCTGATACTCGAAAGCGCCGCGCACGAGCGCGGCCGCGAGCGCCTCGGGATCGGCGGAGGGATGCGCGAGCACGAAGTCCTTGCCGCCGGTCTCGCCGACGAGCCGGGGATACGAGCGGTAGTTCGCGATGTTGGCGCCGACGGCCGTCCACATGCTCCGGAACACCGCGGTGCTTCCGGTGTAGTGCACGCCGGCGAGATCCGGATGCGACAGGACGGCCTGCGTGATCGCGGCGGCGTCTCCGGACACCAAGTTGATCACGCCGGGCGGAAGCCCGGCCTCCTCGAACAGCCTCATGATCCAGCAGGCGCTGTACATCGCGTGCGCGGAGGGCTTCCAGACGACCGTGTTCCCCATAAGCGCCGGAGCGGACGGGAGGTTGCCCGCGATCGCGGTGAAGTTGAACGGGGTCGCGGCGTAGACGAAGCCCTCGAGCGGCCGGTGGTCCATGCGGTTCCAGACGCCTTTGGAGCTGCCGGGCTGCTCCGCGTATATCCGCTCCGCGTAATGGGCGTTGAAGCGCAGGAAGTCGATGAGCTCGCAGGCCGCGTCGATCTCCGCCTGGTGGAGGTTCTTCGACTGGTTGAGCATGGTCGCCGCGTTGAGCGTCCAGCGCCAATCGTCCGCCAGCAGGTCGGCCGCCTTCAAAAACACCGCGGCACGGGCCGCGAACGGCAGGGCGGCCCAATCCCTGCGGGCCTTGAGCGCCGCCGCGATCGCCTTGCGGGCTTCCGCGGGGCCGCCGTCGTGATATCGGGCGATGAGCTGGCCGTGGTCGTAGGGCGAGCGGACCTCGACCTTTCTGCCGACGCGGACTTCCTCGCCGCCGATGAACATCGGGATGTCGACGGCTTTCGACTTCATCGCGTTGAGGCGGGCGAAAAATTTGGCTCGCTCGGGGCTGCCGGGCCCGTAGCTGAGGACGGGCTCGTTGACGGGCTTCGGCACGGAGAATCGGGCGTTGCTCATGGCCGGATAGTATCAAAAAGAAGCGCGCCCCGGAATTCCGGCGATTTGGTAGAATCCCGGGCCTAATTTATGCGGGACATCGACTTCGGCTCGCCCGAGCACAAGGTTCTTTTCTGCCGGGACTTCATCGACAGCCACGATCCCTTCAAGCCCGAGCATATCCGCTGGCCCGACCTCGACGCCCCGACGCTCGCGCGGCTCAAGGCGCTGCCGGTCTGGACCGAAGCCGTGAACACCGAATACGAGACCGCGCTCAAGGTCGGGGCCTTCGGCGCGGCGGAGAAGGACCCCCTGATGTCCGAGGCGATCATTCTGCAGGGCCGCGAGGAGGAGCGGCATTTCCGAATCTTGGAGCTGATGACCGCGCATTACGGGATTCCGGTCGTCCGCCGCGGCGAGCCCAAAGCGCCGGAGCCCGAATGGGGCTTTCTCGGCGTCGGCTACGCGGAGTGCTTCGATTCTTTCTTCGCCTTCGGGCTTTTCGCCTTGGCCCGGCGCTCGGGCTTCTTTCCGCGAGCCTTGATCGACCTCTTCGAGCCGATCCTGCAGGAGGAGGCCCGCCATATCCTCTTCTTCGCGAATTGGGCCAAATACCGGCAGCAGCGGACCCCGCTGTGGGCCCGTCCGGCGCACTCCTTCGGCAACGGGCTGGCGGCCTCCCTACAGGTCGTCAACCGGCTCAAGCTCGCGTTCAACGCCGGCGGCGACGACGGCGTCGACGACAACTTCATGATGGACGCCAAGCGGGCCTTCGGGGACGTGTCCGCGCGCTCATTCGTCGAGCTCTGCCTGGCCGAGAACGAACGACGCATGGCCCCCTACGACCCGCGCCTGGCGCGCCCGCGCCTGGCCCCGGCCGCCGCGCGCTGGGTCATGCGCCTGCTGCCCGCCGACCGTCAGACGGCCGCGGCCTGAATCCAGGAGCCGCTCAACAGGGCGACTCCGCCGCAGATCATGACGATCCCGGCCAAGCGCAAGGCGCCGACGGGCTCGCCGAGCAGGACATAGGCCGCGACGGCGGCGAGCGCGTATTCGAGCGCGTTCATCGGAACCGCCCACGAGATGTCGGACCAGGACAGCACGGCCAGCCACAGAAGCGAGTAGGCGATCTCGCAGGCGACCCCCAGCCATATCCAGGGATTGGCCGCCGCCGCCGCGAAGAAAACGAGCAGCTCGGCGGGCGCCGAGCCGGGCAAGGCCCCCACGGCGATCATTCCCTGGCGCAGGCACAGGTTGCCCGCGCAGCCGAAAATCGTCGCGGCGAACACGAAGGCCAGCGCGCGGCCCATCATGGCCCCCTCCACGACAGCATCACCAGAAACACGCCGGCGCTGATCAGCCCGATCCCGGCCCAGCGCCGCGGCGCGACGCGCTCCCCCAGGAGCTTCCAGGCGAGCAGGGCGACGACGATATACTCGAGCGCGTTCATCGGAAGCGCCCAGCTGAGCTCCGCCCAGGAGAGGACGACCAGCCAGGCCAGGAACTGCCCGAAATTGACGGCGACGCCGCCGAGCACGCGCCCGTTGCGGACGGCCGCCAAGCCGTAGCGCAGAAGATGGCGCGGCCTGAAGTCCGCGAGGGGGCCGAGTTCAGTCATGCCGCGCCGCGTGAGCACGTTGCCGTAGGCGGAGCAGACGACCGACAGGACGAGGACTATCGTCGTCGCAATCATGCCGCGGGAGCGCAAGCCTCCGAGAACGCGACCCGGCGCGCTCCCGAACGCTCGAGAGCCTCGCGCACGCGCGGGCTCAGCAAGGCGGCGAGCTCCTCGGCGTGCCGATACTCCGGCATCGACTCCTTGAGCGCGCCGACCGTCGCGACCGCCGGATGGCAGTACACCTCGGTGAGCCCGTCGGGCAATTGGGGGATCAGCCGCAGCCAGGCGCTCTCGACCATCGCGCCGGTCTCGAAGAGCCCGAAGAGACAGTCGTTGAACGCGATGCCCGCGCGCCTGAGCTTGGAGCGCGTGCGCGCGACCCAAGGCGCCATCACGGCGGCCATCCAGGCGGCTCCCGCAGGCGCGGTGGAAAGCGGCTGGCAGGGCAGGCGCACGGCCGGTATGCGCGTGCGCTCGGCAAGCTGAAGAACGGCGTCGAGGATGGTCGGATGGATGTGGAAGTGATTGTGCCCGTTGAGATGATCGAGCTCGAGGCCGGTGTTCTCAAACGCCTCGACCTGGGCCCGGCACTCGGCGACGGCCTGCCGGCGCGCGCGCGGCAGGAAAAAAATACGCGCCCCCGGACCGGCGAGCCCCCGCCGGAATCGGCCCGCGCCGTCGACGAGATCCGGCACCAGGCTCGGCGGCAGCACCGGACGTCCGTCGACGAGAGTCAGGTGAAGCCCGACCTTGAGCCCGGGGCGCGAGCGAGCGAGCGCGACGGCTTCCCGCGCGGCGGGCGCTCCGACCATCAGGCTCGCGCAGCCCAGGATGCCGCGCTCATGGCCGAGCCTCACGGCCTCGTTGACCTCGGAGCTCAGCCCGAAGTCGTCGGCCGTGACGACGACCCTTTTCACGCGCTTTCCACGAGCCGATTGCCGACGAGGACGAATTCGCGGCCTTTCCAGTAAATCTTCCTCTGAAGAAAGCTCGCGGCCCAAGTCGCGGCTCCGACAAGATCGCGCAGGGGCAGCAGCCAGAGGGCGCGCAGACCTTCGCTGTCGCCAAGACTCCAGGAGCAGAAGACGGCCGAACCCAACCGGAACGCGAGGGTCACGAGCAGCACCTCCAATTCCAATAAACCGTGGGCCAGGAAGATGAGGCTGTAGAACGCGGCCAGCGGGACGCCGCGCACAAGCCACGTAAAGAAAAAACCGACGGGGCTGGCGGCCCGGGTATTCTGATCCCAGTAGACCTGATGCCTCCACCAAGCTCGCCAGCCGTTGAGATCGACGCCGGTGGCCGCGATATGGCTTCCGATCACGATCTTGAAGCCGGCCGCCGCCATGCGCCGGCCGAGTTCGATGTCCTCGACGAGGCTGTCGGCCATGGGTTCGAGGCCGCCTATCTTCTCCAAAGTTTCACGACGCACGGCTTGAGAGGCGCCGGGACAGGCCAAGGCCGCTCGAGTCGAGGTCGCGAAAATCATCGAGGGGACGAACTCGACGTTGAGAGAAAGAAGCTCTAGGGATTCCCAGATATTGACCGCGCCCTGGGCGCGGTAGAGAGTGCAGGAGACGCCGACCTCGGGGTCGGCGAGCGGAGCCACGATGGCGCGCAGGTAATCAGGGGGCAGCAGCATGTCGCTGTCGGAGTAGACCAGGACCTCGCTGGTCGCCGTCCGCGTGGCGTTGAGGATGTTGCAGAGCCGGCCGTTGGGCCCGGCGGCGGAGTGATCAACGAGGATGCGCACGCGGCGCTCCGGGTTTTCGGCCCGGATTCGTTCAAGGATGGGCAGGGCGGGATCCTGGGGATTCTGGAGGGCGTAGACGACCTCGTAATCGGGATAGTCCTGCGCGCAGGCGCTGGAGAGATTGGCGTACAGATTCTTTTCCAGGCCGCAGACGGGCTTGATCAGCGAGACGGAAGGCCTGTATCCCTCGCGCGAGGGGCGGACCCTCCGCGCGAAGAAACACGCGACGACGATCGCGACCGCGATCCAGTAGACCCAGGAGAGCATCACGAGACCGAGCAGAAAGCCGTGCCAGGTGGCGGGCATCACGCCGGGATTTTATCATCTCTTGACAAACGACGGAGCAATAAATTCGACGGCTCGCCATTGCGAGGCGCCGGTTTAGCCGCTACAATCCAAGCGATGAGCGTCTCCGCCCACCTGACTCCCGAGCCTGAGCGCCGTCTCTGGCTCATTCTCGAAAGCATGCGCCGCGCCGTGGATTGGGCCGATCTGCGCATCGGGGCGCTGACCTGCTTCGCCGCGGCGCAGCTCGCCTTCATCAAGATGCCGCCTCCTCTCGGCCCCTCGGGCCGGCTGGCGCTCGTTTCGCTGGCCGCGGCCTTGCCGCTCGGCATCTTCGCCTTCGCGCCGCTGGAGCGGCCGCCCAAATGGCTGCGCTTCCTGGAGCCGCGCGCGGGCAAGATGCGCGCGGACGATTCGTTGATTTCAATCGACGACCTCATCAAATACAGCCACGGCGACCTCATTTTCCGCCTCGATAAGTACCTCGGCGGCGGCATCACCGCGACGCCTTATTACGAGGACATCGTCGGCCAAATCGTCGAGGGCGCGCGCGCGGCCGCGCG
>JACQJQ010000169.1 GCA_016204945.1 Elusimicrobiota bacterium
CCGCGCCTGATGCTGCACGCCTACCGTCTCGCCTTCGAGCACCCCTTCACCGGACGTCCGGCGAGCTTCGAGGCCGAGCCGCCCGCCGACTTCAACAAGTTCTGGAGGTCCTTGAAATGAGCCACGCTCTTTGGATTCGCCTCGGCGCCGGATTCATGTTTCTCGCCGTGGGCCTCGGCGCGTTCGGCGCGCACGCGCTCAAGGCGCGCCTGCCGCCCGAGCTGCTCGCGGTCTTCGAGACGGGCGTGCGCTACCAGGTCTATCACGCCCTCGCCCTGCTTCTCCTGGCGGCGCTGCGCGGCCCGGAGAAGGCCGGCTGGTGCTTCGCCGCCGGCATCGTCCTGTTCTCCGGCAGCCTTTATCTGCTCGCGCTCACCGGCGTCAGAAAATGGGGCGCGGTCGCGCCCGTCGGCGGCCTCTTGTTTCTGATCGGCTGGCTGATCGTGCTGTTCGGTCGGGACGCGTCGGCGGGCTCGGTCCTCGACCGGCTCAATCTGTAGCGGTCAGGCGCAGGCCGCCGGCATCGGGCCCGCGGCGACCAGGCGTTTGCGCGCGGGGTCGACCGCCAAATTGAGTCCCTCCAAGGTTCTTGCGCCCAACAGTTGAAGGTCGCCCTCCAAGGCGAACACGACTTCATCGGTCGTGATCCGGCCCGCCGTGTTGATGAGCGCGAAGCCGACTTCGCGGCTGACGGTCTTGCCGTCCGCGAGCTCAAACAACTCGATCTTCTCCGGAGCCACCCCGATATCCGAGAGCGCCTCCGCCGCGATCCAGGTCAACTCGCTGCCTGTGTCCACAAGGAGCCGGCGGGGAATATTTTTGTTCCGAGCGGTCTGATTCGAAATGATGCATTCCGTAAAGAATGTTCCCATGCGTCGTTTCATGCCTCCATTATATCGCCTCCGATCTCCATCCGCCAGGGGGCGTCCCTATCATACGATCGAGCCCCCGTTTTTGTTCCATCGCCGGGCGCGGAATGCTAGAATCGCGCCGATGCGAGCCCTCACCTTTCTGGCCCGCCGCTTCGTCGCGGGCGACGACATCGACGACGCGATCGAGGCCGTCCTCGAGCTGAACGCCGACGGGCTCAAAGCGACGCTCGACAACCTCGGGGAAGACAGCCTCGACAAGGCGCACGCGCTGGCCGCGGCCGAGGAAAATCTCGCGATGCTGCGCCGCATCGCCGAGTCCGGCGCGGACGCGAACATCTCGCTCAAGCTCACCCAGCTCGGGCTCGCCTTCGACGAGAAGCTGGCCGAGGACAGCCTCCTGCGCATCGTCGCGGAGGCCGAGCGGCTCAAGAATTTCGTGCGCATCGATATGGAAGGCTCGCGTTGGACGCAGAAGACGCTCGACCTGTTCTACGCCCTTCACGACAAGCATCCCGGCGTCGGGATCGTCCTTCAGTCGTCCCTGCGCCGCACGGAGGGGGACGTCCGGGAGGCCGTCTCGCGCAAGGCCCGCGTGCGCCTGTGCAAGGGCGCCTACAAGGAGCCCGCGTCGGTGGCTTTTCCGGACAAGAAGGACGTGGACGCGAGCTACGACCGCTGCGCGGCGCTCCTGGCCAAGGCGCCGCTTCCGGCGATCGCGACGCACGACGACGCGCGCATCGCGGCCGCGCTGAAGGCCTTCGACGCGGCCGGCCTCGTCCGCTCCGACTACGAGCTGCAGATGCTCTACGGCATCCGCGCCAGGCGCGCCCGCGAGCTGCGCGCGCTGGGCCACGCGGTGCGCATCTACGTGCCGTACGGGACCCATTGGTTCCCGTACTTCTACCGGCGCGTCCGCGAACGCAAGGAAAACCTGTTGTTCGTCGCGAGGAATTTCTTCGAATGAAGGCCCTGCTCAAAAAGACGCCCGCGCCGGGCGCCGCCTTCGAGGCGGTCGCCGACCTGCGCATCAAGCCGGACGAGGTTCTTCTGAAGGTGCACCGCGCCTCCATCTGCGGCTCGGACCTGCCGATCTACGGCTGGAGCTCCTGGGCGCCCGAGCGCTTCAAGACGCCGAGTACCTTCGGCCACGAGTTCTGCGGCACGGTCGAGGAGGTCGGCGCCTCCGCGCGCGACTTCAAGAAGGGGGACTTCGTCTCCGTCGAGAGCCACATTTTCTGCGGCCTCTGCTATCAGTGCCAGAACGGCCAGCGCCACGTCTGCCGCGAGATGAAGATCATCGGCGTGGACGGCCCCGGAGGCTTCGGCGAGTACGCGGCCGTGCCCGCGCGCTGCGCTTGGAAGCACGGCGACGACTCGCTGCGCGATCTGGGCTCGCTCCTGGAGCCTTTCGGCAACGCCGTGTACTCCGTGCTCGTCGAGCCCGTCGCCGCGAAGTCGGTATTGGTGATGGGCTGCGGCCCGCAGGGCCTGTTCTCGATCGCCGTCGCGAAGGCCTCGGGCGCGCGCCCGATCGTCGCCGTCGAGTCGTCGAAGTTCCGCGCGGAACTCGCCCGCCGCATGGGCGCACAGGCCGTGATCGATCCGACGCGTCCTAACG
>JACQJQ010000160.1 GCA_016204945.1 Elusimicrobiota bacterium
CGTCCAGATCATGCGCGCGTCGCAGGAAGCCGCCGGCCGCCAGCGGGGGGATTTAGAGGACGACAGCGGACTCCGAGAGCAGGCGGAAGGCGGGCAAAGAGCGGCGGGCCGAGGCGCCGAGGACCTCGTCGAGGCGCTCGGGCGGCAGGTCGGTCTCCGGCTTGCCGGCGCGGCGCAGGACGGCGGTGTTGGCGCGGGTGAACGCCTCGCCCTGGCCCAGCGCCCGGGTGGTGAAGAGGCCGCGGCGGTAGTCGCGCAGCTCGGCCTCCGCGGCGTGGGGCCTCTTGCGTCCGTCGCCCAGCATGGCCGAGGCCATGCGCACGGAGGCGACGAGCGCGGCGAGCTCGGAGGGCTCGACGGCGTAGGAGTGATCCGGGCCCTTCATCTTGCGGGAGAGGGTGAAGTGTTTTTCCAAAATATCTGCGCCCAAGGCGACGGCCGCGACGGGGGCGGCGACGGCGTCGAGGCTGTGGTCGGAGAGGCCGACCGGCACGCCGTAGCGCTTCTTGAGGGCGGGGATAACGCGCAGGTTGAGGGAATCGGGGGGCGCCGGGTATTTGGCCGTGCACTGCATGAGGCACACGGGGGCGCCGCGCAGGTGCGAGAGCACGCGGTCGATCTCGGGCACCGTGGCCCCTCCGGTGGAGAGGATCAGCGGTTTTTTCGTGCGCGCCAGATGCTTCAGAAGCGGCACGTGCGTCAACTCGTAGGAGGCGATCTTGAAGGCCGGCAGGAAGGGGGAAAGTTTGTCGGCGCATTCCTCGTCGAAGGGGGTGGAGAGGAAGAGGATCTTGCGCTTGCGGCAATGCGCGACGAGCTTGGGGATCCACTCGAAGGGCATCTCCATGTCGGCGATGGTCTGGAAGATGGTCTTCGTCACGCCGAGCTTGCGCAGATAGCGGGGCCGCGCCTCGTTGCGCGGATAGAGCGTGCGGGCGCGGAAGGTCTGGAACTTGACCGCGTCCGCCCCGGCTCGAGCCGCGACGTCGATGAGCTCGAGGGCCGCGGAGAACTTCCCGTCGTGGTTGGAGCCGGCCTCGGCGATGATGAAGCAGGGCCGGCCGGCGCCGACGATCGCGCGGCCGATCTTGACGGAGGTCATGAGGGCCTCGCGCAGAGAATGTCCGCCACGCGCAGGGCGCCGCGGCCGTCCACCAGGCCCGCGCCGCGCGCGGACAGGGCCGCTCGCCGCGCGGGGCTCAGGGCCTTGAGCGTTCGCTTCAGGTTGCCCTCGAAATCCTCCGAGACCGCGCCGATGGAGAGGGCGGCGCCTTGGGCGACGAGGCTGGCGACGTTGTCGTTTTGATCCGCGCTGCGCAGCAGGACGAGCATCGGGGCGCCGGTGAAGACGGCCTCATAGACGGTCTGGCCCCCGGCGACGACGACGGCGTCGCAGGCCTCCAGGAGCGGGCGCAGGGCGGCGGGAGAATGCGCGTAGCGCACGCCGGCTTGGGCGGCGGGCTTTTTCTCGAAGGGCCCGATGACGGCGGTGACCGTCAAGTCGGGCAAAGCGGACTTGGCCGCGGCGATGAGGCGCTCGATCAAGGCGGCCGAGACCGCGCCTCCCGTGGTGATGAGGAGGCGGCGCAGGCGGGGGCTGATTCTTCGCGGTTTGGGCGCCCGCCAATACTCCCGGCGCATGGGGGCGAATCGGGGGCCCAGGAGCAGGCTGGCGCCGGGCTCCGCCGCGTAGCGCAGCGCGCCGGCATACAGGTTGCCGTTGAGGATGAAGTCGCAGGGGGCCGTGGTCGTTCCCAGGTCGTCCAAGACGAGCAGGCGGGACGCCTGGCGGCGCAGGCGCGCCAGATCGTCCGCGGTGAGGCGGTAGGAGTCCGCCACGATCACGTCGTAGCGCTTCCGGCCAAGCGCCGTCGTCTTGAAGCCGCGTTCCTTCAGCCAGGGGCGGCATTCGGCGGGGACGTCCACGAAGACCGTGGAATGGCCCCGCTTGGCGAAGGCCTGGGCGAGCGCCCCGCAGCGGCCCAGGTGGCCGAGGCCGGCCTTCGCGCCGCCGTCAGCGTGAAGCGCGATCCGCATACAGTCCGTCCAGAATCCTGCGCAAGGCGGCGACGACCTCGTCCTGCTGAGCCGGCGTCAAAGTCGGGTACATGGGAAGCGAGATGATCCGCTCATACAGGCTTTCGGCCTTGGGGCACAGCCCTCGCGGATAGCCGAGCTTCTCGTAGAAGGGATGCCGGTAGACGGGGATGTAATGGACTTGGACGCCGATGCCGGCCAGGCGCAGGGCCTGAAAAATCTCTTTTCTCTTGGCGGCCGCCGCCCCGCGCAGGCGCAGGACGTACAGGTGCCAGGCCGAGCCGTCCACCGGCGAGGTCTCGGTCTCCACCTCGGACCAGCCGGAGAAGGCTTTCTGATAGCGGGCCGCGATCGCGCGGCGGCGGGCGACGAAGGAGTCCAGGCGCTTGAGCTGGCTGAGGCCCAACGCGCTCTGCATGTCCGTCAGCCGGTAATTGAGCGCCATGCTCTCGACGTAATAGAGCCAGTCCTCGCCGCGGCGGATGCCGTGCTGGCGGAATGCCGCCAGCTTGTCGCGCAGGCCGGCGTCGTCGGTGAGCACGGCGCCGCCCTCGCCCGTGGTGATGGACTTGACGGGGTGGAAGCTGAAGACGGTCATGTCGCTGAGCGCGCCCACGCGGCGGCCGCCGCAGGAGGCGCCGAGGGCGTGGCAGGCGTCCTCGATGAGCAGGAGGCCGTGCTTCTTGGCCAGCGCCCGGAAGGCGTCGAGGTCGGCGGGGCGGCCGGCGTAGTCCACGGGGACCAAGGCCCGGGTGCGCGGCGTGATCGCGCGCGCGCAGGCCTGCGGGTCGAGGTTGCCCGTGGCCTCGTCGATGTCGGCGAAGACGGGCGTGGCGCCCTGCCAGAGGCCGGCGGTGGCCGTGGCCGCGAAGGTGAGGGGCGAGGTGATGAACTCGTCTCCGGCCGCGAGGCCGGCCGCCGCGTAGGCGCCCTGCAGGGCCGCGGTGCCGTTGGAGAACGCGACGGCGTGGCGCGCGCCGCAGTAGTCCGCCAGGGCCTTCTCGAACTCCTCGACCTTGGGTCCCTGGGTCAGCCAATCCGAGCGCAGGGCCTCGGAGACGGCCCGGACGTCGGAGTCGTCGATGGTCTGGCGGCCGTAGGGGATGCGGATGGTCATGGCTTGTTCAGGATTTGAACATTATACCTTAGCCAACGCTCGAGCGGCGGGAAACGAAAGCGTTTGGCGTACCGCCGAAGTTTGTTGCGATCGAGCTTCCAGCGACGTCCTCTCTTATGAGGAAACCCGATCACGGAGCGGGGGATCAGGGCGAGGTAGACCGTGTCTAAAAACGCCTTCTCGGGTTCGGCGAGCAGGTAGCTCGTTTTGCCCGGCCGGGCGACGCGGTATCCCCAGATCAGCCGCGCGGGCAGATGGTGGATGCTGAAATCGCCTATGGCCGTTTGGTAGCGCTTCGGCGGCGCCGGGGAGACGCCGTAGACGACGTGCGGTATCTCCTCCACGATCCCATAGTCGGCCAGGGCGCTGTAAAGCGATATGTAGGCCGGCCAAGGAGCGCGCAGGTAGGCGACGGCCTCGTAGGCATTGAGATCGGCGGCGAGCCTGCTCGCCCAAACGCCCCGTTTGATCCGTGCGATCAAGCCTTGAGCGGCCAGCCGGCTCAAGGCATGAGTGGCCGCCGCGGCCGCGAGGCCGCTCAGCGTGATGAAGTCGGCGGTCGTGAACACGCGAAGACCGTGCTTCTGGATGAGCCCGATCGGCGAGAGCGCGGTCATCGCAGCAGCTCAACGAGAACTTGCTCAACATCCGTTTTTTGTTTTTCGAACGCGGCGGGCTCGCGGTAGAGGCCCGTCAGCGAAGACGAAAGATATGGCAGCACCTGCGACCGGAAGTCCGTGAACTTGAAGCCGGCGATTTTGTCCGCCGCGGCCTCGATCGTCTCGGCGCCGACGCCGGCCGCGGCCCGCGCCGGTTCGACGCCCACGGAAAAGAGGAGGTGGTGGAGATCGAAGAGATCCCGCAGGGCGTTTCGGGCCGGGGACGCCAGCGCCTCGATCTTTTGGGCCGCCATCGCGGGCGCTCCATAAAACTGAGCGGCGAACGGGACCATTTTGTGGGCGGTCAAGAGCGCCCCATCAGGGACGCCCGCGGCGTATTCCAGGCGATCTTGCCGGCGGCTGCACTCAAGCTTGGTCGGCAGCGACGTCCCGTCCGCCAGGCGCAGCGCTATCTTCCAGCGCTGGGTCGTCGCCGTCTGTTTGGGCTTGCTCGTCTCGAGGCTTGCGATGCCGGCGGGCAGCAGTGATGCGATCAGAGCCTTTCCGGCGAGCACGGAGTCGACCGCGTTCTCAAGGGTCTGAAGCCGGACCCGCGAGACGACGTCGAGGTCCATGTCCTCCGAGAGGCGCGGCGACCGGTGGAAGAAGCGCAGGCAGATGCCGCCCTTCACCGCGTACGAGCGGCCCGACAGGCGGGCGCCCAGATGCCGGAGAAGGGTCAGGTGAAAAAGCTCGCGCAGCTCGAAAGAAGGGGGAGGCATGGAATCTATATATCACGCAATTGCCGTATATGTCAAGTACTTGATTTATGAATACGGCGCGAGTTCCTCGATCGGGCGCGCCGGCCCCTGGGCGCTGAGCCAGGGATTCTCCTTGAGGCGCACGAAGCCGAAGTCGAAGTACTCCTGGGCGCCGATGCAGACGACCTCGGACCAGCCGACCTTGGCGGTTCGCACGAGGCCCGCCTCGCGGCAGAGCTTTTCGAGAGGCAGGCCCACCGGCGCGCAGCACGCGAGGCGCGGGGCGCAGGAGTAGACCCAGCTCTCCTCGCGCGTCGCGCCGTTCTCGCGGACTTGGCCCGTGAAGGTCTTCTTGAAGCGGAACGGCACCTCGGCCAGCTCTTCGATGTGGTGGCGAAACGTCGCGTAGTAGAGGCCGACGCCGACGTTGCAGATCTTGCCGCCCGTGCGGCGCAGCCGGTCGTAGACGGAGCCCTCTCCGTAGCTGGTCTTGGGAAGGCCAGTCAACAGCTCGAGCGCGCGCGGGCCTTGCCCGGCCACAGCGAGCATCGGGTCGGCGGAGCGGACGACTCCCGGAAGCTTACGGAAGAACTCGGTGAACTCGCCCACCGCGGACGGGGTCTCCTGGACGTCGAAGAGCTTGCCCGCGCCGATCGAGTAGGTGTAAGTGGGGATGAGGAGGGTCCCCGTCTCGCCCGCCGCCGCGCGCAGGGCGCCGAGCAGGACCTTGCTCGCGGCCTCCATAGTGCGGCCTTCCTCGGCGGCGCCCAGACGTCCCAGGCTGACGTGCGAGATGAGAATGTCGCCCTCCTTCAC
>JACQJQ010000168.1 GCA_016204945.1 Elusimicrobiota bacterium
ATGAATCCACAATTTCCGAATCCCAAGCTCGATTCCACCAATCTCCATGATCGGGAAGCATCCGCCCCCGGAATAGGCCGGGGGCATCATTCGGAAAAAGCTCCTCCCACCCTCCCGACCAACTATCGTCGTAGCTTGCTCCGGGCTTCGGCGCCGCGAGCGGAACATGGGGGTTATGCCAAATCCATTGGACCCTCGAAGCAACATGCACAAGGTTCCAAATTTTCCCGCCGAGTCCTGGAAGGACGTCGACTTGAAGAAGCCCATTATCCAGGCGCACGGCCGGCTGGTTCTCCACGGTGAGAATTTCCGCGCGACAGGCGCTGGCCGGCGTCATGCGCCGGCCACCACTCGAATATGGGAACTCAGCCGATTATGGGTCAGAAAAGACTGAAATTGACGGCGTCCATCTTCATCGCAGGCTAATATCTGCGAAACAAATCGCGGCAATGGAAGATTCTTATCCTGGTCAGCCATATTCGCAACAATATCGACGTCCAATTCGCCTGGAGTGCTCAGTTCAAGAAGAGAAAATCCAGCTCGAGCGACCAACATCTCTATTCCTACCGCGGAAAGCAAGTTCAGGTGGTGCGGGGGATAAACGCTCTTCGATCTATCCCAAAGCACTTGGATATCAAAGCCGGACGCCGCCAAAGTCGTGAATATTAATTGCCCCCCTGGGCGCAGGAGGCGGCGAGCTCCCGACAAGAACAACAGCGGATCGAAAACGTGCTCCAAAACCTCGAACGCCGTGGCGAAATCCGCGGAACAATCGTCCACCGCCGCATTTTCGGCGACTTTTTGAATAATGCGGAAGCCTCGGGCACGACAAATGTCCGCCATATCCGGTCCCGGCTCCAAACCGACGAGCGTGTGAAATACATCGAGCTTCTTCATTTCCTCAAGAAAGAGTCCGTAGCCGGCGCCGATATCGACAAGGGTTTGGGGGGCGCCGGAACTCGCCCGCCCCGCGAGTTTCGATATGAGTTGGGCGCGCGGACGAAACATCTTTTCTCTGCGGGCTTCGGCTGTTTGTCGAAAGAATTCAGAGCTCCAGAATTTTACCGCCTCCCCATCTCGATAAAAGCTTAGCAGCTGCTCCGGCGTCGGACGCGGGGACACGTACAGGGAAGCGCATGCGCGACAGAGCACGTAGTTGAAGCCTTGTTTTTTGAATGCCGGGATAGCGTCCGGAGAAGCGCAGGCGGGACACGGGACGTCGATAAACCCGGCGCGCGCGGAAAGAAGCGCTTGAGCGTCCTGACTGGAGAGCAGGAGGTAGCGATCAAAGAGCTCCCGAGGACGAATTTCCGCTTCTTTCATCTGGTTTGGCGCCTTGCGGCGATGCTCCGCTGCGATTCCGCGCCCGCATCGCCCAAATGCGAGAATAACATATCGACAACCTGCCCTGGGGGAAAGAAGATTGGCGGCATTGAAAATTCTCATCAATCGGCGAACACGGGAAGACCATTTTTCGCTACAATCCCGGTGCTTATCCGCGTTTCGCTCTCTACCGGGGCGGACTTGAGCATGAACAGGCCCTACTCCGCCGAAATGATCTTAGATCACAGCCGCGAAATCCAGAGGACCTTCCCATTCCCAAACTACATCACCGAGGCACAGGTGCGGGGAATGGCGCATGTCGCCAAGAAAATTCTCGCTTTTTCGCCAGGGCCGGCCCTGCTCGACATCGGAAGCGGGCCGATGGACAAGACGGCTCTTTTTCAAAGACTTGATTTCGATTGCTACGCGGCGGATGATCTCGCCGATCCTTGGCATCAAGCGCCGGAAAACCTGAATAAGATCCTGAGATTTGCGGAACACCTTGGAATACGGTTCCACCATCAAAAAGACGGCGCTGTCGAGATCCCATTTCCGCTGGATTTTTTCGACGTCGTGACCGCGTTTGACGTGATCGAGCACCTTCACGAATCGCCGCGAAACCTGTTGAATACGGCGGCCCGCCATCTTAAAACGGATGGTGTTTTTTGCCTAACCATGCCGAACTCCGTCAACCTGCGAAAGCGGCTGTCCGTCTGCTTCGGCGCGACCAATTATCCGCCGATCGATCAGTTCTATCACAACATCGGCCGCTGGAGAGGTCATGTGCGCGAATATACCCTCGCGGAAGCCGTCTACATCTGCGAAGCGGCGGGCTTCGAGGTTCTTTCCGCGACGACGTTTGAGGGTCTCGCTTACGATAAATTCCGCCCTCCCGTGCTTCAAGCCTTTCTGCTGGCAAGTTCCGCAATCCCTTCGCTGAGAAGTTGTTTATGCGTGGTCGCGCGCAAGCCGAAATCCTGGACGCCCGTCGCGGAAGATCCCGACGCGTTTCGGAAAGCCGTCGCGTCGAGCCTGCCGCCCGGAATCCGCTGAGAACATGCCTTGAACAGGCTTAAGCCCTGGATGGACGCGGGCGCTATACTGACGGTCATGCTGCTCTGGGGCCTCCATTTAGGATATCCCGCGCCCCGACTACAGGCGGCGCGCTGGATATTCCTGGGCCGCCTCGTCCCCATCTATTATTTCTTCACCGTCGCGCTCATGCTGGGGACCGCCGCGACGGCACTGGCGTTGAAGCGCGGATGGCGCAAGTGGGAACTGCTCTGGTGGGCGCTGCCGCTCATCTGCCTCCCTGGGATATTGGGCAGCGACGACCTGCCATGGTCCCTGCGACAATGGTTTAGCTGGATCATCAGGGGCGTGATCCCGGGAGGCGTCATCTTTTTTTCCGCGCACCGGAAAATTAAAGATATCGCCCTCCTATGCTGGATTTATCCAGTCGTCATCGCGGCCTCCGTCTTGGGATTGAGGGAGATCTACACCAATCGCAACCCGCTTTGGGATCGCTTCGATTTCGAGCAGCAGATACCGGCGACGTCGCAGACCGCCAATCCTTTTTATCGGCCCCACGACGCGATCGCGACGTACATCACCCCAAGGGGAACGCAGGGAAACCGAATTCCGTACGCCTCGACGCTCGTCGGATTTTTGCCTTTAGGGTTGTGGGTTTCAAAGTACCGGAAGAGCTTGTATTGGGTGAACATCCTCGCCGTCGTGGTATTGCTGTCAATCCTGGTTATGTCTCAAGCGCGCTCGGCTTGGATGGGAACGCTCGCGGCTGTCGTGCTGATGCGCATCTTCGGCTTACAGAAGAATTCGCGCGAAACAATAAAATTCGCCGCGGGCATGCTGTTGTGTCTGGCGGTTTTTCTCGCTTGGCAAAGAACTCAGCCTCTGCTCTGGTCCCGATTGAATTCCTTCCATCTGACGGAGGAAAGCATCCGACAGCGCTTGGCGGTCCTGCAGACCGTCAAAGTCTTGAAGGATCACTGGCTCATCGGGATCGGATTCGGGCAGTTTCCAACGGTCTGCAGGCCCTACTATCCCGCCGCGCTGCCCTGGCAGTCCACTCCCGACAACCAGTATCTCCGCTGGCTCATCGAGAATGGGTTGCTGGGTTTCTCTCTTTTGATGGCTTTCTTCATCGGGATTGTTCGCGCCGGCTGGGAAAAGATCAAACGCCTTAAGGATGCCGAGCAGGCCGATTACTATAAATCGATATTGGTCGGATGGCTCAGCGTCGCCGTGACGTTCATTTTTTTCGACGGCTTTTACTGGGGAGCCTGCAACATGACTTTCTGGTGCCTGCTGGGCTTATTTGCCGTGTGCCTAAGATCGCCCGAAACCGCCGCTTAGTGGCTTACGCCGTCGCCGAAGATGACCTTGAGCGGAGTTCGCAGCAGTATCCGCATATCCAGAAAAAAACTTCGGTGCTTCAGGTAATATGCGTCGAATTCGACTTTAACCGCGATCGGCAGCTCATCGCGGCCATGAATCTGCGCCCAGCCGGTCAACCCCGGGACCAACCGCTGAACGCCGAGTCTGGTCCTCAGCGCGATCAGATCGGCCTGATTGTAGAGGGCGGGCCGCGGACCGACGAAGCTCAACTCGCCACTCAAAATGCAAAAGAGCTGCGGCAGCTCATCCAGGCTCGTCATTCTTAAAAAGCGGCCTATCCGCGTCACGTAGCTTCCCGGATCACGCAGAAGATGCGTCGCCACCACGGGCGCGCCGCGCCGCATCGTCCTGAATTTCGGCATGCGAAAAATATTATTGTCGACTCCGATCCGGTCCGACCAGTACAGAACGGGGCCTTTCGAAGTAAGCTTGACCAATATCGCGATCAGCGCCATGGGCAGGGAGAGAAGAGCGAGCCCGAGGCTTGCGAAGACCAGGTCGAACAGGCGTTTGCCTCGATTCATGTGCGCGCGGTCTCGCGCAGTCCCTGGTCTACCGTAAACGGCGGCGTCCATCCCAATCGGCTCCGCATCAGGGACCCGTCGACCCGCAAGGAGCCAGTCAGTCGCTCCGCTTCCGAGGAACGGCCCGCCAAGCGCGCGCACCAAAGCAACGCTCGGGGGGGCGCTGGCACGAGCATGACGCGCTTACCGAGCGCGCGTCCAAGGCGACGAATCAGGTCCGGAGTCGAAAGGTCCTCGCCGTCGCTCAGCAGAAAGGTCCTCCCGACGGCTCCCGAGTGCTCCAGACAGGCATGGATCGCGTCGGCCAGGTTGCCGGTATAGAGCAGGCTCCTCGAATTCCGCACCGAGGCCAGCGGCACGGGCAACCCGCGCTTGATCCACCCAAGAAGCCGCTGAATGTTCCCTTTGGCTCCGGACCCGTACAGAAGCGGCGGGCGCAGGATGACGACCGGCAGACCCGAACGCGCGGACTCCTCGAGCAGCGCTTTCTCCGCCGCTAATTTCGTCCGGCCATAAGCGTCCTGAGGCGCGCACGGCGACCGTTCATTCCAAGGAGCATCGATCGGGGTGGATTCGCCCATCGCTTTCACGGAACTCATGAACATAAAGCGCGCGATGCCCGCGCGGACGGCCGCGCGGGCGAGAACCGCGGTGACGTCCACGTTATCCCGCCGGTACAAAGCTTCCGCCTCTGGGCCGGACTCTCCCATCCGGTGCGCGCGCGCGGCCAGATGAACAATCGCCGAAATTCCGCGCAGGTGAAAATCCCAGTCGGCATCGAGAAGGTCTCCGCCGACCGCGGCCTCGGCGCCCGCCGGAACGACGTCGGAACGGCGCCGGACCACGGCGCGGACCGCCCACCCCCTCGCCAGCAGGGCGGCAATCGCGTGCCGGGCCACGAACCCCGCGCCTCCCGTCACCAGCACCTTCCTCATTTTCTTGAATGGGCGGCTCGATGCAGAACGTCGAGCATGGCCGCGGCCAAATTCGCCCGGTCATAGTTTTTGGCCGCCTCCGGACCGCGCCGCCTCCAAGCGGCCCCGATCTCGGGATGGGATTTAAAATTCATCAACTCCCGCGCCAACGCCTCCGCGTTTTGAGGCTCGAAGACCGCCCCGACGCCGTTGCGTTCCACGATTCGAGCGGATTCGCCCTCCACGCCGAGGAGCACCGGAATTCCCATGCCCATGCTCTCGAAAAGCTTCGAGGGGATGACCGTTTTGAATAATTCCGTCCGCCGCAAATGGATGACGGCGACGTCAAGAAGAGACCAATACCGCGGCACGTCATCCTTGGGCACGGTGTCGATAAAAAGCACGTTGTCCGTGTTTTTTTCCAGGGCCCTCTTTTTGAGGCTTTCCTTGTTCGCGCCGTCGCCGAGCAGAAGGAAGCGGAAATCTTCCCCCCCCGGACGAGCCCGCACGAGCGTCGCGGCGTCGATAATCGTCTCGAGTGCGTGGGCCATGCCGTGCGTGCCGATATAGCCCGCGACGGTCTTGCCTTCAAAGCCCAGCTTGGCGGCGAGAGCCGCGTCCCGCGGCATCGGGTGGAAGCGCGACAACTCCACCCCGTTGGTCACGACGAATATCTTTTCCGGGTCCACCCCGCGCCGTGCGAGCACCTCTTTGAATGAATGCGTGACCGACACGATCGCCGCCGCTTCCCGGTAGAGAAACAGCTCCAAGCGCTCCAGCAGGCGCAGGATGAGCCCGTCCTTCATCGCGCCGACGGCGCGAATCGACTCCGGCCAGAGGTCCCGCAGCTCGAAAACGAACGCCGCGCGCTTGAGGCGCGCGACGATCCACGCCGCGCAGACCGGGAAAAACTGCGGCGACGTGCCGATGACGACGTCCGCCCCGCCGGCCAGCGGCGAGGCGAGCGTCGCGGCCAGCATATAGCTCAAGTAGTCCGCGATGCGCCGGGCGAAGCCTTCGTTGGCCGCGATGTAAGTCCATACGCGCAGGACGCGCACGCCGTCCATCGTCTCCCGCTGCCACAACCGGTTGCGGTAGCCGGGGAACACCACGCCCCGCGGGAAATTAGGAACGCTCGTCAGAACTGTGACATCGTGCCCCGCCGCGGCCCAACGGCGGCAATGTTCGAAGGTCCTGCTCGCCGGGGCGTTGACCTCGGGAGGAAAATTATCGGACAGGAACAGGATTCTCAAGCCTCGCCCCGCACCGATATGCGATGGCCGAAATGCAGGCCGCCTCGTCCGGACCGCTCCTGGCGGAGCGCGCGCGTCGCCGTCTTCAAGCCGAACTCGGGCGAATATTCGGCTTCCTCCAGGCGCCACGGCGCGCCGAACGCCTCGAAAATGACGCGGCGGCCCCCGCTCGCGCAGACCACGCGCTCCGGCCCCGCTTCCAGGACGCGCGCGTCCGGATGGAAATGCACGAACGCGGCCGCCGCATGCCGTCCCGACGCCTCGATAAGATCTTCGATCATCCACGCGTCGTCGCGCCAGGCCAGCGTCCGACGGTGCAGCGGCCGTCCGGGCAGGCGCATATAGCCCGTGTGCGCCGCGCTGAACATCGGCGAACCCGAATCCATGCACCAGCGCGCGTCATAAGGATAGCCGCGCCGGGCGACGCGGAAATCGGCCCAAATCTCGTGCTGCTCCTCGCCGTCGATCTCCACCGTGTTGTGCGCGCGCGTGCGCCGGAAGCGCGCGCGCTCCGGACCCGCGTAGGAATACGTCCCGCAATTGACCACGACGCGGCGGCCGCCGACCGATAGCTCGTAGCTCAGCGTGTCGCAATGGGCGTGGCCGGGCAGATAATCCGGGCCGATCGCGCCCGCGTCCACGATCAGCCGTGTCGCGCCGGCCGCGAAGGCCCACAATCCGAAAGCGGGACGCGATGAGCTTCCCGTTCCCGGTCCGCTGGGAATTTCGAAGCCCAAACGGGACGCGTAGCTGAATAATTCACGCGGGGCCGGCGCCATGCCGAAGGCGCTGTCGTTGAAGAACGCGATTTCGCCGTCGGGATGCATCGCCGCGGGCAGGAAATCGAGCAGAAGCGAAGCGGCCGCGCGCGCGCGGGCGGCGAGCGCCTTGAAGTCGTATGCGCGCGCCAGATTCAGGATATCGAGCGCGTCCTCTAAAATCAGCGCGTGATACATGGGGCTGCGCTCAAAGTGGCCGCCGTCGGGCAGTATCTGCTCGTCCCACTGCTCGCGCAAAAGACGCTCGGATAATGTCCGACAACGCTCAGCGTCGGGCCCCGTCAAAAACGCTCCGGCGAACATGAGCGCTTTAGCATCCGCCAGCAGATGATTGCCGAGCAAGCGCGTTTCAAGACGATGCTCCAAGTGACCGGCCTGCGCCGCAAGGCTTGCCCGCGAGCGCGCGTCGAGCGGGTTGCCGGCAAGCGCCCACTTAATCCAGTTCACAACGCGCCGCGCGATCGGATATGGCTCCCATCCCGCGCCCGCCGGGCCCGGATTTTCCTCGATCCATCGAGCGATCAAGGCGCGATGCCAATTATTCCGCGTCCGGGCGCTTTGGGCGCAGAGATCGTCGAAGTAATGCAGATGATACAGCCACAGACGCTCCGAGCTCGGATCGTTCCACGCCGCCGGAGACGCGATATCCCGCTCCCGATTGAGGAGCCGCGCGCGCGCGGGGCCCGTCATCGACGCCGCGCGCTCGGCCGGCAAAATCCAGGAAGATGCCGGCGGACGCATTTCCATGGGCGCTTGGACGCGCACGGAAGGACGGGGCAGGAACTCGGCCAGACGGCCGAGCCACTGGCGGGGCCTCAGGTGGCGCGCCGTCTCGTAGTACAGTCCCAGATCGATCATCTCATCCGCGCGATCAATTCCTCGGCGATGCGTTCGCCCGCGCGCCCGTCCCACAGGGGCGGCACCCGCCCGCTCTTGCCGCCTTCGCGCAGAATCGCGACGGCTCGACGCTCCAGGGCGCGGGGATCGGTCCCGATCAGTTCATTGCTGCCCATAGTCACCGTGATCGGCCGCTCCGTGTTCGGACGGACGGTCAGGCACGGCACGCGCAAATAGGTCGTTTCCTCCTGAATCCCCCCGGAATCCGTCACGACCAGGGCCGCGCGCGCCTGCAGGGCCAGGAACTCGAGGTAGCCGAGCGGCTTCACGAGCGAAACCCCCCGCGGCGCGCCGGCCGCGAGCTTGGCCCGCGTGCGCGGATGGACCGGAAACAGCACCGGAGCCGCGCGCGCGATGCGCGACAACGCGGACAACAGGCGCCGCAGGCGCCTCGGATCGTCCACGTTCGACGGCCGGTGCAAAGTCACCAGGACGAACGGCCCGCAACCGTTCCCCCGGCCCAACGGCCTCAGGCGGCGCGCCGCCGGCAGCAGGCGCGCCAGAGTGTCGATCATCACGTTGCCGACGCGCCGGATGCGGGAGGCCGGAATGCCCTCGGCGCGCAGGTTCGCGTCGCCGTCGCTCGAAGGCGTCAGGAGAAGATCCGCCAGATGGTCGGTCACGATGCGGTTATGCTCCTCGGGCATCGTCCGGTCGCGCGAACGAAGGCCCGCCTCGACGTGCGCGGTCCGAATGCCGAGCTTGACGCAGACCAGCGCGGCGGCGACCGTCGAATTAACGTCCCCATAGACGAGCACCCAGTCGGGCCGCGCCGCCGCGACGAGCGGCTCCAGGCGCATCATGACTTGAGCCGTCTGCTCGGCGTGGCTTCCCGAGCCGACTTCCAGGTTGTGTCCCGGCCGCGGCAACCCCAGCTGGCGGAAAAATACGTCCGACATGCCCGCATCATAGTGCTGGCCCGTATGGACGATGATCTGCGCGACGCGCCGCCGCGCCAGCGCCCGGTATACGGGAGCGGCCTTCATGAAGTTGGGGCGCGCGCCGACGATGTGCCAGATTTTCATCGACACAACTCGACGGGCGCGCCGCGGCGCAGGCTTTCCTGCGCGGCGAAAGCCGCGCGCATGGTCCGCGCGATCTCCTCCCAGGCCACCGGCGCCGCTCCTCCCGTCTTCACGGCCGCGAAGAAGGCCTTCCATTGGCGCGCGTGGCCCTTGTCCGCCGCCAGCCAATCGCGGAACGAGCTTTCCTTTCCGTCGCGGCACACGCTCAGACGCCGGAAGTCCTCGAGCACGGCGCTGACGCCGCCCCCATGAGCCTCGTAGCGCTCCTTGCCCAGCGCCGAGTCGCCCTCGCTCGTGTAAAGGATGTCCGCCGCGCTGCCGTCCGCGTAGAGGAGTCGCAGCATCCAGTCCTGCTCCCCGGGCTTGCGGCCGAGAGAGCGCGCGTCCGCCGAGACGGGAGCCGCGCCGACGATATAATTGGCCCAATCGATGAAGTGACAGCCTTCGCCGAGAAGACGGCCGCCCTGCGCCGGGTCGGCGGCCCAGTGTCCCTGGGGCAGGGCTCCCGCGTTGACGCGTATCTGAACGGCCTTCGGGCCTGACGCGCCCGCAAAGCCGGCTTTAAGCGCCTCGGTCATCGGCGCGAAGCGGCGGTTGAACCCCACCGCCAGGATGCCTCCGCCCGCTCGCCGCGCGGCTTCGATCCGATCGAGTTCTTCGAGATTCAGGCACAAAGGCTTCTCGACGAACACGTTCTTGCCGGCGGCCAGGGCCGCGCACGCCTGTTCCGCATGACGGTTATGGCGCGTCAGGATCACGACGGTCTCGGCGCCCGCGTCGCCGAGGACCTCCTCGGCTTTGGAGGAGGCGAAAGCGAAGCCGAAGCGCTCGGCCGCGGCCTTCGCCCTCATCCCGGACAGGCTTGCGACGCCGCGCAGGGACGCGCCCGAATCCCTGATCGCCGGAAGCATCACGGTCGTCGCGAACGCGCCCGCGCCGAGCACGCCCACCCCCTCGCCGCGCCTTGCCGCGCGATTCCCGTCGACCGCCACGCGCGTGGCCGGAGAAGACGCGGCCGGATACTCCAGGACCACGCCCAAGGCGCTCCGATTCCCGTTTGAAATAAGCGCATACGCCTCCGCGCCCTCGGCGATCGGCAAGCGATGCGTGATCACCGGCCCCAGATTCAGCGCGCCGGCCGCGAGGAGGCGCACGAATTCCTCTAGATTGCGCCGTTCCGTCCAGCGCACGTGGCCGTATGGATAATCCAAGCCGCCCTCTTCGTAGACCGGATCGTAGCGCCCCGGACCGTAGGAGCGTGAAACCTTGAGGGTCAGCTCTTTGCGGTAGAACGCGTCCCGCTGGACGCCCAACAGGACGTTGCCCACGGCGACGATCACGCCGCGCTCGCGCGCCAGCGCGGTCGACAGTTCGATCGGATCGTTCGTGGCGCCGTCGGCCGCGATCAGGACCGCGTCGAAGCCCCGGCCGGCCGTGAAGGCCGTCCCCGCGCGCTCCGCGTCCGAGCGCGCGGCGGCCTCGACGCCCGCCGCGCGGGCGGTCTCGAGCCGGGCCTCGTCCAAATCCACCCCGAACACGCGGCAGCCGGCGGCCTTCGCCAGCCGCGCGGCCAACTGGCCGAGCAGGCCCAGGCCGACCACGGCCACGGATTCGCCGAGCTTGGCGTCGGACAGCCGGAAACCCTGCAGGGAGATCGCGCCGAGCGTCGTCAGCGCCGCCTCGTCCCAGGCCGTTCCGGCGGGCAGTCGCGCGCACAGATTCTCGGGCACGGCCGCGAATTCGGCGTGATTGGCGTAGCCGGAGCCGGCGCAGGCCACGCCGTCCCCGACGGCGAAGTCCTCGACGCCTTCGCCCAAAGCCTCGACCACTCCCGCGCACGAATACCCGAGCGGCAGCGGCTGCTCGAGCCGGTCCTGCGCCATGCGCCAGGTCATGAAGACGCCGTCGCGGCGGGCCTTGCGCAGGACCTGACGCGCCAGGTCCGGGCGTCTTCGCGCCTTGCCGATCAACCCGCTCTTGGCGAAGTCCACCAGCGCGCGCTCGGTTCCCGCCGACACGGCCGACGCTCGCACGCGCACAAGCACCTGTCCCGCCGCCGGCGTCGGCGCCGGAACATCGGCGACGTATGTTCGCCCGCTCTTGAGGTCCTGCATGAGTTGTTTCACTTGACACCCTCGACGATCAGAAACCAGCCCAGCCTGTCGGGAACGAACCGGCCGACCCACCGCGGCAGGTAGAGGCTCCTGGAAATTCTCAGGTCATACGGGGTCAGCACCGGAGTCACGGTGACCGATGAAAGGGACGAGAACAGCTCCCTGGCCTCGCCAATGGAGTACGCCTTGGTGCCGACGCTCTCGATATGGCGGCAGATGACCTCCGACAGCGAGCGCCAGGGCCTTCCGCGCAGGAGCGCGTGCAGGATCCAGCACTGCAGCGCCACGAGCGAATGACGATGATAGATCATGACGCAGACGCGCCCGCCGGGCCTCACGACGCGCGCGATTTCGCGAGCGGCGCGGACCGTGTCCTCCGTATGATGAATGACGCCCCATGAATACACCGAATCGAACGCCGCCTCCGCGAAAGGCAGTTTCTCGGCGTCGCCGACCTGTATATCGGCCTTTAAACCTTCCAGAGCCAGCCTCTGCCTGACGAGGCGCGCGCCATGCTCCGTCAAATCGATCCCGCTCAGAACGGCACCCGCGCGCGCGAACCGAATAAAATCCGTGCCCGCGCCGAAACCGACTTCCAGGACTCGTTTGCCTCCATGCTCCCCAAAACGAGCGAAGTCGGCGATGAACGGCTCCCGCGCGTCGCGATTGCGCTCCAGGGCTTGGAAGTACTCTTTTGTTCCCTCTTCGGATTGGATCTCCCTCGTTCCGCAGGGAGCTTGATCCCAAAAACGGCGGACCTCATCCTTGAGCGTCATGCCGGCGCCGCCATTTTCGCCGAGGAACGATCCATGAATTGCTGAGCCCAGAGCTCCAAGGTAAGAAATTGCCATATTTGCAGGGCCCAGTCATGAGTCCCCCGGCGATGCTCGTCGATCATGCGACGCGCGGCTTGAGGATTCAGCCAGCCGCGCTCGCGCAGGCGCCGCTCGGAAAGCAAGTCGTCGGTCATTTCGCGAAGCTCTCCCATCAGCCAGTAGCCGACCGGCGCCCCGAAACTCGCCTTCGGCTGCCGCAGGACCTCCTCTGGAAGGAGGCCGCGCATGGCCTCGCGCAGGATCCACTTCGTCGTCGAGCCACGAATCTTCATCGACGAAGGAATATTCCAGGCCGCCCACTGAACCAGTTCCCGGTCGAGAAACGGCACGCGCACTTCGACCGAGCTCGCCATGCTCATCTTGTCGTTGTAATTCAAGTTGAGGCTGGGCATGAACGTGTGGGAATCGACATAGAGCATCTGGCTCAGGGCGTCCGCATGCGCGATCCGATCGAACGCCGCGCGGTGCATGGCGGATGAATCGCCGGGCAAGCCGGGCGAAAGCGCCTCGATCTGCGCCGCGTCAAGGGAGGTCCCATCCTGGATGAACTGCTCTCGCGGCTCCAGGGAAGCGCTGCGGCCCCATTTGCGGATAAGCCTGGCGTAGCCCTTGAACGGAGTCCCGTTCAAGACGGGTGCGCAGCGCATCAGCGGATCGAGAACGCCGCGCCGCAGCAGCGCCGGAAGACGGCGATAGGCGATGCCCGCCAAGCCCGCCCTGTACTTTCGGTAGCCGCCGAACACCTCATCGCCGCCCGCGCCGGAGAGCAGAACTGTCGCCGATTTCCGGGCTTCGCGGCAGACCAGATAATCCGCGATGAGCGCGGGATCGGCCGTCGGATCGTCCATATGCCAAACAAGCTTCGGCAGCAGCTCCGCGACCTTGGACTCGACCGTTATTTCATGGTGCTCCGCGCCGAGCCGCGCGGCCAAGCGCGCGGCGACGGCGGCGTCATCAAGGTTGTTTTCGCCGACAAGATGACGCTTCGGAAACGTGATCGTGTAGGTGCGCAGGGGACCGGTCGTGGCGCGCCGCATCGCCGCGACGATGCTCGAGGAATCCAACCCGGCGCTCAGAAACGCCCCGACCGGCACGTCGCTGATCAACTGAGACTTCACCGTGGCTAAAAATCGTTCACGAAGCTCGGCGGCAAGAGACGCGCCGTCGCCGGTGAAACGGTGTCCGTCCGGTGGAAACGTCAGATCCCAATAGCGATTCAGCTTCCAATCTCCTCGCTCGAATAACGCAAAATGACCCGCGGGAAGCTTTTCAACGCCCTCCCAAAGCGTGCCCGGCTCGGGCACCCATAAGAACGTTAAATAACTCCGCATGGCCGCGCGGTCCACGACCGGATGGAAATCCGGCGTTTCGAACAGCGCCTTGGCCTCGGATGCGAAGGCGAGGGACCGTCCCCGCCGGGCCAGATAAAGCGGCTTGACCCCGAAATGATCGCGCGCCAGCATCAGCCGCGGCGCTTCGCGGCGATCCGCGATCGCGAAGGCGAATATCCCGTTGAGCCGCTCAACGAAACGGGGCCCCTCCTTGAGGTAAAGGGCGAGCAGAACTTCCGTGTCGCTCGATGAGCGGAAGCGAACCCCGTCCGACTCAAGCTCGCTTCTCAGAGCCGCCGCGTTGTAGATCTCTCCATTGTAGACGATGCGCACGCGGCCGCCCGCGTCCGCCATCGGCATATGCCCCGCCGGAGAAAGATCCCGTATCGCCAGCCGCCGCGAGCCCAGCCCCCACCAGGAGCCATCGGGAAGCTCCTCCCCCCATACTCCGGAGTCATCGGGCCCGCGGTACGACTGAATCCTCGTCATCCGCTCGAGGGTTTCTCGGTCGCCGCAGCCGACCAAGCCCGCGATGCCGCACATCAGGCCGCGCCGCCTTTGGAGCGCATTTGAAAAGCGGCGGCGGCGAGCTCCGCCATCCGCCAGATGGTCTCGCCGCACTCGTCCCAGGAAAGAGAGCGGGCGCGAAGCGCGGCCTTCCGGCGCAGCTCTCTGCGCAGAGCCTCGTCCTCGGCCAGGCGCCTCATGGAATCCGCGATGGACCGGGGGCTCTCGGGATTGAACAACAGGGCCGCCTCGCCCGCGATCTCGTTCATGGGCGGCATGTCGGAACACGCCATGACTCCGCGGACTCCAAGGATCTCGGCCTGCACGACGGAGTTCGTCTCGCAGAGGCTCGGGAAATAATTGGCCTGGGCGTGATGCAGATACGCGGGGATTTCATTCCGGGCGACCGAGGGCAGGTACAGGCATCGATCATCCGCGGCCAGGGAGCGGATCGCGCTCCTCACAGCCCGCACATGCCCGGCATCGGAGGGCATGCCTGCGATCACGAGATCGGGGAAGACTCCGGGGCTTTCCCGCAAGGCCAGACGGAAGCCGTCAATCAGCGCAAGATGGTTCTTATAGCGCTCCATGGCCGACAAGTAGAAAAAATAAGGCTTGCCGCCGCGGGGATGAGCGGGGATATTCGCGTCGTCGAAAACGATGGCGGAGGGCGTCCCCGTCAGAACGACTCTCGTCTTGGCCGAAATGTCGCCGGCCGCCTGATTGAGCCGGTCGAGGGCATGATGCGAATGCAGGACGACCGCGTCCGCCCGGCGCACCGCCCCGCTGTAAATTCGACGCAGAATGAGGCTGCGCATGCGATCCTTTGAGAGGAACGGATACAGCGCGATCATCTTGGGCGTGAACGGAAGCATGTTGTTCACCGTCGTCACCACGCCCGCCGAACGCAGCATCTCCCGGGTGACGAAGCCGGTGAGGGAATAAACGACGTCCGCCCGTTCAGCCCGAGTGACCCGCGGAAGATCGCGGTTGAACCATCTGAATCGACCCACAATCGCGCCGGGGCGCGCCACTTCGATGATCCGCAGCCCTTCGATGGGCGGCATCGCCTGGCCGCCCTTCCCAATCAAGAGCGAGATCTCCGCGCCGAGAGGACGCCGCCGAGCGGCCGCTTTGGCAAGCTCCAACTGGAGTTGAAAACCGCCGGGACTGGCGACCATGACGCTGTCGATGAGCAACCTCATCGGATCAGGCCCTCGACGCCGCGGCCATGGAATCCCCGGGGGGAAGCTTCGAGGAAAGCTCCCTGCGAGCCGCCCGATAGCGGAAGTCCAGCGCCCCCGCGGCGGCGGCCAGCTGGTAGTCGAGAGGAGCGCGAAGGTCGATGGCTTGGGATCGCAGGCCCAGCGCCGGCGTTCCGGGAGAATTGATTCCGCGCACTCCGCTGCGGCAGAAGCGATGGTGCTGCCCCACGCGGGCAAGCGCCGTGGAATTGATGCTCTCGACGTTTCCAAACGGGAACGCGAACCAGCGGGGCGGGCGCCCCAGGCGAGCCGTAAGCAGATCGATCGCTTTGCCGACCTCGGCCTCCGCTTCCGCGCCGCCGATCGCCGACAATCGGCGATGGCTCCAGGTATGCGATCCGATCGCGTGCCCGGCCGTGGCCAGCGCCCGGATCTCCCCCCATGTCATGAGCTCCTGCTCGAATCGCGCGTTGTCCAGCGCAAGCGGGTTCTCGCGAATATTTTCCGCGATGGCCCTTCTTTGGCGTTCGGGCTCGAGGTCCACCAAGCCGGGGCAAACGAAGAAAAGAGCTCGAAGACCCATCGGCTCCAGGACCTCGCGCGCCAGACGGTAATTCGATCGATAGCCGTCGTCGAAACTCAGCAGGCATGGAGCGCGCTGCCGGACTCCGGGCGCGCCGCCCCCGCCGCCTCCCAGCAAGGCCTCGGCGCCCCGGGGATCGACCAGGCCGCACTCCTGGCGCAAGCGGTCCGCCAACTGCTTGAAGATCGGATGCAGGTCTCGAGGCGTTTCATGAAAGGTCAATATGCGCAGGCCGGACTCGGGCAGGGCCGCGGCGCGGCGCGCTCCCAGCCACAAGCGCCCGAGCGGACCCGCGAGCGCCTTAAAAAGAGGATGGTCGGCGTTCATCAAGCTCGGCCCGCCTCCAAAAGAGCGACCCGCATCCGCTCGAGTTCGCGGGGTAGCAGACTCTGATGAACCGGCAAAAGGACCATTTCGGCGGCAAGGCGCCGCGCGACCGGCCCGCCCGCCTCCGGCGGAAGATCGGGCCAGCGGTAGGCCGGCACCCCGGAAGCCCTCAAGGCGCCCACGAAGCGCTCCGCGTCGGGAACGCGGAGGGGGTAGGCGTATGGACAAACGGCGTCAGGGAGATCATGATGAAGCGGACGAGCGTCCCGCACATGACCGATCCAAGACGCCACTCGGTAGAAGTTTTCTCTCCGCCGACGCGCGACTTCGCCGAAACCGATTTCGGCCTGCTTCAACAGGCTGAGCGCGTAGACGGAACACGCCCGCACAGCGGGATCGGAGCCGTCCGCGGCGGCGGGGACGCTCCGGCCCCCATGCCATGGAATCCGCGCAACCCGCAAGGCGGACTGCGTCAGCCGCCGCAGCGCCCAGCGCGCGCTTTCTCCTGCCTCCGGCGGCTCCGCCGCGGGCAATTGGGAAACGGCTTTCTCCGGAAGAATGAGGAGTCCGCCCGACGGCAGCGCGAGCAGCTTCCGGGGACTGTAGATCGCCCAGTCAGACGAGCCGATTCCATCGCACGGAATTAAAACGTGCGCGGCGTCCTCGATCAAGGTCAGCCCGGCTCGGCGGCAGGCGGCGCCGGCCGCGGCCGCGGCGTTGGGAAACCCGAAATAGTGGACGAGCAGCAGGGCGCCGGGACCGGCCAGGTCCTCCGGAAAATCCGGACTCAGATCCTCCTTCACCGGGTAGAAGCTCAGGGGGATGCCGAGCCGCCGCGCCGGAGCGAGCGCGTCGCCGCAAAAATACTCCGGGACCCACAGTTTCCAGCCGCCAGCCGCGTTCTCGCGCAGGACGGAGGCGGCGACGGCCAGCGCCGCGCTTCCGCGGCCGTAGAACGCGGCCCGGCGTCCGCGATCGCCTCGAAGCCAGGGCTCCCCCTCGGAAGACTTGACCGCCGGAAGCGCTCGGATGAGGCCGGCGATGGCGGGCAACGGAGCGGCCGGGACCGTCATACGATGGAGAGAATAAACCGCATTTTCAATACTTGGAGCATCCAAATCAGTCCCGCGACGATATTTTTAGGTTCAGCCGGGCATTCCCTCAGCATTTTCATCAGATATTTCCGCTGCTGAACCGGCGATTCGTTGCGCTGCAAAAGGCTCAGCAGGGCGGAACGATGCACCGTGGACATTCTCCTCCGCATTCGCAGACGGTCGAGGAAAACCGCCCCCCCGGAGGAATACGCCGCAAAGTGGCGCCGCAACACGTTCTCGACGTTGGTGTGATGATAAATGATCTGCCGAGAGGCCGCGCGCTCGACCATGACGTATTCTCCGAGCACGTCGTCGATAAAATGGAAGCGCCCCACGCGGCTGAAGCGCATCCAGAACTCGTAATCCTCGACCGTATTGAAGTCGGGGTTCTCGTCAAACCCGCCGATCGCCAGCGCCTTCTTCGCGTTGAAAACGGCGGCGGAAGGCGACAGCGCGTTCCCCTGGAATAAAAGACGCTCGTACATTTTAGGGACAGCCGGCCCGTAATACTGAGTCCGGACCTTGCGGCCGTCCTTGGTGACGTCCTCGGCGTGGCAGACGAGGTCCGCTCCCGGCTCGGCCTCGAAGGCTCGCATGACGACGGCCAGCTTCTCGGGACGCCACAGGTCGTCATGGTCCAAGAGAGCGATATAGCGCCCGCGCGCCGCCCGCATGCCCGCGTTTCGAGCGCCGGCGATTTTCTTGTTCTGCTGCCGTATGCACCGGCCCGCCATGCCGCGGCGTCCGAAATAGGCGTCGACCACGTCCTTCGTGTTGTCGGAAGAACCGTCGTCCACGACGATGACTTCGTAAAAAACGTAGGTTTGAGCTCTGACAGAATCGAGGGTTTTTTCGATGAAGGCGGCGGCATTGAACGCCGGAATGACGACGGAAACGACGGGCTCAAAATCACCGTCAACAACGGCATCCCGCGCCAGCATTCAAAATTATACCATATGTTAAATTTTTTAAACTTTCAGTGGAATTTCAACTAGAAAAGGATATTGGAATGCGGGAGATCGGAAGGGACGAGTGGAATAAATTCATCCAACGAATCCCCCAAGTCAACCTCATGCAGAGCTGGGAATACGGCGAAGCCCAGGCCGCCTCGCGGCACATTCGGGCTCAACGCTTTGTCCTCTCAAATGAGCAGGGACAACCGTTCGCGCTGCTGCAGACATTAACTTTCATGCTGCCTCTGATCGGAGGCATAGCGCGCATCAACCGGGGACCCCTACTGTTTGAAGGCCCCGAGTACGGCAAGGATACACCAGAGCCCCTCATGCGCGCAGCGGTCGCTGCCGTCAAGACGGCGGCGCGAACATATAAATGGCGGATCTTGAGGTTTATTCCCGAGTTTGCAGACAACGAGAGCACCCGGAGCATCTTAGTCTCGGCAGGCCTCCGAAAGAGCCGCGCCCCTGCATGGGGCTCAATAACGCTGAATTTAAAAAGGACTCCCGAGGAGCTTTTAAGCAATATGTCTCACGCTTGGAGAAAAAATCTCAAGGCTGCGGATAGAGCCGGCCTGGAATTGGAAGAGGACACATCGCGCGCGGGGGTGGACAACCTCCTGTTGCGCTACTCAAAAATGCAAAAAACAAAAGATTTCCAAGGTATCTCAAAAAACCTCATCTATGGATTATCCGAACAGCGGGGGCCACGCTGGGACCTGCGCATCCTCTCCGCGCTCAAAGGCGGGGAGAGGATCGGAGGAATTCTCTTCATCGGCCATGGGGACACGTGCACCGCCATCGTCAATTGGTCCGATGAGATCGCCCGGCCGTTGCGCCCAAACAACTTCATCTACTGGAAGGCAGCTCTCTTATATCGATCGCTTGGATACTCCTGGCTCGATATGGGCGGTCTTAATGAGGCCACGCCCGAAGGGATCGCCCGGTTCAAACGGGAAATGGGCGGTCAATCCTATCGGCTGTCGGGCGAGTGGCGCTGAGGCTCATTCAAAGGATCTGGAAAGAAGGCAGAACAACTCGTCGCCCTTCTTAGTCCGATAGGCATCATCCATCAGGCCGAGCAGTCTCTTCCGCTCCCGATACAGGACCTGATTAGGCTCCTTATTTTCTTTGAAACCGATCATGACGGCAAGAAGACTGGGCGTGCAAAAAGTAAAAAGGCGGTCAACTTTAAAGCCCGTCATCACGCAAAGCTTCCTTAGGCTTTTTTCGGTGAAATACTGCAGATGGACCGGAACTTCGATGCAATCCGGGGCGATCTTATAGCTGATGCCGTCATAATTCGGGACCGTAATCAGCATTTTTGTCTGCGGCCCGCAAAACCCCGTCAGCGTCCGCAGCATATCGACCGGATCCGCAACATGCTCAAGAGCCCAGTTCATTCGAATGAAGTCGAAAAAACCCGTTTCATTCAACTCAAGGGCTTTAACCGTTGGGTAAACTCTTACCCCATCCTTGACGAGTTCCGCGCGGCAAGCCGCGGAAGGCTCAACCCCCACCGCCAATATCCCGCGCCTCGCCATACTCCGAATTGATAGGGACGGGTCCGTCAAATGGGCCTCCCAACCGGCTCCGCAGCCGATCTCCAAAAATTTCATGCCCGCCCGAAACTCCATTCCGTAGCTGCGTTCCGTCATGAACGGAGACGCAAGGCAAATGAGGCCCCTCCTGGCGAGCAGCGGCAATAAAAGGCGGGCCACCGCCATCAAAAATCTATTTTTCTTCGGGTGATATTCGAATCCCGCGACATCTTCGCTGGGAATATACGGCTGCGTGACCCAAACACGTAGAATCTCCCGGAAGAACGATTTCAGCTTGCTGGGTTTGAAATACGAATAATTTTCCGGATAGATCATCGCGATCGAACGAGCGGACGGCCTCGGTGAAAGATAGTAATGCCGGCA
>JACQJQ010000164.1 GCA_016204945.1 Elusimicrobiota bacterium
CGGGCGCCCTGGTCCTGCTGGGCATGCCGGGCGAGACGCAGGAGACCGTCGATGAGACGATCCGCAACCTGTCCCGCGGCCTTCCCGACGACATCCGGATGCCCTTCGACATGTCCATTAATTTCTTCCAGGCGATCGCCGGCACCCCGGGCTACGAGTACGCCCGGCGCGTCGGGCTCATCGGCCCGACGCTCGACGATGAGGAGCGCTACCTGGAGGGGCTCTACGACGTCGACGCCAGCGACATCCGCCACTACCTGAATTTCACCGACTACGAGAAGGAGGAGGTGGCCTACTGGCGCCGCTACGTCCTCCTGGAAATGGTCGTGGCCTACATGCGCAAGCACGGTATCCTGAACTGCCTGCGCGCGCGCAAGGCCCCCCGCTACAGGTACGCCCTGGTCTATATGGCTTTCCCGCTGCCCGTGCGCCGGTTCCTGCTAAAGTACGTTTCTATATTGAATTTTTTCGGCGTCATGGGCCTCTTGAGGCTGCTTTATCGCAAGGCGTTCCATCCGCGGCGGGAGCGTTTCTCGGATGTGGGCGACTCGCTGCGGAGGATCGTCAAAGCCGGCCCCATGGCAGTCCGTCAAGACGATTTATCCACCGCGGCCCTGCGCGCCGGCCGCTGACCGCGCGGGTTCAGGCGCGGGTCTTGCGCAGGCCGCGGCTGACCATGGTCCAGGCCGCGAGTTTGTAGAGCAGGCGCATGGCCACGTTGGCGTCCCATTCCCCTCGGCCGCCCGGGGCGGGCGCCACCTCGTCGAGGTCGAAGCCGATGATGGTCCGCCCCGAGCGCGCGGCGAGCTCGATCAGGTGCGCGGCCTCGGCGAACTGCAGGCCTCCCGGGACCGGCGTGCCGGTGTTCGGGCACAGATGGGGGTCGAGCGCGTCGATATCGAAGGTGATCCAGACCTTGTCCGGCAAGGTGTCGACGATGTCCTGGGCGGTCGCGGTCCAGCTTCGGCCCGCGAAGCGCCCCTTGGCCAGATCCGCGTCGCGGAACACGCGCGCCCGCTCGCCGAGCGCGCGCGTGAATTCGTGCTCCTCCTCGCAGTAGTCGCGTATGCCGACCTGGGTGATGCGCGTGATCTGAGGGAGGTCGCGCATCGCGTTGCGCATGATCGAGGCGTGCGACCAAAGGAAGCCCTCGTAGGCGTCGCGCGTGTCGGAGTGCGCGTCGAAATGGAGAAGCCCGAATTTTCCGTGCGTTTCCGCCGCCGCGCGAAAGGCGCCGTAGGGCACGCTGTGATCCCCGCCGACGACGCCCGCGATCTTGCCCGCGCTCATGAGGCTCTTCGTCTCGCGATAAACCCAATCATTGAGGCGCCCGCCCAGGTCGTTGGCCGTCCTCAGGGATTTTTTAAAGCTCCCGCCGTTCTCGCCCCGGCCGCCGGCCCGAAGGACCTTCTGCGCGGCGGCTTTGGCGGCCTTGTTCCACGCCCGAACCTCCTTGGACTCGGCGCGCATGAAGATTCCCGGCTCGTACGGCCGGTGCACCGATCCGTCGAACAAGTCGATTTGTCCGCTGGCCCGCAGGATCGCGGCCGGACCTTTCGCGGTCCCGCCGCCGTATGAGACCGTCGCTTCCCACGGCACGGGAAGGAGCACGAGCGCCGCGTCTTTCTCCTTGTGGGGAAGGCCGAATATGCCGGCGTCTTTCTCGGGCGCGGAGCCGGGGTCGAAATCGAGCATGGCGTAATTCTAGCTAAAAGAGCCCGGCGCGGGCTTCGAGACGCCGAGGCCCGCGCCGGCGGGGGGGATCCGTCCGCGGGCTTTCAGCGCAGGGCGACCGGAACCGGCGCCTTCACGTCGTTGAGCAGCGCGTTGAAGCGCCGCTCGCGGCGCTTTTTCCAGCTGCCCTTGTGGTAGCCGTACGACGCCAGGATGGGGAAAGCCACGGTGGCCTCGGAGAATACCATCTGTTCGTCGGTCACGGCGACCTTGCCCCATGAGCAGGCCTCGCGCAGGGTCGAGCCGCAGAGCCCCCCGTCGCCCTCGACGGCCACGGTGATCAGCACGGCGTACATGTGCAAGACGGGCTCGAGGCCGATC
>JACQJQ010000015.1 GCA_016204945.1 Elusimicrobiota bacterium
CGCCCGGAGGCCGCGCGGGAGGTCATGACGTGAGCTCCGCCTCGCGCCGCGACGAGGGAAGAATGCCCTGAGGGCGGAACAAGGTGACCAGGACCAGGATGAGGCCGAAAAAGAGATAGCGGTAATTGATCCAGTCCGCCGAGAGCTTCCACTGCATCAGCGGCGGAAAGCCGACCAGGACGAGGGCTCCGACCAGCACGCCCGGAATCGAGCCCATGCCGCCGAGCACGACGATCGAGACCACGAGGATGGATTCCCAAAAGACGAAGGACTCGGGCGTCACGAACTGCTCCCATTGGGCAAACAGGCCGCCCGCGAGCCCCGCGTAGGCCCCGGACAAGGTGAAGGCCAGGAGCTTGTAGCGCCGGACCGCGATGCCGGAAAGGCGGGCGGCGGTTTCATCTTCGCGGATGGCGACCCAGGCGCGGCCGACGCGCGAGTTTTCCAAGCGGCCGGAGGCGGCGGCGCCGAGCGCGACCGCCAGAAGTATGAGCAGGTAGTACTGGATGTTCGGATCCATGGAAAGAAGATTCAGCGGACGCCACGGAGCCACCTGCAGCCCCTTGGGGCCGTTCGTGAGCGCGTCCAGGTTGTTGATGCTCAGGCGCGCGATCTCGCCGAAGCCCATCGTGACGACCGCGAGGTAGTCGCCGCGCAGGCGCAGGATGCTCACCCCCAGGAGCGCGCGCGCCGCGACCGTGACGGCGACGGCGGCGCCGAGCGCCGGCAGGGCGGGCATGCCCGCGCGCATCGCGATGGCCGTCGTATAGGCGCCGATCGCGTAGAACGCGATGAAGCCGAGGTCGAAGAGTCCGGCGTAGCCGAGCGTGAAATTCAGGCCGAGGCCCAGGAGCATGAACAGGCCGACCACGCCGCCGACGCGCACGAGGTATTGGGCGTCGAGGGTCGCCGCGGCGAAGGGGAACGCGGCGGCGAGCGCGAGCGCCGCCCACGGCGCCCAGCGCTGGCGCAGGATCGCCCCCACGCTAGACCTTCTCCGCGATCTTCTCGCCGAGAAGACCCGACGGCCGGACGAGCAGGACGACGATGAGGACCGCGAAGGCGATCACGTCGCGCCACTGCGCGCCGTTGGGGATGTAGCCGGAAGCCAGAACCTCCAGGAACCCGAGGATGAAGCCTCCGAGCACCGCGCCCCGGATATTGCCGATGCCGCCCAGGACGGCCGCGGTGAACGCCTTCGCGCCGGGCAGGAAGCCGAGGTTGTATTTGATCGAGCCGTAATTCATCCCGTAGAGGACGCCCGCCGCGCCTCCCAGCGCGCCGCCGACGAAGAACGTCAGCGCGATGATGTAGTCGGAGTTGATGCCCATGAGGCCGGCCGTCGAGATGTCGTCGGAGCAGGCGCGCATCGCCTTGCCCAGCCGGGTATGCTCGACAAAGAAGTGCAGCAGGCCCATCAGCAGGAGGGCCGACGCGAGAATGACCATCTGCAGAGCGCTGATCGTCGCCCCGAAGACCTCCAGCCGGCCGATCGCGATGGGCTCGGGGAAACGCAGGGACTGCGTGCTGACCCACAGGAACACGCCGTTCTGCAGGATGATCGAAACGCCGATCGCGGAGATCAAGGGCGCCAGGCGCGAGACGTGCCGCAGGGGGCGGTAGGCGAGGCGTTCGACGAGCACGTTGATGACGCCCGCGCCCGCCATGCTCAGGACGAACATGCCCGCGAGGCCGGCGGCGCCGGAGCCGCACAGCGCGGGAAGCAAGGCGGCTAGGCCGAGCGCCAGGAACGCTCCGAGCATCAGCACCTCGCTGTGGGCGAAGTTGATCATGGCCAGGATGCCGTAGACGAGGGTGTAGCCCAGCGCGATCAACGAATAGATCGCGCCCAAAGTCAGACCGTTGATGATCTGCTGGATCAGCACCCTTGTTATTGCTTGACGGACGGGAACGTCCGATCCTTGGCCCGGGCGCGCGTCATCGTCACGATTTTATTGAGCGTATCGCCCTTATCGTCGAACGTCGTCGTGCCGAGGATCCCGGTATGATTGGTTTTTCTCAGCTCCTCGATGATCCCGGCTCGATCCGGGCCGCCCGCGCGCTCCATCGCCGCGAAAATGATCTGCGCGGCCTCGTAGCCGAAGTGGTCGAAGGGCTTGAGCTCCTCGCCCGCGCCGGTCCAACGCTTCTTGTAGCTGTCCATGAACGCCGCGGCGCTGGGCAGCTCCTCGACGGGCACTCCCACGATGGACAGATACGCCCCGTCCGCCGCGGCCCCGGCCACGTCGAAGAGCCCGGAGGTCTTGGCTCCGTCGCCCGAAATGAACGCGAACGGATCGTTGAGGCCGAGTTCGCGCATCTGCTTGAGGATGAGCCCCGCCTCGGTGTAGAGTCCTCCGAAGTAGATGCCCTCGGGCCGAGGAGCGCCGCCCTTGATCTTGGTGAGAAGGGCCTTGAAGTCCTTGTCGCCCACGGAGACGCCGTCCTCGCTGATGATCTTGCCGCCCAAGCCGACGTAGGTTTTCTTGAACTGCTCCGCGAGCCCTTGGCCGTACGGGGTCTTGTCGTGCAGCAAGGCCATGCGGCGCGCGCCCAGGCTCTTATAGGCGAACCGCGCGGCATAGGCGCCCTGCACGTCGTCGGTCGGCACGACGCGGAACACCATGCGCGGGCCGATCCAGTCCGGTGAATTCTGCTGGGCCGTGACCTCGGGGTTCGTCGCGGCGGGAGAAATCATCGCCACGGGCCCGCGCGCGTAGACCTTCGCGGCCGGGATCGCGCTGCCGGAAGTATAGTGGCCGACGACGGCGACGATGCGCGGGTCGGAGACGATCAGGTTGGCGACGTTGACGGCCTCCTTCGGGTCCGCGCGGTCGTCGTACGGCGCCGCGGCCAGCTTGTACGGGAAGCGCTTGGCGGCGTTGGCTTCCTCGACCGCCATCTCGATGGCCCGGCGCAGGCCCTGGCCCTCCGTGCCCATATCGCCGGTCAGCGGCACCGCGACCGCGATCTTGACCGCCTTTTCCTTGGGGCCGCAGGCGGCGGCGGCGAAGACGGCGGACGCGAGGACGGCGGCGCAGCGGGAGGTCATGTTTGTCTCCTGGAATTTCGCCTCGATGATCGAACCGCGCGATTATGCCTCATTGCTCGCCGCCTTGTCCAACCAGGCAGGCGCGTCCATTGTTCCCGCCCCCCGTGGTATAATCTCGGGATATGATCAAGAATCGGGTTGCCGGCTGGCTCGCGCTCGGACGCGACCGCAAGCCCGCCGACCTGCTGGGCAGCATCCGCCCGGAGCCGCAGCGCGCCGCCCCGGACGAGGAGGCTCCCCAGCGCCTGACCGACTCCATCCGGCGCGCGCAGGAAGCCCTGCTCCGCATGCAGAACCAGGAGGACGGCTACTGGTGCGGCCCCATTTTCGGCGACTCGACGATCGATTCCGACACGATCATGCTGCTGAACTTCCTCGGCCGGGGAAGCTCCGTCAAGATCCGCCGCCTCGCCAACCACATCCTCAACAAGCAGAACCCGGACGGAGGCTGGCCGATCTACGACAACGGCCCCTCGGAGATTTCCGCGACGGTCAAGGCGTACTGGGCGCTGAAATTCGCCGGCCACGCGCCGCATGAGCCCCGCCTCGAGGCCGCGCGCAAGCGCATCAAGGCCCTCGGCGGCATCCACAAGGCCAACACCTACACTAAGTTCTACCTGGCCCTGTTCGGCCAGTACGACTGGCGCGGCGTCCCCTCGATCCCGCCCGAGATCATGCTGTTTCCGAACTGGTTCTACTTCAACCTGTACGAGATGTCGGCCTGGACGCGCTCGATCGTCGTGCCGCTGGCGATCGTCTGGGCGTTCCAGCCCGCGATCCCGTGCCCCGCGCACGCGACGCTCGACGAGCTGTTCCCCGACAGCCGCCGCCATATCCCCCTCTCCGAGGCCGTCGCGCCCCACGCGCTCGTCTCCTGGACGACCTTCTTCCTGATGTGGGACTCTTTCCTGAAGGGGATGGAAGGCCGCGGCGGGCACTGGATTCGCGTCTGGTCGCTGCGCCTCGCCGAGGACTGGATTCTCAAGCGCCTCCAGGACAGCGACGGCCTCGGCGCCATCTATCCCGGGATCGCCAACACGATCATGGCGATGAAGTGCCTGGGCTACCCCGACACCGACCCCCGCCTCGTCGCCCAGCTCCAGGAACTCGACCGCCTCGAGGTGCCCGGCGAGGATTCGACGCGCTACCAGCCTTCGCGCTCGCCGGTGTGGGACACCGCGATCACGATGATATCGCTCGCCGAGTCCGGGCTCGACCGCTCGCATCCGGCCCTGACGCAGGCCTGCCAGTGGGTGATCTCAAAGGAGATCAGCGTCCGCGGCGACTGGGCCTACACCAACCCCGGCGGCCCCACCGGCGGCTGGCACTTCCAGTTCAATAACGCGTACTACCCCGACGTCGACGACACCGCCATGGTCCTTCTGGCCCTGCGCCACGTGCACCTCGAGGAGCCGAACGCGCAGATTCGGGAGAAGGCGTTCCTCCGCGGCCTGAACTGGCTCATGTCCATGCAGTCCGTGACGGGCGGATTCGCGGCCTTCGACAAGGAGAACACCAAGGCCATCCTGGACAAGATCCCTTTCGCCGACCACAACGCGATGATCGACCCGCCCACGGCCGACATCACCGCCCGCGTGCTCGAGCTGCTCGGCTACTGCGGCTACGACTCCTCCTACCCCGCGGCCGCCAAGGCCATCCGATTCGTCAAGGCCGAGCAGGAAGCCGACGGCTCCTGGTACGGCCGCTGGTGCGTCAACTACATCTACGGAACCTGGCAGGCCCTGCGCGGCCTCGCCGCGATCGGCGAGGACATGAACCAGCCGTTCGCGCGCCGCGCCGCGGCGTGGATCAAGTCCGTCCAGCTCCCGAACGGCGGCTGGGGCGAGACGTGCCAGACCTACTCCGACCCCTCGCTCAAGGGCAGGGGCCCGGCCACTCCCACGCAGACGGCCTGGGCGGTCATGTCCTTGATGGCCGTCGGCGACTTCGGCCCCGAGCTCCAGCGCGGCGTCGAGCATCTGCTCTCGACCCAGCGCCCGGACGGCACGTGGGACGAGACGGAATTCACGGGCACGGGCTTTCCGAAGGTCTACTATCTGGAGTACACGATGTACCGCAACAACTTCCCCCTGCAGGCGCTGGGCATCTACCGCAAGGCGGCCGTTCGGAGGCTGTAAACATGGCTATGTCGCTGCAGGCTCAACTCTCGGTCTTCAAATACCTCGTCGTCCAAAAGATGAAGGGCGTCGAGAAATACCCGCTCGTCATGATGCTCGAACCCCTGTTCGCCTGCAACCTCGAGTGCGCCGGCTGCGGCAAGATCCAGTATCCGACCGACATCCTGCGCAAGCGGCTGACTCCCCGGGAGTGCTTCGACTCCGTGGAGGAGTGCGGAGCGCCCGTGGTCTCGATCGCCGGCGGAGAGCCCCTGATCCATCCCGAGATCGACAAGATCGTTTCGGGCATGGTCGCCCGCCGCAAGACCGTCTATCTCTGCACGAACGCCATCCTGCTGGAGCGGAACCTTCACAGGTTCTCGCCTTCCCCCTACCTCATCTTCTCCGTCCATCTCGACGGCGTGGAGAAGACGCACGACCGCATGGTCTGCCAGGAGGGCGTGTATAAAACCGCCGTCAGCGCGATCAAGCTGGCGAAGTCCAAGGGCTTCTGCGTGATGACGAACTCCACCATCTTCCAGGGCGAGGACGCGGCCGAGTTCCGCCGGTTTTTCGACGACAACATGGCGATGGGTCTCGACGGCATGATGATCTCTCCCGGCTACGCCTACGAGAAGGCGCCCGAGCAGCAGCTGTTCTTGAAGCGGGAGCAGTCCAAGGCCTGGTTCAAGGAGGCGCTCCGCGGCTGGCGCGAAAAGGGCTGGGCCTTCAACCACTCCCCGTTCTACCTGGATTTCTTGGAGGGCAAGCGCCAGTACGACTGCACGCCGTGGGGCAACCCCCTGCGCAACGTGTTCGGCTGGCAGCGCCCGTGCTACCTGATGAACGAGGGCGGCTACGCCAAGACCTACCGCGAGCTTCTCGAGACCACCGATTGGACGCGCTACGGGCATAAGTCCGGCAACCCCAAATGCCTGAACTGCATGACGCACTGCGGCTTCGAGCCCACCTCGGTCGCCGACGCGTTCTCGAGCTTCTCCAGCTTCTTCGAGCTCGTCGCCGACTTCGCGTCCATCAAGGCCCCGAAGAAAGTGCAGGCGTCCTACGACCGCGCCGGCTCCTACGACGAGGTCCTCGCCAAGGCCGAGCCCCGCGAGCCGGCCGGGACGAAGCGCTAGTGGACTCGGCCTTCCTCACCGGCGGCACCGGCTTCGTCGGCGCCAGCCTCGCCCGCCTCCTGCTCAAGCAGGGCCTCCAGGTCAAGGCGCTCGCGCGCAGGGGAGGCGACCGGCGCAACCTCGACGGCCTGGGCGTGGAGATCGTGGAGGGCGGCCTGGCGGACGACGCCGCCCTCGAGAGCGGCGTCAAGGGCTGCCGCTACGTCTTTCACCTCGCCGCCGACTACCGGATCTGGATCCCGAACCCCGACGACATGTACAAGGCCAACGTCGCGGGAACCGAGAGCGTCCTGCGCGCCGCCGCGAAGGCCGGAGCCGAGAAGATCGTGCACTGCTCCTCCGTCGCCGCGGTGAAAGTCCCGGACGACCGCAGGCCCGTGGACGAAGCCTGCGAATACTCCGGCCTTGCGCAGATCGTCGGGCACTACAAGAAATCGAAGTACCTGGCCGACGTGCTCGCGCGAAAGCTCGCGAGAGAGCACGGCTTTCCGATCGTCACCGTCAACCCGGCCGCGCCGATCGGCCCGTACGACATCAAGCCCACTCCCACGGGCAAGCTGGTCGTGGATTTCCTGAACGGCCGGATCCCGTCCTACATCGACACCGGCCTCAACCTCGTGCACGTCGAGGACGTCGCCATGGGCCATTGGCTCGCGGCGCAGAAGGGCCGGGTCGGGGAGCGCTACATCCTCGGCGGGGACAACCTCACGCTCAAGCAGGTCCTCGATTTGCTCGCCGAGGTCAGCGGCCTGCGCGGCCCCCGCTTCAAGACGCCCTACACGGTCGCGTACGCGTTCGGCGCCGTGGACACCGCCCTCGCCGCCCTGCGCGGGACGATCCCGATGGCTCCGCTCGACGCGATCAGGATGGCGAAGCACTACATGTGGTTCTCCTCGGAGAAGGCGAAGCGGGAGCTCGGATTCCTGCCCCGGCCGGCGAGGATGGCGCTCAAGGACGCCGTGCACTGGTATCTGGCGAACGGATACGCGA
>JACQJQ010000171.1 GCA_016204945.1 Elusimicrobiota bacterium
AGAATCAGGAGCTTGGGCTCCGAGCGGTGAAGCTCGAAAGGGGTGATGCGCGCGTCTCCCCCGAAGATGGAATCGAGCGCGGGCTTGGCCTTGTAAGCCGCTTGAGTCGCCTCGATCAGCGTGCCTGCCGGATTGTCCCCGCATCCGAGCAGGGCGCGCGCCGAGGGATTGATCAGCAGGACTCGCCCTCCGGGATCGGTGAGCACGAGCCCTTCCCGCGTGTCGTTGAAGATGTCGGCGAGCTTTTCTTTTTCCTCCTGGAGGCCCCGGAACAGCAGGGAGTTGGCGATGGCCATCTCGTTGAAGGCGCGCGCCAGCGTGCCGACCTCGTCGCGCGAGCGCCATTCGACGCGCACGTCGAAGTTGCCTCTCCCCGCCTCGCGCGCCGCCGCGGCGAGCATCGGCAGCGGCCGCGTGATCCAGCCGACGATGAGAACGGTGCCGAGCGCCGAGAAGAGCGTCGCCACGGCGGCGATCGCGATGATCCGCCTCTTGGGGGCTCTCAGCGCGTCCTCGAGGGAGCCTTGATTGAACCCGATGCGCGCCGTCCCCACCCGGCGCGCGCCCACCAGGATCGGCGCGCTGAGATCGTAGACGAGACCCCCGCTCTTTTCCCGGAAGCGCTGAAGCTCGACGCGGTCCGAGGCCAGGGAGCGCAGGGAGAAGGGATCGGCGAGCCGTTCGCCGATATGGGTCGGGTCGCTGTGCGACAGGACCAAGCCGTTGCCGTCGACCACGCCCGCGTAGGTCACGGCCTTCTCCTTGCTCATCTCCTTCACGTGGAAATGGAGCGAGAACGGATCGAGCTTCGGGAAGATCGCCTCGCGCGACGAGCGCGCGAAAAACGCGGCGCGAACCTTCATCTCCCCGATCAAGCCTTCCTCGATCCCGTTGACGATCTGCCGCGCCATGAGCGCGATGACCCCCAGCACGAACAGGCAGGTCAGGAGCGACAGCTTGGCGGCCAGGGAGCGGAAGGGATTCATATGCATCAGTAGAGCACCGCGATCTTGAGCTTCTGCGTGCTGACGCGCGAGGCATAGCGCTTTTCGATCACGGCGACATAGCCGCCCGGGGCGACCCGCGCGCCGGAGTCGTTGTTGCCGTCCCAAGTCATGACTTGATTGCCCGCGCCGAAGGAGCGCGACGCGCTCCTGACGAGCCGCCCCTGAAGGGTGTAGAGCTTGAGCACGACGTCGCCCGCCTCGTCGAGGAAGAACCCGATCTGCGCGTCACCGCGCGCGGGATCGAACGGATTCGGCCAGCTGAAAGGCTTCGGGATCGGCGCGTTTTGGTCCGGAATAAAGACCGGCAGGGCCGCGCTGACCGATGAAAACGCGCCGTAGACGCCCGCGTTGGAGCGCGCGCGCACCTGGGCGTAGTAGCTGCGCCCGCTGAGCATGCCCGCGGCGGAGTAGCTCGCCACGGCGACGTTGCCCGCGAACAGGTCGCCTGCGCCCGGCAGGGATCCCACGATCAGGTTGTAGTCGAGAATGCCGACCGGACTCGCCGCGCCGGCCCACATGAAATTGGCCGTGCCGTCGTACGAGAACGCGCGGTCGGCGACCGGGGCGCCCGGGGCGGCGGGCGCCGCCGTATTCGAGAGATCGCCCGCGATCGTGGAAATCACGGTCGAGAAGGAGCTCGCGACGCCTCCGCGGTTGACGGCCCGCACGCGCAAAAAGTACTGGGTGCCCGGCGCGAGCAGAAAGAACGTCGTCGAGGTCGCGAGCGTGTCCGACGAGTCGGAAAGCGAGAAAAAATTGTCCGAGGACACCTGCGCCGTGTAGAGCGTGTCCGGCGGATTGTCCCCGGCGGACCAGCTGAAGACCCCGCTCGTGATGTGCACCGGGCCGGCGATCGGCGCCGCGGGAACACCGGCCAGCGTCGCCGTGGCCTGCGTCGCGAAATAAGCCGTCGGCACGCCGTCGAGGTTCACCGCGCGCGCGCGAAAGTAGTAGGTCGTGTTCGGCGCCAGGCCCGCGGGCGAGGAGGACGCCGCCGCGGCGAAGCTCGTCGCGACGGGCGCCGCGAAGCCCGCCGACGTCGCGGCGTCGACCTCATAGACCGTGTAGGACGGATTGGCGCCGCCGTTCCAGGCGAGCGTGAGCGCGGTCGCGCCGACGCCCGTGAACACGGGCGCGCCCGGAACGGGCGTCTCTGCCAGCGTATGAGTCGAGACGGCGCCCGAGGGAGCCGAGTCCCCCCAATCCGTGTAGGCGGTCGCGAAACGGGCGTAGGTGGTGTTCGGCGTGAGGGCCGCCTCGGTCACGCCCGCGGCCGCGCTCGACGCCGTCGCCTGCGGGGCCGGGACAGGCGCCGCGGCGGTGGCGGGGAAGACGCGATAGAGCCGAGAGGCCTCCGGAGCATCGCCGAAGGAGGGCGCGGCGCTCCAGCTCCAGCTGATCGAGGTGGCGTGCACGGAGGCCGCCGCGAACGCCCCCGGGGAGGACGCCACCGACCCGAAGCTCACCGTGCCGGTGGAACCCGCGAATGACGGCGTCGCGACGTCCACGAAGCCGCTGAACCCGCCGAGGCCGCCGGCGGCTCCGGCGGCGGTCGACAAAGCGACGCTTCCGATGGCGGCCGAGCGATAGAACAACTTGATCCGTCCTCCGCCGCCTCCTCCTC
>JACQJQ010000174.1 GCA_016204945.1 Elusimicrobiota bacterium
CGCGCTCAAAAAGCTCGGCGCCAAAGTGACGTTTTGCGGGCCGACGCCTCTATGCCCCGATGATTTAGCGGCGCTGGGCGCCGCCGTGGAGCACGACGTCGAGAAAGCACTCAAGGGCGCCGACGCCGTCAACGTGCTGCGCCTGCAGATCGAGCGCATGGAGCAGGGCTTCGTGCCCTCGCTGGAAGATTACGCCCTGGCCTACCGGCTCACGCCCGAGCGCGTCGAGCGGATGAAGCCCGACGCGCTCGTCATGCACCCCGGTCCGATCAACCGCGGCGTCGAGATCGACTCGGAGGTCGCCGACGGCCCCCGCTCCGTGATCCTCGAGCAGGTCGCCAACGGCGTGCTCGCCCGCATGGCGGTGCTGGCGCTGTGCGAGCAGGGGAGGTCCCTTGCCTGAGCGCCTGATCGTCGCGGGAGGGCTCGTCGTCGACCCGGCGCGCGGGCTCGAGGCGGTGCGCGACGTCCTGATCGAGGACGGGCGGATCGCGGCGGTCGCGGCGGGCCTGTCCCGCAAGTCCGCGCTCAAGGGCGCGCCCGTCATCGAGGCGAAGGGTAAATGGGTGATCCCCGGCCTCGTGGACATGCACGTCCACCTGCGCGAGCCCGGCCGCGAGGGCGACGAGACCATCGAGACCGGCGCGAAGGCCGCGGCGCGCGGCGGCGTGACGACGGTGCTGGCGATGGCCAACACCGAGCCGGTGTGCGACTCCCCCTCCCAGCTCGCCTTCCTGCGCGCGAAGGCCCGGAGCGACGCGGCGATCACCGTCCTGTTCGCGGGCGCCGTCACGGTCGGCCAGAAGGGCGAGCGGCTCACCGAGTTCGCCAAGCTCCGCGCCGCCGGCGCCGCCGCCCTGTCCGACGACGGCAGGCCGGTGATGAACGCGGGGCTCCTGCGCCGCGCGCTCGAGTACGCGAAGGACCTGGGGCTGCTCGTGATCGATCACTGCGAGGACCTCGACCTCTCGAACGGCGCCTGCCTGCACGACGGCCCCGAGGCGCTGCGCAAGGGCTTGAAAGGGGCGCCGTGGGCCGCCGAGACCGTGCAGGTCGTCCGCGACATCGCCTTGGCGGAGCTCACGGGGGCGCGCCTCCATATCGCCCACGTTTCCGCCGCGGCCTCGGTGGCCGCGATCAGGGCGGCGAAAAAACGCGGGATCCGCATCTCGGCGGAGGCGGCGCCGCATCACTTCTCCCTCAACGACGATGACGTTCCCGGCTACGACTCGAATTGGAAGATGAATCCGCCCCTGCGCCGCGCCGAGGATCGCCAGGCCCTGCTCGCCGGCTTATCGGACGGCGCCATCGACGCGATCGCCACCGACCACGCCCCGCACGGCTGCGCGGCCAAGGCGCTGGGCATGGATCTGGCGCCGTTCGGCGCGATCGGCCTGGAGACCTCGCTGGCCGCGGCGCTCACCGAGCTGTTCCACAAGAAAGTCCTCACGCGCCGCAAGCTCGTCGAGCGACTCTGCGCGGGCCCGGCGGCCCTGCTCGGCCTCGAGAACAAGGGGACCCTGGCGCCCGGCGCCGACGCCGACCTGGTCGTCGTCGACCCCGACGCGGCCTGGACTCCCGCCGTCCCGTTCTTCTCCAAGAGCCGCAACACCCCCTTCGCCGGACGCCGCCTCAAGGGCCGCGCGCTCACCACCCTCTCCGCCGGACGCATAGTCCATGCTTTATGAAGCCCTGAAGCCCTGGCTCTTCGCGCTCGACGCCGAGCGAGCCCATGAGGAGATTCTGGGGCTGCTGGCTCTCGGGGCGGTCGTTCCGGGAATGCGGGAGGCGCTGTCGCTGCTGACCGGGCCGGGCGGCAAGGGGCTCGAAAAGACGGTTTTCGGCGTAAAATTCAAGAATCCCGTCGGGCTGGCGGCCGGTTTCGACAAGGACGGAAGGCTGACTTCGATTTTGCCCGGGCTCGGCTTCGGATTTCTGGAGATCGGCTCCGTGACTTTGGAGCCCCAGCCGGGCAATCCGAGGCCGCGCCTGTTCAGGCTCGAGAAGCAGGGCGCGATCTTGAACCGCTTGGGGTTCAATTCGGAGGGCGCGCGAGCCGTCGCCCTGCGCCTGTCCTCGTGCCCGCGTCCCTCAGTCCCGCTGGGGATCAATTTAGGGCTGAACAAGGGCGCGTCCGCCGAAAGCGCCCCCAAGGCGTACGCCCAAACTTTCCGCCTGCTGGCCCGATACGGGGACTACTTCGTCGTCAACGTGTCCTCCCCCAACACGCCCGGCCTGCGCGATCTTCAAAAATCAAGGGAGCTGGCCGCGATCCTGAACGCCGTGCAGGACGCCAACGCCGCGCGCAAGCCGGTGCTGGTCAAGCTCTCCCCCGATCTGGCCGACGACGACCTGTCGTCCTGCGTCGAGGCCGCCGGCAAGCTCGCCCAAGGCCTCGTCGCTTCCAACACCACGATTTCCAGGGACGGGATCCCCGAGGCGTTTAAATTCGAGGCGGGCGGGCTCTCGGGCCTGCCCCTGAAGGCCCGCGCGGCCGCGCTCGTCAAAAAAATCCGGGCGCTGAGCGCGCTCCCCATCATCGGCGCCGGCGGCATCGCGACCGCGGACGACGCGCGCGAACGGCTCGACGCCGGCGCCGACCTCGTCCAGCTCTACACCGGATTGGTTTACGGCGGCCCCGGAACCGTGAAACGGATCACCCGAGGACTCGCGTGACCCTGATCATCGCCGCCCTCGACGTCGACTCCATCAAGAAGCAGGAGGACCTGCTCAAAGCCCTCCACGGGACGATCGTCTGGTACAAGGTCGGCCTCCAGCTGTTCACCGCGCACGGCAAGCGCGCCGTCGACGCCGTCCAGCGCCACGGCGGGAAGGTCTTCCTCGACCTCAAGCTTCACGACATCCCTCAGACCGCGGCCCGCGCGGTGCGCGAGGCGCAGAAGCTCGGCGTCGACGCCGTTTCCCTGCATCTGCTGGGCGGCGCCGCAATGCTGCGCGCCGCGGCGGAGATCATGCCCCGCCCGAAGCTGTGGGGCGTCACCGTGCTGACGAGCATGGGCCCCAAGGACGTGAGGATCTTCTCCGCCTCCGCGAAAATCCCTTCCCTGGTCAAATCCCTCGCCAAGCTCGGCTGGGTCGGCGGCGCGGACGCGACGATCTGCTCGCCCCGGGAAGTCGTTCTGCTCAAGAAGGCCTTCCCGCATCTCGACATGAAGTTCGTGACCCCGGGCATCCGCTCCAAGGACGCCGCGCTCGATGATCAGCGCCGCGTGATGACCCCGGGCGAGGCGGCGCGTCTCGGCGTCGATTTCATCGTGATCGGCCGCCCGATCACGCAGGCCGCCGATCCCCGGAAAGCGGCGCTGGACATCCTGGCCGAGATGAAGGCGGCCGCCCCGAGGTCCCTGGACAAGGAATGAACGTCGAGCGGCTTTTCATCGACCACGGCGCCTTTCTCACGGGGCATTTCCTGCTCTCCTCGGGCCTGCACAGCGACCGCTACCTCCAGTGCGCCCTCGTCCTCGCCCATCCCGGCGCGGCCGAGGCGCTCGGCGGGGCTCTCGCGGCGAAATGCGCGCGGAAGCCCGACTTGGTGCTCTCTCCCGCCATGGGCGGGCTCATGATCGGCCACGAGGTCGCCCGCGCCCTCGGCGTGCGCCACTACTTTACCGAGCGCGCGGATGGTATCATGGTCTTGCGCCGCGGCTTCGCGCTCAAGCCCGGCGAGCAAGTCGTCGTCGTGGAGGACGTCGTGACCACCGGAAAATCCACGAAGGAAGTTTTCGACGTCGTCCGCGCCGGCGGCGGGGTCGTCTCGGGAGCCCTGTCGATCGTCGACCGTTCCGAGGGCCGCTCGAACCTGGACGTCCCGTACGCGTCGCTCTGGGCCGTCTCGGCCCCGGCTTGGAGGCCCGAGGCGTGCCCCCCCTGCCGCGCGGGCGCGCCCCTGATCAAGCCCGGCAGCCGCATGGAGAAAAAGAATGGGTAGCGCGACCCTGACGTACCGCAAGTCCGGCGTGAACATCGATCTCGCCGACAAGCTCGTCGATCACATCCAGAGCAAGGCCCCGGCCATCGGCGGCTTCGCGGGCCTCTTCCCCCTCGACCTCGACGGCGACGGCCCGTGGGACCTGGTCGCCTGCACCGACGGCGTCGGCACGAAGCTCAAACTCGCCTTCGCGCTCGACAAGCACGATACGATCGGCATCGACCTCGTCGCCATGTCGGTCAACGACCTCGTCTGCTGCGGCGCCAAGCCGCTGATCTTCCTCGACTACTACGCCACCGGCAAGCTCAAGCTGAAGACCTCCAAGAGGATCATCGGCGGCATCATGGAGGGCTGCCGCCTCGGCCGCTGCGTCCTGCTGGGCGGCGAGACCGCCGAGATGCCCGGCATGTACCCGAAGGACGAGTACGACCTCGCCGGCTTCGCCGTCGGCATCGTCAAACGCAAGGACGTCATCGACGGCTCCAAGATCTATCCCGGCGACCTGATCCTGGGGCTTCCGTCCTCCGGCCTGCATTCGAACGGCTACTCGCTGGCGCGCCGCGTCTTCAAGGGCCGCGACCTCGCCAAATTCGGCAAGGCGCTTCTCGCGCCGACGCGCATCTACGTCGACGAGGTCGCGGCGCTCGCGAAAGCCCTGCGCGCCGAGGACGGCATCATCATGGGCCTTTCCCACATCACCGGCGGCGGCCTCGTCGAGAACGTGCCCCGCATCCTGCCGCGCGGCCGATCGGCGGTCTTCCGCAAGGACGCCTGGAAAATACACCCGCTGTTCCGCGAAATCCAGCGCCGCGGCAACGTTCCGGAGAAGGAAATGTGGCGCACCTTCAACATGGGCCTCGGCCTCGTCATCGTGATCCGCCCGGAAAGCCTGGCCGCGGCGCGCAGGACCCTGCCCGAGGTCCGCGTCGTCGGCGAGATCGTCGAGGGCAGGCACGGAGTCGAGATCGTCTAAATGAGAATCGCGGTTTTCGCCTCCGGGGAAGGCACCAATCTCCAGGCCCTGCTCGACGCCTGCGCCGACGGCCGCGTGCGGGGCTCGGTCGCGCTCGTCGTCTCGAACAAGGAGGACGCGGGCGCGGTGCGCCGGGCACAGCGCCTCGGCATCGAGACGCTGGTGTGCCCCCAGGACGAGCATCCGACGGCCGAGGAATACAACGCGTACTTGGCCCAGGAGTGCAAGGGCCGCCGCATCGACCTGATCTGCCTCGCGGGCTTCATGCTCAAGATCAAGCGGCCGCTCATCGAGGCCTACAACGGCCGCATCCTCAACGTCCATCCCGCCCTGCTGCCGGCCTTCGGCGGCCAGGGCATGTTCGGCCGCAGGGTCCACGAGGCCGTCATCGCCGCGGGCGTCAAGGTCAGCGGCGCCACGATCCACGTCGTCGACGAGGAGTACGACCACGGCCCGATCGTCCTGCAGGCCGCGGTGCCCGTGCTCGCCGCGGACACGCCCGGCACCTTGGCCGCGCGCGTGCACGCGCAGGAGCACTGGATTTATCCGCGCGCGGTCGCTCTCTTCGCCGAAAACCGGGTGAAGATCGAGGATGGCCGTCTCACGGTAAAGCCCTCTCCGCACGACGCGTCGCCCCGCCTCAAGCGGGCGCTGATTTCCGTTTCGGACAAAACGGGAGTCGTGGAGTTCGCCAAAGGCCTGCATGAGCTCGGCGTCGAGATCGTATCCACGTCGGGCACCTTCAAGGCCCTGGTCCAGGCCGGCCTCCCCGTCAGGCCCCTTGAAACGATGACGGGCTTCCCCGAAATTCTCGACGGCCGCGTCAAAACCCTCCATCCCCACGTTCACGGCGCCATTCTCCTGCGCCGCGGCGATCCGATGCAGGTCCGCGAGGCGCAATTATACGGGCTTGAACCGATCGATCTCGTCGCCGTCAACCTTTATCCGTTCGCGAAGGCGGCGGCCGAAGCCAAGGACCCCCACGAACAGGCGGTGATCGAGCAGATCGACATCGGCGGCGTCGCCCTGATCCGGGCCGCGAGCAAGAACTTCGAAGACGTGGCCGTGCTGACCTCGCCGTCCGACTACGCGGACGTGCTGGCCGAGCTCAACGCCGCGCAATGCCGCCTCTCCCGGGAGACGCGCAAGCGCCTCGCGCTGACCGGCTTTCGCCACACCGCCGCCTACGACGCGATGATCGCCGGCGCCTGGGCCGGCGACGCGGCCGGCCCGCGGGAATCCGGCGGCTTGCCGGCCGCGCTCGAGCGGCGCCTGATCAAGGTCGCGGACCTGCGCTACGGGGAGAACCCGCACCAGAAGGCCGCGCTGTACGCCCCCGAGGCCGGAATGTCCTTCTCCAAGCTTCACGGCAAGGAGCTCTCTTACAACAATCTCCTGGACGCCGCCGGAACCTGGGACGCCGTCTCGGACTTCGGCATTCCCGCGGCCGTGGTTTTCAAGCACGTGACGCCCGCCGGCATCGGCGTTGGGGACACCATCGAGCAGGCCTTCGACAAGGCCTGGGCGACCGACCCGCTGTCCGCCTTCGGCGGCGCGCTCGCCTTCAACCGCCCGGTCACGCGCGCGATCGCGGAGCTCTTGTCCAAGCGCTTCGTCGAGGTGCTCGTCGCCCCCGGCTACGATCCCGAGGCCCTGGAAATCCTGACCAAGAAGCCCAACGTGCGGATCCTCGTGCGCACGCGCCCCCCGACGGCGGCGCTCCAGTACCGCTCGATCGGAGACGAGGTGCTCGTCACCGAACCCGACCGCGCGGTCGCCGGCCCGGATTGGAAGATCGTCTCGAAGCGCGCGCCGAGCCCCCGGGAGGAGGCCGCCCTGCGCTTCGCCTGGACCGCCGCCAAGCACGTCAAGTCGAACGCGATCGTCCTCGCCGGCCCCGACCGCACCGTCGGCATCGGCGCCGGCCAGATGTCGCGCGTGGACTCGGTCCATATGGCCGGCGTGAAGTTCAAGCTCTGGCGGCGCGACAACGAGGGGCCCGACGCCCTGGCGCTCGCCTCGGACGCCTTCTTTCCGTTTCGCGACGGCGTCGACGCCGCCGCGACGCTCGGCATCTCCGCGATCATCCATCCCGGCGGGTCCGTCAAGGATCAGGAGGTCATCGCGGCCGCCGACGAGCATAATTTGGCGATGGTGATGACGGGCATGAGGCACTTTAGGCATTGATGCGCGCATGAACGACAAGGCCTGGCTGGCTCTCGAGGACGGAACGGTCTGCTCGGGCCGCTCCTGCGGCGCCGCGGGCGAGGCGGGCGGCGAGTTCGTGTTCAACACGGCGATGACCGGCTACCAGGAGGTCCTGACCGACCCGTCCTACGCGGGGCAGTGCGTCGTCATGACCTACCCGCTGATCGGCAACTACGGCATCACCGCGGGCGATGACGAATCCGCGCGGCCGCGGCTGTCGGGCTTCGTCGTGCGCGAGATGTGCAAAACGCCCTCGAACCACGAGTCGATTCAGACGGCCGGCGACTTCCTCAGGAAGCACGGCGTCGTCGCGATCGAGGAGGTGGACACGCGGGCGCTCACGCTCAAGCTGCGTGACCAGGGCGCGCTGCGCGGAATCATCTCGACTTCGGACGACGACAAAAAACGGCTGATCGCCAAAGCGAGGGCCCTGCCTTCGATGGCGGGCCGCAATCTCGCGCTGGCCGTCACCTGCGAAGGCCCTTATTCCTGGGACGAGGGCTTCGTTGAAAACGAGCGCCCTTTGCGCGTCGTCGTCATGGACTTCGGCGTCAAGCGCGGCATCCTGCGCCGCCTCGCGGCGATGGGCTGCCGGGTCACCGTGGTCCCCGCCGCGACGACCGCCGCGGAGATTTTCCGGCTTAAGCCCGACGGCGTCCTGCTCTCGAATGGACCCGGAGACCCGGAGCCCGTGGCGGACGCGATCGAGACGATCAAGCATCTCCTCGTTGAGCGCATGCCGTTGTTCGGCATCTGTCTCGGCCACCAGCTTTTAGGCCTGGCCTTGGGCGGGAAAACCTACAAGCTCAAATTCGGACACCATGGCTCCAATCACCCGGTCAAGGATTTGGAGACGGGAAGGATCGAGATCACCTCCCAGAACCACGGTTTTTGCGTGGACTTGAAGACCCTGCCGTCGGCGGTCAAGACGACCCACGTGAACCTCAACGACGGGACCTCCGAAGGCATGGCTCACTCGGAGCTCCCCGCTTTCTCCGTTCAGTACCACCCCGAAGCCTCCGCCGGCCCCCACGACAGCCGCTATCTGTTCGAGCGTTTTCGGAAGCTGATGCGGATCCGCCAGGAGGCCAATGCCCAGGCGAAACGACCTTAAAAAGATACTCGTCGTCGGTTCCGGCTCGATCGTCATCGGGCAGGGTTGCGAGTTCGACTACTCCGGCACGCAGGGCATCAAGGCCCTGCGCGAGGAAGGCTACAAGGTCTGCCTGATCAACTCCAATCCCGCGACGATCATGACCGACCCCGAGC
>JACQJQ010000170.1 GCA_016204945.1 Elusimicrobiota bacterium
ATCGCGTAGAGGAGCTTGGCCGACAGCCGCGTCGGCGGGAGCAGTTTTAAGACATTGGGAATGGGCACGGTGCCGGGGAGGATAGCCCCGGGAGCGCGCTATTGCAATAGGACGGCGCCATGCGTTCCCGGACTTTTTTAGGACCGCAGCCCAACTGTTTCCGGAAACAGTTGCGCTTTCGTTCGCGTCAAAACCGGTGGATGAGCTGCAGCGTCGTGCGCGAGCCGACGAAGCGGTTCTGCCCCCAGAACTCCACCGGGTGCGAGAGCATCGCCGTCAGGCCGCCGCCCTGGTAGACGAGCCCGGGGCCGGCGGCGAAAACGCGCTCCCGGGAGTCGGATTGGCGGACGCCGGCGACCTTGTCGTCGGCGAGCTGGCGCAGCGCGTAGCCGGCGGCGCCCAGGCGCAGCTTGGGCAGGACTTGGCGCGAGACGGCCCAGCTGAAGTGCGCGCGCTGTCCGGGCTGGACCTTCGTGTCCGGGTTTTCCGTGTGGTAGGCGTGCCAGAGGCGCAGGCTCGTCTCCCACTTTTCCGCGAAGAACCAGACGAAGGAGTAGTAGGATTCCGTCGTCCAAAGGTTGCTTCCGGGGTTGGCCGCGAAATTCTTGTCGTATTTCCCGGTGGGCATCGTGACGTCGGACTCGAAGCGCTGGAGCAGCGGGCGTCCCAGGAGGCTTGCCTCGTCCCATTGCAGGGCCAATCCCGCGAGGAGGTCGCCCATGCCCGCGGTGTTGGCGGTGACGGGCGCGGCGCCGAGGCTTCCCTTGGCCGTGACGGCGACGAGCGGAACGAGCAGGTCGAGGGCGAGCTTGGCGCCGAGGAGCTTGCGGTCGGCGACGTAGTAGAGCTGGTGCAGCTGGGCGAAGGCGTCCACCTGGGCGCCGCCGTCGATGGTCTTGCCGTCCTTGTCCACGGCGCGGCGACCGTCCGTGAAGATCGAGTAGTTCAGGTAGTAAAGCCCGGGAGGGGCGCCGCCGTCCAGGAAGGTGGTGGCGCTGAGGTTGGCCGGCGGCTGGTTGAAGCCCCATGCCGGCCCGGCGAGGACGGCGGTCGAAAGCGCGAACGTCCAGGCGCGGCGGATGGTCATCTCTTCTTCTCCTTGCGCAACATGCTAAACTGCCCTGCGATGAGTGCCCGCCGAGCCAAGCCCTACGTCTCGCACGTGAGCCGGGCCCGCCGGCATGTCTTCTTCAAGCTCCAGGTCCGCCCCGTCTCCGGTCCGCGCCACATCCCCAACGTCGGCGCGGTGCACGTCCGGCTTCCTCCCCGCTACGAGCATCACGCGATCTTCCACCGCAGGACGCGGGAATGGATCTACATCCTGAGCGGCTCCGGCAAGGGCGTGATCGGCGGCCGCAGCGTCCGGCTGAGGCCGGGCTCTGTCCTCTACATCCCGCCCAAGATGCCGCATCAAATGAGCACCGGCTCCTCGCCCATCGAGGCCCTCGTCCTGTTTTCTCCTCCGATGAGCCTGAACGCCGACAAGATGGACGTCTGCCGTCCCGGCTCAGCGCGCTAGGCCCGCGCGGGCGATTTTTCCCGCCGGACGGCTCAGGTGGAAGTAGGACATCCCCGTGATCGACGGAACGAAGCTCACCGCCTTGCTCACGCCGTAGGTCTTGACCCGCTGATAGGTGAAGACGCCGAGGGCCTGCTCGTACACGTAGCGGTCCAGCTCCATGCCCGCGCGCTCCTGCTCCTGGGCGTCCAGGGCCGTGACCATCTTGCCCAGCAGGCGGTCGTACTCCGCGCTGCGCGCGATGCTGAAGGGGGAGAAGGAGGAGAGGAACACCGACTGGATGAAGAAGGAGTGGGCCATGGGGTCGGGGCAGCCGCCCATGGTGAAGTCCCAATAGTTGTCCCGGATCTCCTGGATCGTGTTGCCGTCGGTCGAGAGGTATTGGTCCACGACGATCCCGACTCTCGCCAGGTGCGTGGAGATGATGCGCATGGTCCGCTCGCCCTGCATCTTGACGATCGCCCGGAGCTTGACGCCGTTGGGATAGCCCGCCTCCCGGAGCAGGCGCCGGGCCTTGTCCGGGTCGTAGGCGTAGGGACGCAGGCTCGGGTCGTGGCCGGTCTCCCCGGCCATGCTCAGGGTGGCCAGCGGCTTGCCGTTTCCCAGGAGATCGTAGCGGACGAGCTCCTCCCGGTTGATGGCGTGGTTGATCGCCTGCCTGACCCGCTTGTCGGCGAGAGGGCCGGAGCTGACGTTGACGCTGGAGCCGATCGTGTAGAAGCTCTCTTTCTTGACCACGTCGGCGATGCCGCTTTTGACGACCTTGAGCGTGGCCGTCCCCGGAAGCTCCGTGACGACGTCGATGGTCCCGTCCAGTAGCCCCGAGACCTGCTTGTCCACCGGAAGGAAGTGGAACACGAGCCCCCGGAACTTGGGATATCCGTCCGCCCAGTAGTGTTCGTTCGCCTCCAGGACGATCTTGCTTCCCGCCTCCCATGAGACGAAGCGGAACGCCCCCGTGCCGACCGGATGGGCGCCGAAGTACTCCTCTCCGCGGGCCGCGATGTAGCGCGGCGGCATGATGGTCACCAGGCCGGCCAGGCGGTTGAGGAGGATGCCGTCGGGAAAGCGCGTCTTGATGCGCACGGTCTCGGCGTCGACGACCTCGACGCGCTCGATGGAGCCGAGGAAGCCGGCTCCGGGAAAGCCGGACTTCGGATCGACGAACTTCTCCAGGCTGAAGCGGACCGACTCGGCGTTCATGGGCTCGCCGTCGTGGAAGCGGACCCCGGGGCGCAGACGCATCTCCAGGGTCTTCTCGTCGATCCAGCGCCAATCGGACGCCAGGGCCGGCTCGACGTTCCCCTCGGGGTCGAAGCGCACCAGCCCGTCGAAGATCTGCTGGATGATCGTGTGGTTCTTCTCCGAGAATTCCTTGAGGGGGTTGAGGCTCGGAGGGTCGACGACGTCGTCGCACACCCGCAGGACCGCCCCGGGCTGGGGGTAGGCCGCCGGCGCGGCGAGCAGCAGGAGCAGGGCGATGGCTCGCATCGCGGGCTAGGCCTTGCGTCCGACGACGGCCAGCGAGGGGTGCAGGCTTTCCTTCGCGATGGGGATGCCCGAGAGGGCCTTGAAGCCCGCGCCGCGCAGCCAGCCCTCGTACTCCGCGGCCGTGTAGGCCCGCCCCTTTCCGGTGAAGAGCAGGACGTGGAGGCTCATCAGGGCGGGAAACAGCGGGCTCGTCCGGTCCGGATCGAGCGCGTAGTCGTGAATGATCAGCCGTCCTCCTTTCTTGAGCGCCCGATGGGCCTTCGCGACGAGCAGGCGGTTGCTCTTCTCGTCCTCGACGCGGCTGACGTTGGAGATGAGCACGAGATCATACTCGTTTTCGCCCAGGCTGTCCGCGAGGTAGTCGGCGGGCTTGAAGCGGAAGCGGTCCGCGCCGGGATGCCGCTTGAGCAGGCTCTTGGCCACGGCCAGGGGCTTGGGCAGGTCCAGGAGGACGGCGACCGCCGAGGGGGACTTCTCCACGAAGGCGGCGCTGAAGGTGCCGGCGCCGCTGCCGACGTCCAAGGTCCGGGCGACGCCCGTCCAGTCGAGCTTTTCGGCGAGCTCGCGCGCGGGATGGCGGGTGACGTCGCCCATGGCCTTGATGTAGTCGGCCGTGAAGAAGTCCTTGCGGATCCAGTCCAGCAGGCCGCGCCGGGGCTTGCCTTCCTTGATGACGTAGCGCAGGTCCGACCAGGCGTCCCACGTGTGCTCCTGGTATTTCAGGTTGCTGCCCACGTACTCGGGGCTCGTCTCCACGAGAAGGCGCCGGCCGGCGCGGGTGTTGCGGTAGCGCCGGCCCCGCTTCTCCAGCCAGCCGATCGCGCAGAGCGCGTCGAGGAGGCGCTCCAGCGCGGGCGCGTCGAGCTCCAGCTCGGCGGCCAGGCTCGCGGCGGTGACGCGCCCCTTGGCGATCTCGCTGAACAGGTCGTAGTGCAGCGCCACGAGCATGGGCTTGGCGCGGCGGTAAGAGAGGACGAGCTCAGCGAGCTTGTTGAAGTCGGTGAAGTCATGGGTGCGCATCGGTTGACTCCTAGGCGGCGGCCAGCTCCTGCTGCAGGGCGCGCACGCGCGCGCCCATCGGCGGCGCGTCCGCGAGATTGCTGAGCACGTCGATGACGACGGGGCCGTCCGCGTCCAGCGCGCGGCGCACGGCCTGGGCGAGCTCGCCGGGCCGCTCGACGCGGACGGCGCGCGCGCCCAGGCCGCGCGCGATGCCCGCGACGTCGAGCTCCCGGCTGAACACCGAGCTGCGGAACTTGCCTCCGAACTGGGCCCTCTCGCCGTGGTAGATCATGCCGTGGCCGCCGTTGTTGACGACGACCCAGATGACGGGCACCTTGTGCTCGACGGCGGCGTGCACTTCCATGCCGTTCATCGCGAAGGCCGCGTCCCCGACGAGCGCGACGACGGGGGTGTTCGGGCGCGCGAGCTTGCCGCCGATGCTCGCGGCGACGGCGTAGCCCATCGAGGCCATGCCCATGTTCACGAAGAAGGCGTTCTCCCGGTACACCGGAAAGTGGACCCCGGCCCAGGCCCGGATCGAGCCGTTGTCGACGAAGACGGCCGCGTCGCGGGGCAGGGCCGCGCGCAGCTCCGCGAGCAGGGCGCGCGGCGAGAGCCCGGCTCCCGGCGCGTCCGGGAGGAGGGGGTCTTCCACGCGCGGCGGCGGCAGGAACGGGGCCGCGGCCGCCCAGCCCGACTTCAGGCGCCGCTCCGCCTCGTAGCGCAGCTCGACGAGCGTCGCCGCCGCGTCGCCGCACAGCCCCACGTCCACGGGGAAGTTGCGGCCGATGACGCCGGCGTCGACGTCCAACTGGAGAAAGGACTTCTTGCGCGCCAGGCCGCGGTCGAAGCCGCAGGAGCTGACTTCCCCCAGCGCGCTGCCCACGACGAAGAGCAGGTCGGTCTCGGGGCTCAGGACGAACTCCCGCGTCGCCGCGCTGCCGGAGTGGCCGAACACGCCCAGGGACAGGGGATGGTCCTCCGGGAGCGCGCCCTTGGCTTTGAAGCTCGTGGCCACCGGCATCCGCAGGCGCTCGGCCAGCGCCCGCAGCGGCTCCCAGGCCCGCGAGACGTTGACGCCGTGCCCAGCGAGGATGACGGGGCGCCGCGCCGTGAGCAGGCGCGCCGCCGCCTCGCGGACCGCGCGGCGGTCGAACGTCGCGCCCGGAAAGCGGTAGCGCGGGGCGGGCACGGGGGCCTCGTCCTCCAAGGGGCGGGAGATGTAGTCGAGGGGGATGTTGAGGTGGACGGGGCCGGGCCGGCCGCTCTGCATCAGGCGCAGGGCGGCGCGGATGCTCGCGGCCGTGCGCGCGGGGTGGGGGATCATCGCGCTCCACTTCGTGACGGGCTTGAAGAGGCCGACGAGGTCGATGGTCTCGGGGCCGCTTTCCTGGAACGCGCCCATGCCGAACTGGTGCGTCGGGACCTGCGCCGTCAGCAGCAGCACCGGTATCTGGTCGGCGTAGGCGACCGCCAAGCCGGTCAGAGCGTTGGTGGCGCCGGGCCCCGTCGTCGTGCAGCAGACGCCGATGCGCCCCGAGGCCCGCGCGTAGCCGTCGGCCATGAAGGCCGCGCCCTCCTCGTGCTTGGCGAGGATGGGCTTGATGCGGCCCCGCGCGTAGAGCGCCTCGTAGAGCGGCATGATGGGGCCGCCCGGGATGCCGAAGATGTAATCGACGCCCTCCTGTTCCAGATACTCCAGGAGGAAATGGACCGCGGGCTTCATGGTGGGGGGCGTCGTGGTATTCTTGGGGGTTATTTGCTGACGTCCAATGCCGCTTCCAGGCGCAGCAGCTCCGCCGACTTGGACACGAGCTCGGCGAGATCCAGCGGCTTGCGGAAAAACGCGTCGATGCCCGCTTCCTCGAGCTTGCGCTCGCTGAAGGGGGGCTTCTTGCCCGTCACGGCGACGATCTTGATGCCGCGGGTTTCGGGCTTGGCCTTGAGCACGCGGCAGACCTGGATTCCGTCCATCTTGGGCAGGACGATGTCCAGGATCACCAGAGCCGGGGGCTCCTGCCCGATGCGGATGAGCGCCTCGATGCCGTCGCCGCAGACCTCGGCCTCGAAGACGCCGCCGTGGCGCGCGAACGCCTTCTCGATGACGCGCGCCATCTCCTCGTCGTCGTCGACGACGAGCACGCGCGCGAGCGTCTTGAGCTCCGCCGGGATCGGCATGTTCTGCCGGGTCAGGAAGTCCAGGAGATCGGCCCGCGACACGCGGTGGTGGCCGCCGGGCGTCTGGTAGGACTTGATCCGCCCGCTGTTGATCCAATTCGAGACGCTGGACGGGTATACGTCGCAGAAGCGGGCGATGTCGTGGGTCGTGAAGGTTCGTTCGGGCACAATGACTCCATTTTGTTTGTTTACTTCGTTTGATGATTATACTGTTTTGACCGCGTTCGGTCAAGGCGAATCTTTGTACAATAAAACCCGGCATGAATCGCCGGCACGTGCTCGTGGTCGAGGATGAGGAGGAGATGCGCCTGTTCTACGGCCGCTTTTTCGCGACCCCCGCCGCGAAGGACTTCTCGGCCCGCGTCGTGCCCGACGGCGAGCAGGCGCTCAACGTCCTGCGCCGCGAGCCCGTGGACCTGCTCGTGCTCGACTGGATCCTGCCCGGCATCTCCGGGGCGAGCATCGCCAAGGCCCTGCGCGCCCACCCCCGGACGCGCGCGCTCGGCATCCTCATGGTCACGGGCAGGAGCACGGCCAACGACATCGTCGCCGCGCTCGACGCGGGGGCCGACGATCACCTGGGCAAGCCGTTCGACGAGAAGGAGCTGCTCGCGCGCCTGCGCAGCATCGCCCGCCGTCAGGGCTTCTCGCTGGAAACGGGCGCGCGGCGGCGCTTTCCCGGCCTGGCCCTCGACGTCGAGTCGGAGAGCCTCAGCCTCGACGGGCGCACCGTCCATCTGACTCCCAAGGAGCTGGAGCTCTTCAAGATCTTCCTGCAGCGCCCCGACATGCTCCACACGCGCGCCTACCTCTGGGAGGCGCTGTGGGACTACGAGTCCGACTTCAAGGACCACGTGCTCAACGCCACGATCTCCTCGCTGCGGCGCAAGCTGGGCCGCGAGTGGGGCGCGCGGCTCAAGCCCCACCGCGGCAAGGGCTACGTCTTCGACTCGCGGTCGTAGCGGGTTCGGGGCCCGGCGCTGGCATGTTCATTGCGGGGCGGCCAGGCATGACGATCACGGAGCCCGCCCTGCGGCTGGTCAAATGGTTCTCGGAGATCGGCATCGAGGACGTCCCCTCGGTGGGAGGCAAGAACGCGTCGTTGGGAGAGATGCGCCGCGCCTTGTCCGCCGCGGGCGTGCCGGTGCCCGACGGCTTCGCGATCACGGCGCAGGCCTATCGCGGCTTCATCGAGGCCTCCGGCCTCAAGGGGCGCGTCGTCCGCCGCCCGGGCGGGAGCGAGGAGCTGCGGCGCTTCGGCCGGGAGGCGCGCGAGGCGATCCTGGGCGCCGAATTTCCCGCCGCCTTGAGGCGGGAGATCTGGGCGGCCTACGAGCGGCTCGGCGAGGGCAAGGACGTCGACGTGGCCGTGCGCAGCAGCGCCACCGCCGAGGATCTTCCCGACGCCAGCTTCGCCGGCCAGCAGGAGACCTTCCTCAACGTCCGCGGGCGCGCCGCGCTTCTTGACGCCTGCCGCCGCTGCTTCGCCTCCCTGTTCACCGACCGGGCGATTTCCTACCGCGCGGACATGGGCATCGACGAGACC